>CAXNIC010000275.1:0-6974 GCA_964201945.1 Alphaproteobacteria bacterium
CCTGCTCGGCCTACAAGATCTTCGGGACCCATCTCGGCATCCTCTGGGTCCGCCCGGATCTAGCGAAGCGGGCCCGGCCGCAGAACCACGAGTTCATCACCGCCACGCCCGCGACCCTCAACCCGGGCGGCCTCAGCTACGAGCTGGTCGCAGGATTGGGCGGCACCGGCGACTATCTCGACCTGCTTTATCGCCACCACTTCGGCTCGGGCGAGAACTCGCCCCGCGCCCGCTACGCCCGCGTCTTCCAGATGATCGAGGCGCATGAGGCGAAGCTGGGCAAGCGCATCGTCGACTTCCTGAAGAGCCGGAAATCCGTCCGCCTGATCGGCGAGGACGGCGCCCGCGCGCCGATCATCTGCTTCTCGGTCGAAGGCAAGACCTCGACCGAGGTCGCGAAGGCGCTGTTCGCCCGCAAGATCGCGGTCGGCCACGGGCACTTCTATGCCAAGCGCTGCGTCGACGCCCTCGGCCTCGAAGGCGTCATTCGCATCAGCTTCGCCCACTACAACGACGACGCCGAGGTCGACCGGCTGATCCAGGCGCTGTCGGAGATCCTGCCGGGCTAAAGGGGAAGACCATGACCGCGACCGATCCCGCCTTCCTGACCGTGGCCGAGCTCGTCTCGGCCTTTCGAGCGAAGACGCTGTCGCCGGTCGAGGTCCTGGACGCCTCGCTGAAGCGGCTCGACGCCGAGCAGCCGCGGCTCAATCCCTTCTGCCTGATCGACCGGGAGACCGGCTATCGGATGGCGCGGGAGTCGGAGGCCCGCTGGCAGAAGGGGCAGCCAAAGGGCGCGCTCGACGGCGTGTCGGTGCCGATCAAGGACACCAACGCCGTCATCGGCTGGCCCTTCCGCATCGGCAGCATGACGCTCCCGGCCGAACCGGTCGACTATGACGGGCCGATGACCGCGCGGCTGCGCGCCGCCGGTGCCGTCTTCTTCGGCAAGACGACGACGCCCGAGTTCGGCTGGAAGGGCGTGACCGACAGCCCGCTCTCCGGCATCACCCGCAACCCGTGGAATCCCGACAAGGCCTCGGGCGGCTCCTCCGGCGGCGCCGCGGTCTCGGTCGCGACCGGCATCGCCGCGATCGCCACCGGCGGCGACGGCGGCGGCTCGATCCGCATGCCGGGCTCCTTCACGGGCGTCTTCGGCATCAAGCCCAGCTACGGCCGGGTCTCGACCCCGACCGGCGCCGGCATCGCCGACATGGCGGTGCATGGGCCGATGAGCCGCACGGTCGCCTGCTCGGCCGCCATGCTGCGCGTCATCGCCGAACCGGACGAGCGCGACCCCTTCGCGCTTCCGCCCCAGGACATCGACTACCTGGCCGAGATCGCCAAGGGCGTGAAGGGGCTCCGCATCGCCTACAGCGCCGACCTCGGCTACATCAAATGCGTCGATCCGCTCATCGCCGAAGCGATCGCCAAGGCGGCGAAGGTCTTCGCCGACGCCGGCGCGACCGTCGAGGCGGTCGATCCGGGATTCCCCGATCCCGCCTGGGCGATCGACATCATCTGGCGCGCCTCCTACGGCAAGCGCGTCCGCAACATGACCGCCGAGCAGGTGAAGCTGATGGAGCCGGCGCTGCTGCAATGCGCCATCTCCGGCATCGACATCCCGGCGACGGACTTCATTGCAGCGCAGGACGTACGCATCGACATGGCGCGGACGATGAAGCTGTTCCACAACAAGTACGACCTGCTGGTGACGCCGACCATGCCGATCACCGCCTTCGACGCCGGGTTGGTGACTCCGGACAAGGCGAAGTTTCCGACCTGGCTGCACTGGTCGCCCTTCACCTGGCCCTTCAACATGACCCGCCAGCCGGCCTCGACCTGCCCCGCCGGCTTCGTCGACGGGCTCCCCATCGGGCTCCACATCGTCGGCCCGATGTATCGCGACGACCTGGTGATGCGCGCGTCAGCTGCGTTCGAGCAGGCGCGTCCGTTCAAGATGCCGCGGAGCTAGAACCCGAGCGCCGCCGTCAGCGGGCGAAGGTAGTCGTGGCCCTTCTTCGCATAGGTGAGCGGATGCGCCTTGGCGGGATCCTGCTCGGCCTCGACCACGAACCAGCCTGAGTATCCGGCGGGCTTCAGCTGCTTCAGTACGGCGGGGTAGTCGATCGAGCCGTCGCCGGGAACGGTGAAGACGCCGGCCAGCACCGAGTCGAGGAAGCTCGAGTCGTTCGCCTTGGATTGCGCCAGCACCTTCGGGCGGATGTCCTTGCAATGGACGTGATTGATGCGGGCGGCGTGGCGCTTGGCAACGGCGATGGCGTCGCCGCCGGCATAGGTCAGGTGCCCGGTGTCGAGCAGCAGCCCGACCTCAGGCCCGGTCTCCGCCACCAGGCGGTCGATCTCGGCCTCGGTCTCGATCACCGTGCCCATGTGATGGTGATAGGCGATCGGCACGCCTTCGCCGGCGAGATACTTGCCGACCTCGGTCATGCGCGAGGTGAGCGTCTTCCACTGCTCGGCGTTCAGCGTCGGCCGGCGAGTGACCGGCGTCTTCCGGTCCCCATGCACGCAGCCGGTGACCTCGGCGAAGACCATGGCCGGCGCCTTGAACGCCTTCAGCAGCTTCAGATGACCTTGCACCGCCTCGATCTCGTCCTTCGGCGAGCGCTCCAGCAGCTTCGCCGAATACCAGCCGGAGGCGAGGCCGAGACCGTGCTTGGCGAGGATCGGCTTCAGCACCGCGGGGTCGCGCGGAAACTTGTTCCCGAGCTCCATGCCGTCATAGCCCGCCTGCTTCGCCTCCGCGAGGCAGGTCTCGAGCGGCGTCGCCGCTCCCAGCTCCGGCATGTCGTCGTTGGTCCATGTCAGCGGGTTGATGCCGATCTTCGCCATGATGTTCCTCTAGGCTCCCAGGCGCTGGCGCGCCCGCGCCTTCTCATACGATTTCCTGACGTCCTTGCGTAGCGCGTCGCGAGGTGCGTCGTGGACCGCGACGTCCCACCAGGTGCCGCCCACATCCGACGTCTTCCAGGGATCGGTATCGATGACGATTACCTGGGTCTTCTTCTTGGACGCGGCACGATCCAGCGCCATCTCGAGTTCCGCGATCGACCGCACCTTGACCGACTCGGCCCCCAGAGCGCGCGCATGGGCGGCGAAGTCGACCCAGGGCGCCGAGGACGGGAACAGGTTCTTGTAGGGCGCCCCGCCGGTCGCCTTCTGCAATCGGGCGATGCAGCCGAAGCCCTTGTTGTCGAGGACCACGATGGTCAGCTTCTGCCCAAGCTGTACCGAGGTGGCGATCTCGGAGTTCATCATCAGGTAGCTGCCGTCGCCGACCAGCACGAAGACCTCGCGCTCCGGCCGCGCCAGCTTGGCGCCGAGGCCGCCGGCGATCTCGTAGCCCATGCAGGAGTAGCCGTATTCGAGGTGATACTCGGTCGAGTCGGCCGCCCGCCAGAGCTTGTGCAGCTCGCCCGGCAGCCCGCCGGCAGCGCAGACCATGATGCTCTTCCGGCGCTTGGCCGCACGGTCGACCGCACCCAGCACCTCGGCGTCGCTCGCCATGCCCTTAGCCGGCGCGGTGGCGGCCTCGGTCGTCTTCAGCCATTGGCGGGCCAGCTTCTTCGCCTTCGTTGTCCAATTTGCTGCGGCCGACCAGGACTTCAGCGCCCGGTCGAGCGCGGCCAGGCCGCGGCCGGCATCGGCGACGAGCGGCAAGGCGGCGTGCTTGCCGGCATCGAAGGCGGCGGCGTTGAGCTGGATCAAGGTCGCTTGCGGGAACAGCGCACGGCTGCCGGTGGCGAAGTCGGCAAGGCGCGAGCCGATAGCGATCACCAGGTCAGCCTCGCGGGCGAGATCGTTCGCCGCCGCAGTGCCGGTGACGCCGAGTGCGCCGGCGTTCAGCGGATGGTCGAAGGCGAGGCTGCCCTTGCCGGCCTGGGTCTCGGAGACCGGCACGCCATGGGTCTCGGCGAAGCGGGCCAGCGCCTTCTCGGCCAGCGCGTATTTCACGCCGCCGCCGGCGAGGATCAGCGGCCGCTTGGATTTGGCGATGGCCGCGGCGGCCTCCGCCAGCTCGTCGGCATCGGGCTCCGGTGCGCGGGTGCGCCAGACGCGCGGACGGAAGAACTCGACCGGATAGTCGAAGCTCTCGGTCTGCACGTCCTGCGGCAGCGCCAGCGTGACGGGGCCGCACTCGGCCGGATCGGTGAGGACGCGCAGCGCCGCCGGCAGCGCCACCAGCAGCTGTTCGGGACGCATGATGCGATCGAAGAGGCGCGAGACCGGACGGAAGCAGTCATTGGCCGAGACGGTGAGGTCGGAGAAGTGCTCGACCTGCTGCAGCACCGGGTCCGGCCTGCGGCTGACGAAGATGTCGCCGGGCAGGAACAGCACCGGCAGCCGGTTCACATGCGCCAGCGCGGCTGCCGTCACCATGTTGGTGGCGCCAGGGCCGATCGAGGTGGTGCAGGCCATCATGCGGCGCCGAGCGGTCGTCTTGGCGAAGGCGATCGCCGCCAGCGCCATCGCCTGCTCGTTATGGGCGCGGAGCGTCGGCAGCCGCTTCTTCTCCTGCTCGAGTGCGTGACCTAAGCCCGCGACGTTGCCATGGCCGAAGATGGCGAAGACGCCGCCGAACAGCGGCTCGCGCTTGCCGCCGATCTCGACCGATTGGGCGATAAGAAAGCGCACCAGCGCCTCCGCCATCGTCAGCCTGATCGTCGCCATCGGAGCCTCCCCGTCGATTTGACGGTTATGTGACAGAGATTGCGGAGGGTCACAATGGGGCGGGGATCGAGACTGGGACTCCACCCCCACCCTGCCCTCCCCCATCAAGGGGGAGGGTTTCCGATTCATATCCCCTCCCCCCGCGGAGCGTGGGGGAGGGTTAGGGTGGGGGGCGAGACTCGCTCTAAGCGACCCTACTCCGCAGCCTGCTTCTGCACCGTCTCCGGCCGCCAGCGCAGCACCGGCTTCCGGGCGGCGCCGACCTCGTCGAGGCGGCGTCGCGGCGTCAAAACGGGTGCCTGGTGGAAGGGCTCGGGATCGGTCTTCGCCCGCTCGGCAAGCACGCGAAGCGTGGCGATGAAGGCGTCGAGCGCGTCCTTGCTCTCCGTCTCGGTCGGCTCGACCAGCATGGCGCCGTGGACGATCAGCGGGAAATAGACCGTCATCGGGTGGTAGCCGGCGTCGATCAGCGCCTTGGCGAAGTCGAGCGTGGTGACGCCGGTGTCCTTGAGGAAGCGGTCGTCGAACAGCGCCTCGTGCATACAGTAGCCGGGGAAGGCCGGCGTCATCACGTCCTTGAGGCGCGCGAGGATGTAGTTGGCGTTGAGGACGGCGTCCTCCGCCACCTGCGCCAGACCGTCCGAGCCGTGGCTCATCATGTAGGCGAGCGCGCGCACGAACATGCCCATCTGGCCGTGGAAGACCTTGAGCCGCCCGAGCGCCTTGGTGCCGTCGCCGGATCCCGGCGTGGTCTCGACCAGCCTGAAGCCGTCCTTGCCGTGGACGACCAGCGGCAAGGGCGCGAAGGGCGCCAGCGCCGCCGACAGCACCACCGGGCCGGAGCCCGGCCCACCGCCGCCATGCGGGGTCGAGAAGGTCTTGTGCAGGTTGATGTGCATGGCATCGACGCCGAGATCGCCCGGGCGCACCCGGCCGACGATGGCGTTGAAGTTGGCGCCGTCGCAGTAGAGGTAGCCGCCGGCCGCGTGCACGGCATCGGCCAGCGCCGAGATCTCGGTCTCGAAGATGCCGCAGGTGTTCGGGTTGGTGATCATGATCGCGGCGACGTCCGGGCCGAGATTGGCCTTGAAGGCGTCGACGTCGACATGGCCGTTGGCCTTGGCCGGGATCGCCTCGACGGTGTAGCCGATCGAGGCAGCGGTCGCCGGATTGGTGCCATGCGCCGATTCGGGCACCAGCACGCGGTTGCGGGTCTCGCCCTTGGCCTCGAGCGCGGCCTTGATGCAGAGCATGCCGCAGAGCTCGCCATGCGCGCCGGCAGCCGGCGACAGCGCCACGGCCGGCATGTTGGTGAGCGTCTTCAGCCAGTGGGCAAGCTGATCCAGCAGCTCCAGCGCGCCCTGCACCGCCGACTCGGGCGCCAGCGGATGCAGATCGCCGAAGCCCGGCAGCCGCGCCATCTTCTCGTTCAGTCGCGGGTTGTGCTTCATCGTGCACGAGCCCAGCGGATAGAGGCCGGCGTCGATCGCGTAGTTCTTCTGCGACATCCGGGTGAAGTGGCGCACCACCTGCGGCTCGGAGAGTCCCGGAAGCCCGATGGCGCCCTTCCGCGCGAGACCGCCGAGACGATCCTTCACCTTGGGCGGCTCCGGCAGATCGACGCCGGTGCGGCCGGGCGCGTCCTGCTCAAAGCTGAGCAGCTCCTCCATCTGCAGGCCGCGGTTGCCGGCGAGGCCGGCCTCGCCCGCCTTGAAGCCGGTGCTGACGGCCTTGCTCCAGTCGCTCATCGGAGGTCCTCCCGGAGCGCGGCCACAAGCGCATCCATATCGGCATCGGTGTTGGTTTCGGTCGCTGCCACCAGCAACAGATTGGCGAGCGCGGCGTCCCCCGGCAGAAGGCGGGAGACCGGCACACCGGCAAGGATGCGCTTCGTGGCGAGACGGTCGACGACGCCCGCCGCCGGCTTAGGCAGCTTCACCGTGAACTCGTTGAAGAAGGCGGAGTTGACCACCGACACGCCGGGGATGCCGGCGAGCTTGTCGGCGAGCTGCACCGCCTTGGCGTGGTTGAGCGTCGCGAGCCGGGTCAGCCCGACCTCGCCCAGGATCGTCATGTGGATGCAGAAGGCCAGCGCACACAGGCCGGCATTGGTGCAGATGTTGGAGGTCGCCTTCTCACGGCGGATGTGCTGCTCGCGGGTCGAGAGCGTCAGCACCCAGCCGCGGCGGCCATCGGCATCGACGGTCTGGCCGGAGAGGCGGCCCGGCATCTGGCGGATGAATTTCTCGCGCGTGGCGAAGAGGCCGACATAAGGGCCG
>CAXNIC010000276.1:0-6827 GCA_964201945.1 Alphaproteobacteria bacterium
CGGCCTTCCAGGAGCTGGCGCCGTTCGAGCATCACCTGATCACCTATTACAACGCCCTCGGTCCAGATAAGGCGGCGAAGGCCGGTGCCACGGTCACCTATGTGAAGGACAAGACCGCCTGGCAGGCGAAGATGAAGCCGCTCTGGGACAAGTGGGCCGCCGGCGTGCCGGACGGCAAGGCTCTCTACGAAGAGATCCTGGCGACGAAGTAGCGCGTGGAGCCGGGCGGAGACCGGGTGAAGCCGGTCTCCGCCCTTCCTTCGAGGGGGGACGAGCTTGACTGAGGCGGGTCACGTGCCGCCGCCGCGCGGCGCGCGGCGTATCGTCGTCGCCGTGCTGGACCGGTTGGACCAGGCGACCGGATTTCTCGCCGTCCTCTGCCTGCTGGTCATCGTCGGCGACGTCATGGCCGGCGTCATCTCGCGCTACGTCTTCAACAACTCCTTCTCCTGGACCGAAGAGGTGGGGCGCTGGGGTTTCATCTACCTGATCTTCTTCGGTGTGGCGCTCGGCCATCGCGCCCGCGACCACATCGCGGTTTCGATCGCCCAGGCGGTGGCGCCGAAGCGGTTCCACACCGCCATCGACTTCGCGATCGACGTCATCGTCGTCTTCACTACCGCCTATCTGCTGTTCGCCGCCAACGAGCTGATGGACGTGGTCGGCGGCATGAACGTGATGCTGAAGCTGCCGAACTGGACCAAGTTCGCGGTGATCCCGGTCGGCTGCGCCATCGGCCTCGTCTACCTGGCGCTCCGGCCGATCGAGGAGGGGCGGGGATGGCTCTACGCCGTCGCCAGCATGGGGCTCGGCATCGGCCTCTACCTCCTGATGGACAACGGGCTGATCCCGCTGCCGAAGGGCAGCCCGAGCGTCTACATGGGCATCTCCTTCGCCGTCACTCTGGTGCTGGGCGTTCCGATCGCCTTTGCCATGCTGTTCGCGGCCTTCGTCGCCAATCTCGGCGGCGACCTGCTGCCGCCGGCGGCCGTGGTGCAGAACCTGGCCAACGGCTCGGCCCGGTTCCTCCTGCTGGCGATCCCGTTGTTCGTCGCCGCCGCTCACCTGATGAACATCGGTGGGCTGTCGTTGCGCCTGATCGACTTCGCCCGCTCCCTGGTCGGCAATGCCCGCGGCGGTCTCGCCCAGGTCAACGTCCTGACCAGCGTGATGTTCGGCGGCATCTCGGGCTCGTCAGGCGCCGACGCCGCGCTCGATTCCAAGCTGATCGTCCCGCAGATGGTCCGCCACGGCTACTCGGCGGCATTCTCCTGCGCCATCACCGCCTCGTCAGCGGTTCTGCCCAACATCATCCCGCCCTCGATCGCCATGCTGGTCTTCGCCTCGATCGCCGAGGTCTCGGTGATCAAGCTGTTCATCGCCGGCATCCTGCCGGGCTTCATCCTGGCGGGCATGTTCATGCTCACCGTCTACGTGATCTCCAGGCGGCGCAAATACGGCCGGATGGGCGAGCCGGCGACCCTCCGCGGTATCCTCCGCGGCTTTCTCGGTGCGGCGCCGGTCCTGTCGCTGGCCGTGCTCATCGTCGGCGGCATCCGCTTCGGCGTGTTCACGCCGACCGAGGCCGGCGCCGTCGCCGCCGTCTACGCGCTCGTCCTCGGCCTCGTCCTCTACCGCGCCTATGGCCTCGGTGACCTCTACCGCCAGGCGGTCGAGATGGCGCGGGAGTCGGCCGCCATCGGCTTCCTGATCGGCGTCGCCGCTCCCTTCGCCTATGTGCTGATCTCCGAGCGCATGCCCCAGGCGGTGGTCGCCTCGGTGATGGGCAAGGTCAGCAGCCCCGATGCCGTCCTGCTCGCCATCGTCGCGATCGGCCTCGTCGCCGGCATGTTCATCGACCTGACGGCCGGGATGCTGATCATCGTGCCGCTGACGCTGCCGCTCATCCTTCAGCTCGGCATCGACCCCGTTCATTTCGGGCTGGTCATGGTGGTGACCCTGATGATGGGCGGGATCACGCCTCCGGTCGGCATCCTCGTCTTCATCCCGGCGGCGATCACGCGGACGCCGGTCGCCGCCATCTTCCGTGAGGCGACGCCGTTCATCTTCGCCATGTTCATCGGCATCCTGCTGTTCACGCTGTTCCCGTCGGTCTCGATGTCGCTGGTCCGCCTGCTCGGCTGACGGCGGCTCGCCCCATTGACAGGGCGCGCACGGCATCGCCTGATCTTGCCGTCGCCCGACGAGGCGACGGTCGCGGCTCCAAGGGCAACGACAAGAGGGCGGGCGCCTATCCTAGACCGGGCGCGACGCTCCCCGGGGGCTTGCGATCTCCAACGGAGAGGCAACCGAGGAGAGATCCGCGTCATGAGATCAGGATTACCCGTCTTGGCGGCAGCGCTCGCGCTGGCCGCGTCGCCGGCATTTGCGCAGAAGACCATCCGCATCGTGCCCCATGCCGACGTCAAGGTGGTCGACGGCCACCAGACCACCGCGACCATCACCGGCCAGCACATGGCATCGGTCTACGATTCACTGTTCAACTGGAACTCGAAACTCGAAGCCAAGCCGCAGATGGTCGAGACCTATTCGCTCTCGGCCGACAAGCTCACCTACACCTTCACCTTGAGGCCCGGCCTCAAGTTCCATGACGGGACGCCCGTCACCACCAAGGACGTGGTCGCGTCCCTGAAGCGCATGATGGCGCGCGAGCTTCTCGGGCGGAGCCTGAACGAGTTCGCCGCCAGCGTTCAGGCGGTCGACGACAAGACCTTCACGCTGAAGATGAAGGAGCCCTTCGGGCCGACGCTCTACACGCTCGGCGGCGGCAACAGCGTCTATGGCGGCATCTACCGCGAGAAGGAGGCGCTGATCGACCCGAACACGCCGATCACCGAGTCGATCGGCTCCGGTCCGTTCAAGTTCGTCAAGGAGGAGTGGGTTCCGGGCGCCAAGATCGTCTACGCCAAGAACACCGACTACATGCCGCGCAGCGAGGCGCCGGACGGCCTCGCCGGCGGCAAGGTCGTCAAGGTCGACCGCATCGAATACAAGGTCATCCCGGATGCCGCGACCGCCTTCGCCGCGCTGAACGCGGGCGAGGTCGACATCCTCGACCAGCCGTCGATGGACCTGCTGGGCGTGATCGAGAAGAACCCCGACGTCGTCATGGGCGAGGTCCAGTTGCTGCCGGGCTATGGCGGGCTGCGTCCGAACTTCCTGCACCCGCCGTTCAACGATCCGCGGGCGCGCCAGGCCCTGGCGCTGATGGTCGACCAGCGCACCTACGCCCAGGCGGCCTATGGCGACGAGCGCTTCTGGAAGGTCTGCTTCGGCATGTATATGTGCCAGGGACCGTATGCGACCCAGGCCGGGTCCGACGCCTATCGCAAGCAGGACTACGAGAAGGCGAAGCAGCTGCTGAAGGAGGCCGGCTACAACGGCGAGAAGATCGTGCTGATCGGCGCCTCCGACATCCCGACGCTGAATGCGCTCACCCTGGTGACGGCCGAGAACCTGAAGAAGATCGGCATGAACGTCGATCTCAGGCTCAGCGACTGGGGCAACGTCGTCACCACCCGCGCGAAGAAGGACAAGCCGGCCGAGGGCGGATGGCACATCTTCCACACGACCTTCGGCGGCACCACCGGCGCCTCGCCGCTGACCAGCCTGCCGACGGTCACCAGCTGCGACAAGAGCTGGTTCGGCTGGGCCTGCGACCAGACGGCCGAGGACATCCGCCAGAAGTTCATGCGCGAGACCGATGCCGAGAAGCAGAAGGAGCTGGCGGAGGCCCTGCACAAGCGCCTCTGGGAAGTGCTGCCGTTCATCCCGCTCGGTGAGTACGTGCAGCCCTGGCCGCACAGGAAGAACGTAACCGGCCTTTTGAAGGCCCCGCTGTTCGTCTACTGGAATCTCGACAAGAGCTGAAGGCGAGGGACGGGCGCGGCGTCGCTTCGGCGTCGCGCCTCCTTGTCAGAACGCCGGCGCCGCCAACTCGGGAAAGCGGGGGGCCGCCGTCGGCAGCGCCGGGCCTAGCGTCGCGTGCACGTCGATGCCGGCCTTCAGCACCAGCCGGTGATTGGCGCGATCGGAGATCGCGCTTATGTCCTCGGCCGGGTTGCCGTTGACGATCAGGAGATCGGCCCAGAAGCCCTCGGCGACGCGGCCGCGGTCGGTGAAGCCCGCGAGGTCGGCGGCGTTGCGCGTGGCCGAGAGCAGCGCGTCGATCGGCGCGATGCCGAGATCGACCATCAGCTTCAGCTCCTGCACGTTCTCGCCATGATAGTTGAAGGTGGTGCCGGCATCGGTGCCGAAGGCGATCGGGCCGCCGGCGCGATAGAAGCGCAGCACCGAGTCCCGGTGCATGTCGTAGAAGCGCCGGGTCTTGTCGACCAGATATGCGGGGATGCCGCGGGGATCCGACATCACCCGCTCCATCGCCACCAGGGTCGGTACCAGGTACACGCCGCGCCTGGTCATGTCGGCGATCAGCTCGTCGGTGAGCTGGAAACCGTGCTCGATCGAGGCGACACCGGCATCGACGGCATTGCGGATTCCGGGCGAGCCCTGGGCGTGCGACGCGCTCTTTCGCCCGAAGCGTCGGGCCTCGGCGACGCCGGCGGCGAGTTCCTCGGCGCTCAGCTGGGCCAGCATCGGATCGACGTTGGGCGTGGTGACGCCGCCGGTGGCGATGAACTTGATCAGGTCGGCGCCGGCCTTGACGTTCTCGCGGACGGCCTTTACCACGTCCTCAGGCCCATCGGCCTCGCGGCCGATGAACCAGCCATGGCCGCCGGTCATGCAGACGACCCGGCCGGCGCAGAGGATGGTGGGACCGAGCTGGCGGCCGGAGTTGCATGCGTCCCTGACCGCGAACTCGACATAGTCGCTGCCGCCGAGATCGCGGACGGCGGTGACGCCACCCCGCAAGGTCGCCTGCGCCAGCTCGAGCGCGCGCATCACCGTCTCCGACGGCTTGGCCGCGCGGAACGTGGCCAGCAGGTTGGCCTCGCCGCCGAAGATGAAGTGGACGTGGCAGTCGATCAGGCCGGGCATCAACGTCTGGCCGGTGGTGTCGACGCGCGTGCCGGCGAAGCCCGCGAACTCGCCCACCGGCGCGACCCGGGCGATGCGACCGCCCTCGACCATCACGCCGAGGCCTTCAGCCGGCGCCCTCGTCCCGTCGAACACCAGGCCGCCGGCATAGAGAGTCTTCATTGGTATCCTCCGAGCCCGCTCAGTCCTTGAACTTCGGAATGCCGGCGCCGATGTCGATGAAGATGCGCTTGGCGATGTCCAGCACGACCAGCTGGTCGGAGGTCGCATCGCGGTATTCGTCGAGCGGCGCCGAGTTGGACTGGTAGTAGACGAGGCGGGCCTGGCCCTCGTTGTCGCGCATCGGCAGCGCGAAGGTCTCGTTCATGTACATGCGGCCGGTCTGGGTCTTCGACTTGAGCTTCACCAGCATGCCGCAGGGCTGCTCGCAGACCAGGAAAATGGCGCGCGACGCCTTTGCCCGCCGGGCCGGCTCGACGAAGTCGAGATAGTTGCGCCCGGTGGGGTCCATGCCGAAGCCTTCGCGCATCTTGGTGCCGGCGAGGCGGATCCGGACCATCTCGGGCGAGACCAGCTCGTGGATGATGTATGTGGAAAGGATCGGCCCCTGGAGGCAAGGATCGAAGTCCGCCCGGGACGGGATGAGGTCGTGCTTGGGCAGCGAATGCCAGTAGTCGGCAAAGGCCGGACTCTGGGCGTGCTCGAACTCCAGGCCCCGGAACGGGGGGCTGTCGGACCGAAAGCTCATTCCGGCAATCTAGACGGTATTTGGTATTTTCGTAGAGTCCCGCTTATTCGCTGCGGCCACCGGCTGCATGGGAGCCTGGGCGCGCAACCGGAGACCAGAATGAACCCCTATGTCGCCATCATCCACCGGAAGCCCCGCGCGGGCTACAGCGTGTCTTTTCCTGACGTGCCAGGCTGCGTCAGCGGCGGGAAAACCGTCGACGAAGCCATGCGCGCTGCGGGAAAGGCATTGAGCCTCCATCTCACTGGACTGCGCAAGGCCGGGGAGGCGACGCCCATCGCCAGGGACTTCGCCGCCGTGATCATGAGCACCGACAGCAAAGGGGCTCTCGCCTTTATCCTGATCCAGACGACCTCGTAAAAATACGCCTGGAAAGTATTTCCTCGATAACGACGGAAAATTGCTCCGGAATTTACCGGCGCGAGGAATTATTTATCCCGCAACTACATTGTATTGATATCGCCACCGCACCATTTGGTGTAATGCTTCTGGCACTCTCTGCATGAGAGTGCCAATCACCCCGAAACTACGGTCCTGGAGACCATTCGATGAAATTTCGTCCGTTGCAGGACCGTGTCCTGGTCCGTCGCATTGATGCCGAGGCAAAGACCGCCGGCGGCATCATCATTCCCGATACCGCCCAGGAGAAGCCGATGGAAGGCGAGATCGTCGCCGTCGGCCCGGGCGCGCGTGACGAGATGGGCAAGCTGGTTCCCCTCGACGTCAAGGCCGGCGACCGCGTGCTGTTCGGCAAGTGGTCCGGAACCGAGATCAAGCTCAATGGCGAGGACCTCATGGTGATGAAGGAGTCCGACATCATGGGCGTGCTCGATCATTCAACCGCAAAGAAGAAGGCCGCCTAACACGCGGGAGTGAAGATCATGGCTGCTAAAGATGTGAAGTTCAGCGTTGATGCGCGCGACCGTCTGCTGCGGGGCGTCGACATCCTCGCCAATGCGGTGAAGGTGACGCTCGGCCCCAAGGGCCGCAACGTCGTCCTCGCCAAGTCCTACGGCGCGCCGCGGATCACCAAGGACGGCGTCACCGTCGCCAAGGAGAT
>CAXNIC010000277.1:0-6822 GCA_964201945.1 Alphaproteobacteria bacterium
AAGCTCCGCGACGACGACGAGACCCTTGAGAAGATGCGCGCCGCCGGTCTCACCATCACCAAGCCCAACATCGACGCGTTCCGCACCCAGGTGCTCAAGGTCTTCGCCGACTCCGAATACGTGCAGAAGGCACCGGCGGGCTGGCTCGACCGCATCGAACGCCTGGTGAAGTAGAAAACCGATAGCGTCCGCCTGGGGCAGCCCATGCGTTCGAAACTGCGCGGAGCACTCGACGCCGTCGGCGTCCTGTGCTTCGCCTCGGTTTTCGTCGCGATCAACATCCAGGTGTTCATGCGCTACATCGCCAACCGGCCGGTGAGCTGGAGCGAGGAATTCCCGACGCTTGCCTTCTCGGTCGCGGCCCTCTGGGCGGCATCGTTCAGCCTGACCGTGAAGGATCACATCTACTTCGATCTCGTCTACGAGGCGGTGCCGCAAACGGTGCGCCGGCTGATGACGCTGGTCGCCGGCATCGTCGTCGCCGGCGTGACGTTCTGGGCGCTGCCGGCCATCGTCGACTTCGCCCTCTACATGAAGGTGCTGAGTACGCCCATCCTCAGGGTGCGGCTCGACTTCGTCTTCGCCTTCTTCGCGATCTTCATCGGGGCGCTCGGCGTGCGCGCGCTCTGGGACATCGGCCGCGCGATCTGGTGGAAGCCCGAGGCCTGATGTCGAAGCAGCTCATCGTCTTGATCGTCGCCTTCGTCGCTCTCGGCCTGGTGCGCGTGCCGATCGGCATCTCCATGCTGGTGGCGGGCCTCCTCTATCTGATCGTCAAGGGCGCCGACGTCGGCCTGGCTGCCGAGCAGGTGATGAACGCCATGCTGCAGTCGGACGTGCTGCTGGCGATCCCCATGTTCATCCTCTGCGCCCAGCTCATCAGCGTCGGCTCCATCGGTACCCGGCTCATGGAATTGGCGCAGGCGCTGGTCGGGCGCATTCCCGGCGGCCTCGGGCACGTCAACATCCTGGTCAACGTGGTCTTCGCCAGCATGAGCGGCAGCGCCGTCGCCGACGCCGCCGGCCCCGGCGCGGTGCTGGTGCGGATGATGCGGAAGGCCGGATACACCGGCGGCTATGCCGGCGCGCTCACCGCCGCCGCCGCGACCTTGGCCCCGATCATCCCGCCGTCGATTCCCTTCATCCTCTATGCCGTCATCGCCAATGTCTCGGTCGGCGCCCTGTTCGCCGCCGGCATCGTTCCGGGCATCCTGATCGCCACTCTGCTCATGCTCTCCGTCGCCTGGCAGGCGACCCATCGCAACTTCCCGCGCGGCGAAGGCGTCACCCTTGCCGCGCTGCCCGGCGTCCTGCTGCGCGCACTCCCGCCGCTCGGCCTGCCGGTGCTGGTGCTGGGCGGTATCCGCATCGGCGCCTTCACCCCGACTGAGGGCGCCGCCGTCGCCGCCCTCTACGCCCTCGTCCTGGTCACGACGATCTACCGAGACGTGAAGGTCCCCGACCTCTACGAATCGTTCCGGACGTCGCTGGTGCAGAGCGCCTCGGTGATGACCATCATCATGGGCGCCTTCCTGGTGAACTACGCGGTCGCCGCAGAGCAGTTGCCCAACATGGTGGCCGCCTGGTTCCTGTCGATGAACCTCACGGCGGCCGGATTCCTCGGCGGCGTCATGGTGCTGTTCCTGATTCTGGGATGCTTCATCGACACCACCGTCATGCTTCTGGTGCTGGTGCCGGTGCTGCTGCCGACCGCCCGCATGCTCGGCATCGACCTCGTCCATTTTGGTCTGGTGGTCACCGTCAACATGATGATAGGCATGCTCACTCCTCCCTATGGAGTGCTGCATTTCGTGATGTCGGCGGTGACGGGAATTCCCGTCAGCGAGATCATCCGCGAAGTCTGGTTTTTCTGTGGAGTGCTGCTATTCGCCCTGGCTCTCCTCATGTTCATCCCAGAGATCACGCTCTGGCTGCCGAAGTATCTCGGCCTGATGAAGTGACCGGTCGGTGACCGTCACCCTCGACCCGGCCTCCGGCAGATCGGCTCCCCGCACACGCCAGGACGTGGTCGAGCGCCTGCGCGCCCTCGTCGCCGGTTTCGCGCCCGGCGCCCGCTGCCCCACGGTCCGCCAGCTGATGGCCGAGTTCGGTGTCAGCCAGCACCTGATCCAGGGTGCGATGAACGAGCTGCGCCAGGAAGGCATCATCTCCAGCCATGTCGGCCGCGGCACCTTCGTCAGCAGCGGCCCGAGCACCGCCCAGCGGACCCGGAGCGTGCTGACGCTGCTCTACCAGCATCCTTATCAGCGCGGCGACGTGATCGCCCGCATCGTCCACCAGCGGCTGTCGATCGAGGGCCATGAGTCCCTGATGCTGACCTACAGCAACGCCGCCCATGTCATGGAGCTGCTGAAGTCGGGCGCCCGCTACGACGCCGCGATCCTGCAGCCGCGTTCCTCGACCCTTTCGGTTTCGCTGCTGGCGCTTCTGAAGCAGCGAGCCGACCACGTGCTGATCGAGGGCCAGGCGGCCGAGCATCTGGACGTCGATGCCGTCTCCAACGATCCGGAGAAGACCGTCGACCTGATCGTCTCGCACCTGTTCCAGCAGGGCCACCGGCGCATCGCCTGGATCATGGAGGATTGCGGCAACTACTTCTTCAACCGCACCGCCAGCTTCTTCCGCACCTATTGCCGCGGCTCCGGCCTTTCGGCCGAGGATTGTCCGGTGGTGGCGGCCGAGCCCGACCGCGACAAGCTCGGCATCCGCGACCTGCCGGCGGTCATCGCCGGTCTCAAGGGCGCCCGCAAGCGCCTGCCGTTCACCGCGATCGTGGTCGCGAGCTTCGTCGACGGGCGCGCGGTCATGGACGCGCTGGCGCGCTGCGGCCTCGAGACGCCGAAGGACGTGGCGGTCGCTCGCCTCGGCACGCCGGATCTCGAATCCGACCATGTCGGGCGCATCACCATCGCCGGCCGGCCCAGCACGCGGGCGGCGAACACCGTACTGGAGCGCCTGCAGTGGCGCTGGGGCCATCCCGCGGCGCCGTTCCAGACCTATTTCGACACGCCCGAGCTCGCGGTCTTCGACTCGACCTCGGTGAACCCGCGCTAGAGCGTCACTCGACCTTCTTGTCCGAATGCGTGTTGCCGGTCAGGTCGTGCCACTTCTCGGTCAGGGGGCGGGCGCCGTTCAGCTCGCCGTAGCCGCCACCGGAGCGGCCGGCCGGGTTGTGCCCGAAATAGCGGGCGTCCTTCGGCGCCGCGGCCGGCTGATAGCGGACATCGACCGAGAGGCGGATGCGATCGATGGGCGAACCGTTGTCCAGCGATCCATGCAGCGTGAACATGCCGAAGACCAGCACGTCGCCGGGGCGGAAATGCGTGGTGAGCACACGGGCGCCGCGGGCCTTGGCGAAGGTGCCGAAGTCCTCGGCGATGTCGGCGCGTCGCGTGGTGTCGACGGCGATGTCGAAGTCGCGGAATTCCTCGATCAGGTCGTCGAAGCGGTTCGACCCTTCGATCACCACCAGCGGCCCGTCCACGGGGGCCACGTCTCCCAGCGGCATCCAGCAGGTCAGTACCCGGTCGTGGTGGCGGGTGAAGTAGGGGCCGTCGAAGTGAAGCCCGGTCGACTTGCCCTTGGCGGCGGTGCGGAGCGCGATGTAGTCGAGGGCGACCGCCGGTTCGCCGAAGATCCCGGTCAAGAGGCCGATGATCGCCGGGCCGTGGGAGACCGAGCGCAAGGCCGGTCCTTCGCAGACCGACTGCCAGAACCGGCCGAGATCCGGCTGCATCTCGCGCCTCAGGCTGGTCCCGGTGGCGATGCCGTCGACGGCCGGCTTCTTCACCTCGCCGACCTCCGCCAGCCGGCCGAAGATCTCGCGCCTCGCCGCGGCCACCGTCGCCTTGTCGAGCACGCCCCGGAGAAGCAGGTAGCCGTCGGCCGCCAGCCGCTCGCGCAGCCGTTCCGGCTGGCCGAGAAGGTTGGTGCTGTCGCGGTATTCGCCGACCAGAGACTCCTCGACCGGCACGCCCTTGGAGACGAAGCGATTCAGCGCTTCCGTGGACGTCATCGCCGCCTCCGCCGGGTAAATTCGAGCAAATCCGATGTTGAGATGTTCGGAGGATCGGGTCAATGCGAGGTGGGGGACGGTGAAATCTCGCGCAATGGCGCAAGGGAACGAAGCCTGGGCGGCTGTGGTTATTTTTGTCTAGCGGGCAATCGTTCGAGGCATCGCCGTGGATCGTCTCGCCACTTATCGCGCCAAGCGCCAGTTCGACCAGACGACGGAACCCGAGGGCACCCAGGGCAAGTCGTCGCGGGGCGGCCTCTATGTCATCCACGAGCATGACGCGACCCGGCTCCACTACGACCTGCGCCTGGAGCACGACGGCGTCCTGCTGTCCTGGGCGGTGACGCGAGGCCCCAGCCTCGATCCCGAGGAGAAGCGGCTCGCCGTCCAGGTTGAGGACCACCCGCTCGACTACGGTTCCTTCGAAGGCATGATCCCTGAGGGCAACTATGGTGCCGGCGCGGTCTCGCAATGGGATCGCGGCCGCTGGATCCCCGAAGGCGAACCGGCGAAGGGGCTGAAGAAGGGCCATCTCATCTTCACCCTCGAAGGCGAGAAGCTGAAAGGCGGCTGGCACCTCGTCCGCATGAAGCGGCGCCCGAGGGAGAAGCGGGACAACTGGCTCTTGATCAAGTCGAAGGACGACTACGCCGTTTCCGGAGCCAAGGGCGAGATCACCAAGACCGCGACCCAGTCGGTGAAGACCGGGCACACGCTGGCCGAGATCGCCGAAGGTCGGAAGGCGAAGCCGCGCGAAGCCAAGTCGCGGAAGCTGGCCAAAGCCAAACCGGCCAAGGCTGCGAAGGAACCCGCCAAACGTCGCGGTGCCAAGCCCGTTTTCGTCCCGCCCTGCCTCGCCCGTCTCGACAAGACGCCGACCGGCAGGGAATGGCTGCACGAGGTCAAGTTCGACGGCTATCGCACCCAGGCGCTGATCGACGGCTGGACGGTGCACCTGATGACGCGGACCGGGCTCGACTGGAGCAAACGCTTCGGGCGCGAGATTGCGGCCGAGTTGCAGGCGCTGCCCTGCGAGAGCGCCGTTATCGACGGCGAGATCGTGGTGCTGACGGAGACCGGCGTCGCCGACTTCTCAGCGCTGCAGGAGGATCTCTCTGAAGGGCGGACGGACCGCTTCGTCTTCTATGTCTTCGACCTGCTTCATCTGGATGGCGCCGATCTCAGGAAACGGCCGCTGCTCGAGCGGAAGCGGGCGCTGGAGCGACTATTCGGCGACGAGGTGTCGCCCAGCACCGGTGCCGTCCGTTACAGCGAGCATTTCACCGAGGACGGCGCGTTGATGCTCGACCAGGCCTGCCGCCTCGGGCTCGAGGGCGTGGTCTCCAAGCGTGGGGACGCGCCCTATCGCAGCGGTCGCACCGGCGACTGGATCAAGTCCAAATGCACCCAGCGCCAGGAGTTCGTCGTCGCCGGATACATGCCGTCGACCGCCTCGCGCAGCGCCATAGGTTCGCTGGTGGTGGGCTACTTCGAGGGCGGCACGCTGAAGCCGGCGGGGCGGGTCGGCACCGGCTTCTCACAGACGCTGGCAAAGGGTCTCAAGCTCAAGCTGGACAGGCTCAAGGTCGACCGTTCGCCGTTCGCGAGCCGGCAAGTCGGGGACCGCCAGGTCGTCTGGGTCAGGCCGGAGCTGGTGGCCGAGGTCGAGTTCCGGTCCTGGACCGCGGACGGGATCCTGCGCCACGCTGCCTTCGTCGGTCTTCGCGACGACAAGCCGGCGGAGGAGGTGGTGCGCGAAGGGAAGACGAAGGGAGCGGCGCCGGTCAAGGCAACGAAGACGGTGAAGACCGAAGTGGTCCTGAGCCATCCCGACCGTGTGCTGTGGCCGGATGCGGGCCTGACCAAGCAGGGTCTCCTCGATCACTACGCCGCGGTCTGGGATCGCATGAAACCCTATGTCGTCGACCGGCCGTTGTCCCTCCTGCGCGCACCCGACGGCATCGGCGGCGACCAGCTCTTCTTCCAGAAGCATCGCTCGCGCGGCATGCCCGAGGCGATCGGCGAGGTGAAGGACCCGAAGGACGGCGAGGGCCTGATCGTCATCCGCGACTTCGACGGTCTTGCCGCGCTGGTGCAGTTCGGCGTGGTCGAGGTCCATCTCTGGGGCTCGACCGTGGCGGCCCTGGAAAAACCCGACCAGATGATCTTCGACCTTGACCCCGACAAAGGCGTCGGCTGGGAGTGGGTGGTCGAGGCGGCGAAGGAGATCCGAAAGCGCCTGCTCGCCCTCAAGCTGGCACCCTTCCTCAAGACCTCCGGCGGCAAGGGCCTGCATGTGGTCGTGCCGCTGAGGCCCGAGGCCGACTGGAAGGCGGTGAAGGAGTTCTCCCATGCCTTCGCCGAGCTGCTCGCCAGCGACGCCCCCGACCGCTACACCGCCAACATGTCGAAGAAGGCCCGGCCCGGCCGCATCTTCATCGACTATTTGAGGAACGGCCGCGGCTCGACCGCGGTGGCGCCCTTCTCGACCCGAGCCCGCGACAAGGCGCCGGTCGCGGTGCCGATCGAGTGGGGCGAGCTCGATCTCGGCGTGCGCGCCGACCAGTTCAGGGTCGACAACCTGATGAACCGCCTCGACCACCTGGACAAGGATCCCTGGGCGGGATTCCGCAAGTCGGCTGTAAATTCGCGCGCAATAGTGACCCCCTGAGGGGCGGTTTTCGCGTCCAATTCTGACCCCCTCTAACGCTGTGTGTCAGCGTCCCTTCCTTTTGCCGGGAAGGGTGTTGGGGGATGGTCGGCGTGGACAAGATCGGCGAGATACG
>CAXNIC010000278.1:0-6812 GCA_964201945.1 Alphaproteobacteria bacterium
AGGGAGAGAACCATGACCGCTTCGACCCATCGAGCCGGTTCGCCGCCGCGCGGCATTCGCAACCATAATCCCGGCAATCTGCGCCGCTCCTCCGATCCCTGGCAGGGACTAGCGGCCGAGCAGAGGGATCTGGAGTTCTTCCAGTTCGCTTCCGCCAAATGGGGGATCCGGGCGTTGGCTCGGACCCTGATTGCCTACCAGGACAGGGTCGGCCTGAAGACTGTCAAGCAGATGATCGGCCGCTGGGCACCTCCGAACGAGAACGACACAGGCGCTTATGTGCGGGCTGTCGCCGCCAGCGTGGGCGTCGAGGCGGACGACGAGATCGACGTGCACGACTACGCGGTCCTACATCCGCTGACGCGGGCGATCATCCGCCACGAGAACGAGCAGCAGCCCTACACGGATGCCGAGATCGACGCGGGACTGGTCTTGGCCGGTGTCGAGCCCCCGCAGCGACCACTCACCCAGACGCGCACGGTCCAAGGCGGGCAGGTGGCGGCCGGGGCCACGGTACTCGGGCTGACGGCCGAGGTCGTTCGCCAGGTCGAACCCGCGATCCCGCTGCTGCAATCGATGCTTCAGGTCGCGCCTTGGGCGGTTGGCGCCGCCGTGCTCGCCGGGATCGCGTACATGATCTGGGCGCGGATCGACGACCGACGCAGGGGGCTCCGGTGATTGCGATCATCGGGCGACTGCTCGCCCCTTATGCCCTGAAGTTCGCGGGGCTCGTCGCAATTATTGGCGCTGTTGCCGCCGTCCTTCTCGGCGCCCGTCAGGCCGGACGCTATGCCGAGCGCGTCGAGCGCATGCGCAGAACCATCGAGGTACAACGTGAACAACTGGATGCCGCGTCTCGCCGTCCTCGCGATCGCGACGAGCTTGCTCGCCGGATGCGCGACGGCTCGTTCTGATGGGGGAGGGTGCCCGCCGGTCCCGGCATACAGCCGGGAGTTCCTGGCACGAGCGGCGAGTGAGCTGGAGCAGCTGCCGGCTGGGTCGGCGATCGAGCAGATGCTCGCCGATTATCAAGTGATGAGGGACCAAGCTCACGTTTGTACCCGCTGAGAACCCTTGTTCTTCCCGACTAAACAGAATTCCCAGGATCCATAGCTTTTAGATGCTGGCAGCCGCGTCGATTGCTCCATTATGGCTATAATGGCTCCGAAAGTGAGCTGCCAATGCAACGCATGTCCGCCCGCGAGGCCAAGAACGGATTTGGACGGCTAATCGATCTAGCCCGGGCAAAGCCCGTGGCGATCGAGAAGCATGGACGTCCGGTCGTCGTCGTTGTCGCTCTAGAGGAATATGAGAGGCTAATTGCGAACAAGACATCCGATCATGCGCCTTCCGACCATATCAAGAAGCCGGAGGGTGGGGGATGATTGTTACGCCCTTTCACGCCAAGTACTTTGCGCACGACCTCACCCGTCGAGCTTCGACAGGCCTTGATCGCCTCTCGATGTCACTCTTCGATGCGGCCGTCGATCTGAACCCCCATCAGATCGAAGCGGCTTTATTCGCGCTTGAATCACCCCTTTCAAAAGGCGTCTTGCTCGCCGACGAAGTCGGTCTGGGCAAGACGATCGAGGCGGGAATTGTCCTCTGTCAGTTCTGGGCCGAGCGGAAGCGGCGGCTGCTGGTCATCTGCCCGGCGTCGCTCAGGAAGCAATGGGCTCTGGAGCTTTCCGAAAAGTTCAATCTCCCGTCCCGGGTCCTAGATGCGAAAACCTACCGGGATGAACTCCGGCTCGGCCGCGCGCCGCTGAACGAGAAGAGCATTCTCATCGTCTCGTTCAACTATGCCAGCGCCTTGCGTGAAGAAATCAAGGCGATTGCATGGGATCTGGTTGTCATCGACGAGGCCCACAAACTCCGGAACGCCTATCGTCCCAGCAACAAGGTCGGTCAGGGCATCCGCTGGGCCACAGAAGATTGCCGGAAGTTGCTTTTGACGGCGACACCGTTGCAGAACTCGCTCGTTGAGCTCTACGGGCTTTCGACGCTCATCGATGAGCAACTTTTCGGCGACATAAATGCGTTCAGGGCGCGCTATGCCAGCGCCGGAAGCAGCATGACCGATCTGAGACAACGTCTAGCGACCTTCTGCAAAAGGACGCTGCGCAATCAGGTCGTTGAATATGTTCGATACACCGAACGGCGAGCCATCACGCGCCCCTTCACATCGAGCGACGCCGAGCATTCTCTGTACGAGGCGGTTTCAGCCTTCTTGCAGCGCCCCTACAGCTACGCCCTCCCACAGCGCCAGAGGCACCTTACCGCACTCATTCTGCGGAAGCTGCTGGCCTCGTCGTCACTCGCCATCGCCGGCACGCTGGATACCTTGCGGGCGAGATTGGAAACGCTCCGCGACGAGCAGATCAAGGACGATCCAGAATTTGCTGAGCAGCTTATCGAATCGGAAGACATCGAAGACGAGTTGCTCGACGATCTCCTGGCTGATGACACCGAGCCGGAGTCGTCGGAAACCGACGCGGCGCCAATCGACCGATCAAAGCTGAAAGAGGAAATCGAACTCTTGGAGCGCCTGAGTGAACGGGCGCGCGGAATCCCTGTCGATACGAAAACCGAAACCCTACTTAAGGCACTGGATATTGGTTTTGCGCAGATGGCTGAAACGGGCGCTGCGCGGAAAGCCGTCGTCTTCACAGAATCCCGCAGAACACAGGATTATCTGAAGGGCTTTCTTGAGGAGCACGGCTACAAAGGCGAGGTTGTCGTCTTCAACGGCACGAACACGGGGCCTGACGCCACTCAAATCTACGAGGCATGGCTGGCGAAGAACAGATTAACCGGTCGTTCGTCAGGATCGCGCGCCATTGATGTGCGCGCCGCCCTGGTCGAGCATTTTCGGGATAGTGCGACGATCCTGCTCGCGACCGAGGCCGCTGCGGAAGGCGTGAACCTTCAGTTCTGCTCGCTGGTCGTCAATTACGACTTGCCTTGGAATCCCCAGCGGATCGAACAGCGGATCGGCCGATGCCATCGCTATGGGCAGAAGCACGACGTCGTCGTGATCAACTTCCTGAACGAACGTAACGAGGCCGATCGCCGTGTCCTTGAATTGCTCGGGGAGAAGTTCAGCCTCTTCAACGGCGTGTTTGGTGCGTCGGACGATGTACTCGGCAGCATCGAGTCCGGTGTCGATTTTGAGAAGCGCATCCTGGCGATCTATCAGGAATGCCGGTCGTCGGAGGAGATCGAGGCGGCATTCCAGAAACTCCAAGAGGAAATGGATGTGAGCATTCAGGCTCGCATGGATGATACGCGGCGAAAGCTCTTCGAGCGCTTCGATGAGGATGTTCATCAGCGGCTGCGAATTCGACTGGCCGATGCCAAGGCGCAGCTGGATCGTGTCGGTCAGCGCTTTTGGTCGTTGACGCGGTTGATTCTGGCGGATCGCGCCCGCTTCGACGACGATGCGCTTGCGTTCGATCTCAAGGTCCCGCCGAGCCCGGAGATATCGCCGGGCCGCTATCACCTCATCTCGAAGTCCCAGCCAGAGCCAGGCCACGACCGAAGCGAGGAACCGAGCCGTTTCCTCTATCGCCTGTCACATCCTCTCGGTGAGAAGGTTGTCCAGGGCGGAAAATCGCTCGTAACGCCGGCCGCCGTCATCACATTCGATGTCACGAGCCACGCCACGCGCGTTCATGTTGTCGAGGCTCTTCGCGGCAAGGCGGGGCACCTCGTTCTGACGCGGTTGCAGATCGAGTCCTATGAGCGGGAGGAGTATCTCCTCTTCTCCGGCTTTGATGACGATGGCGCGTCGCTGGATCAAGAGACCATGGAGAAGCTGTTCGGTTGCTCGGGCCGCGTCGATGCACCGACGGATATCCCGGACTCGGTAGCCAAACGGCTTGAAGCCGATGCGCAGCGCCACGCCAAGGCAACGATCAGCCTCTCCCTTGAGCAGAACAGCGCCCATTTCAACCAGGCGCGCGAAAAGCTTGAGAAGTGGGCGGACGACATGGTGCTTTCAGCCGAAAAGGCGCTGGCCGACACCAAGGAACAGATCAAGGTGCTGCGCCGCCAGGCGCGCCAGGCCGTGACGCTTGAGGAGCAGCACTCTATCCAGGAGAAAATCCAGAAGCTGGAACACCAGCAGCGCCGCCAGCGGCAGGAGATTTTCACGGTGGAAGACGAGATCATGGAGAAACGGGATTCGCTCATCGACCAGTTGGAGCGCCGGCTCGCTCAGCGAACGGAGACCGAAACCCTCTTCACCATCCGTTGGCGGGTCGTTTGATCCGCCAGCCATGCAACATGAACAAGAAACGAGACGCGTATGAGCCAGAAATTTGAGAAGCTGAAAACCCTGCTGAAGGAGCTCTTCCAGCTCGACCAGCCCGATCTCGATTTCGGCCTCTATCGGATCATGCACGCCAAGAGCGCGGAGGTGACGCAGTTCCTCGACAAGGATCTGCTGCCGCAGGTGCAGCAGGCATTCGGCCTCTACAAGACCGCCGACAAGGCGGAGCTGGAAAAGGAACTCGCCAAGGCGATCGAGCAGGCGCAGAGCCTCGGCGCCGATCCCGAGACGCTGCCGAAGGTCAAAGAGCTGCGCGCCAAGCTCGCTAATGATGCGGTCGATATCGGTGGGCTTGAGAACGAGGTCTACGACCATCTGTTCAGCTTCTTCCGCCGCTACTATTCGGAAGGCGACTTCTTGGCCAAGCGCGTCTATCGGCCGGGTGTCTACGCGATCCCCTACGAAGGTGAGGAGGTCAAACTCCACTGGGCCAACCGCGACCAGTACTACATCAAGACCAGCGAGTATCTGCGCGACTACGCCTTCCGGCTGAAGCCCGACGATGCCGCCAAGCCCATGCGCGTGCACTTCCGGCTGGTTGACGCGGCAGAGGGCGAGCATGGCAACGTCAAGGCGGCCGAAGGCAAGGACCGCAGCTTCATTCTGGCGGGCGAGGATTTCATCGCCGAGGAAGGCGGCGAGCTTGTCCTGCGTTTTGCCTATAGCCCGGCGACGTTGACCGACTGGCCGGTGAGTGAGCGCGAGGGGAAGAAGAAGCCGCCGGCGCAGAAAGACCTCACGACGTCCGCCGTCGGTCGCATTCTGGCGGTCACCGATGCCGCCTTCACACCGTGGATTGCCGAACTCGCGAAGCCGCATGTGAACCTGAACGGCGAGGCGCCCGGCCATTCCCGCCTCGAAGGGCATCTGAAGCGCTACACCGCCCGCAACACCTTCGACTATTTTATCCACAAGGACCTGGGCGGCTTCTTGCGCCGGGAGCTGGATTTCTACGTCAAGAACGAGGTGATGCATCTCGACGATATCGAGAGCGACACCGCACCGCGCGTCGAGCAATATCTGTCGAAGATCAAGGTCATCCGCCGGATCGCCGGCAAGGTCATCGCCTTTCTCGCCCAGCTTGAGGAATTCCAGAAAAAGCTGTGGCTGAAGAAGAAGTTCGTCGTCGAGACGCAGTACTGCATCACGCTGGATCGGATTCCTGAGAAGTTTTATCCGGAGATCGCTGCCAACGACGCGCAACGCGAGGAATGGGTGCGGCTATTTGCGATTGATGAGATCAAGGGGGACCTATCAACACCAGCCTATAGCGCTCCGCTGTCGTGCGAGTTCATAAAGGCGTTTCCGACCCTAATGGTCGATACGCGTCATTTCGGCGAAGATTTTCAACAACGCCTGCTGAGCGATGTTGATGGGCTCGACGCACATGTAGACGGCGTGCTTATCGAAGGCGAGAACTCCCAAGCTCTGGCGCTTATGCAGGCCAAGTACGCGGGGCGGATCGACTGCGTGTATATCGATCCGCCGTTCAACACAGACGCGTCGGCGATTGACTACAAAAACGGCTACAAATCCTCGAGTTGGATGTCGCTGATCAACGATCGATTGCGCCTATCGAGGCCGATCATGACCGAAACCGGCGTATTGATCGCGGCCATTGATGATGAGCAGCAGCGAGAGCTCAACTTCCTCATTGGGGACAACTTTGATGGAAGGATATTGGGCACGGTAGTAGTGCGCGCAAATCCCTCGGGCCGGCCAACGCAGACGGGCTACTCGGTCTCTCATGAGTATCTGATCTTTGCCGGTGAGACTCCGAAGTCAAAGATCGGAAGAATGCCCCCCACACAAGAGCAGGCAGCGCGCTTCTCGCAGAAGGACGAGGATGGGGTGTTTGAGTGGCGCAATCTCCGCCGCGAGGGGGCCGGAGCAAATCGCGCCGACCGGAGGACCATGTTTTATCCTATCTATCTGGGCGAAGGAACGATTCGCATTCCGGATATGGAGTGGGATGATGCATCCGAGTCTTGGATCGTTAAAGAAGAGCCGAAAAAAAGCGAACAGGTCGTGTGGCCTATCAACGAGGATGGTGTTGAGAAGCGCTGGCGATGGGAACACAGTTCTGTAACGCGGCGAGCATCTGATCTGTGCATACGCAAAGACCGTACCGGAAAGGACTATGTGTACGCGAAGCGTAGGCCCCATGAAGACGGGGTCGTTTCGGTTTCCTCTTGGTTCGACGCGAAGTACTCAGCTACCGAGCACGGCACCGCCGTACTCAAGTCTCTTTTCGGCAGCTCCCCGTTCTCGTACCCGAAATCTCTTTTTGCCGTTCAGGATGCGATTTACATATCTGGGGGTGGAGCGCCAAAAGCGTTGATACTAGATTATTTCGGAGGGTCAGGCACAACTGGGCACGAGCTATCGCCAAAAGTTGGTGACGGCCTGATCTGTCAGGCGGCGGCGGTTGCGGTCTGAAGGTCGTTCGCCTTGGCGATGACCTCCAGCCCGTTTGTGA
>CAXNIC010000279.1:0-6798 GCA_964201945.1 Alphaproteobacteria bacterium
GCGAGCACGCCCTGACCCGGACGATCGCGTCGCCGGGGCGGCACACGGGATCGCGATAGGCCGCGTCGAACACCATGCTGTCGAGGCCGCCATGCTGGTGAATCACGACTGCGCGCATCTACCCGTCTCCACGCTTGCCAATGGAAACCGCTCCTGCGGCTGCCGGCGATCGTTCAATAGCAGAATGTTGAAACGCGTGCCTCGCCGTCAACGTGACGGGTACGCGAGGATCTGGGGCCGGATCAGCGCTCGTAGCGGCCGATCTCGACATCCTTGGTGCCGGTCCAGCGGATGTGGGAGCTGCGCGGGCGGCTGATCGACCCGCGTCGGCTCAGCTACTACGTCGAAGGGCTCGCGTCTCCCGGCTGGCCGCCGACTGTTTGCGGCCGGTGGCCCGGCTCGACAGCGGGGCCGCGACCGGCTCGCGATGCATGCCGAGAGCTTCCCGGGCGTGCTTCACGTCCTCGGCCGGCGGGTCCTCGCAATAGGTCGCGCGATACCAAAGCACCGAGAGCAAGTCGGCGATGCGGTCGGGGCTTCCGGCGTGGCGGCGCAGGATCGGCTCCCTGCGCACGAAGGTATCGTAGAGATAGGTGAACACCATGCCTTCGAGCGCGTAGGCGATCTGCAGGAACAGCGGGCTCGCCACCTCCGGATGGCCGGTGCGCCGTTCGAGCGAGAGCGCGATCTTCTTCAGCCAGTAGAGTCGCTTCTCCCGCACCCGCGGCCTGAAGTCGGGAATCAGATCCTCAAGCTGGATGAGACAGCGCACGAGCCCCGCGTTCCGCTGATAGGCGGCGGCGAAGAACTGGTTGGTGCGGAGGATCGCTTCGTAGTCGCTGCTGCCGCGTGCGGCGGACCGGGCCTGCACATAGAGAGCGTCGGTGAAATCGAGCAGGGTCTCGGCCGCGATCTCGCCCTTGTCGGCGAAGTAGGTGTAGAAGGTGCCCAGCGCCACCTCGGCCTGCTCGCAGATGTCGGAGACTTTGAGCGCCTGATATCCGACTTCGCCGAGGACCGAGACCGCGGCGATCTTCAGCCGGTACCGCGTCCGCTTGCCTTTGGGCCAGCGCGAGGATTCCAGGGCCGTTCGCAGATGCCGGACATAATCGGCCATCGGGCCCAGAGCGACTGCACTCGATTGCCGACTGGTAACCTTGCTCCCTCGGCTGCTAACGCCTGCCACGCATACGCTCTCCGGCAAAAGGCGCCGCGGCTTCACGGCAGGTGTTGTCTCACCGATCCAGGATAATCCACGATTGCAGATCAGTGTCGAGCGTCGCGATGAGGGTGGCGTTAACGCTAGTCGTTAACGATTCGAAGTGAAGCCAACCTCGAATTCAGGCACGATCGTAACTTCACCTCTTCGTCGGATCGGGAGCTGGTCGGGTGACGTTCGATCTCTCCAGGCTGGGCCAGGTTCGGCAGACGCCTGAGTTTCGCGTGAATACGGTGCGGCTCGCCCAGTTCGCAGCTGCGATCGATGACGAGAGTCCCGCCCATCGCGAGGGTGCCATAGCCTCGCCGGTCTTCGCCAATGTGCCCCCGATGCAGGCGACCATCGAGACGTTGCGCGATGTGACGTCGGCGTTCGCTTTCCATGGTCAGCACGACTTTCACTATCACCGGCCGATCCGACCGGGCATGCGCCTGTTCTGCCGAGCGACGCTGTGGGGAGCAGTTCCGTCGCCGGCCGGCGTGTCGGTCATCGTCAAGTCCGAGACGCGGGACGAGACGGATGAGCTGGTCGACGAGCAGTATTTCAACGCCCTCGTCGCAGGTGCCACGCTGACGAAGAGCGTCGGTGATGTCGCACCCGAGCACCGCCTGCCGGATAGCGCCAAGTCGGCACCGCCATTCGCCCAGGCGACCTACGCGATGTCGGCCGATCAGACCGCCCGCTACGCCGAAGCCGCCCGCGACTACTCTGCCTACACGCTGCGGCTGGAGGCGGCGAAAACCCTCGGCTTTCCGCACCTCCTCGTGCACGGCATGCTGACGCTCGCCTTCGCCGGACGGGCGGTCGTCGACAAGGTCTGTGGCGGCGATAGCGCGAGACTGAAGCGCCTCGCCGGCCGGTTCTCGGCGCCGGTGTTCCTGACGCCGGGCCAGGCCATCACCACGAAGCTGTGGGCGCTCGGGCCGCAGCGCGGCCGGGAAGCCTTCGGCTACGAGGCCAGCGATGCCGCCGGCCAGATCGTCATCAAGCACGGGCTTGCCGAGGTGGCGCTGTGACGGCGAAGGTGGCGCATCCCGGCATCGGTCCCTCCTGGAGCGCCGTCAAGCATCAGACCTGCGCTGCGCTGGTGGCGGAGGGCTGTCGTGACGAGCCGGAGCGGCCGGCAATCATCGTCGAGGACGGGCTCGTGGTCACCCGGCGCGAGCTGCTGCAGCGGGTCGAGCATTTCTCCGGCTATCTCAAGCCGCGCCTGAAGCCAGGAGACCGCGTCGTCGTCATGCTCGAGAACCGGGTCGAGTTCATGATCGCGCTCTTCGCCCTGATGGCGAACCGCGCCACGCTGGTCTCGATCGCACCCACCGCGCAGGTTCACGACGCCGGTCATATCCTCAAGGATTCGCAGCCGGTGCTGGCCATCGCCGGGGAGGTGCAGAGCGCGGTGCTCGAGCAGCTGCGGCCTGAGTGCCCCTCGTTGCGTGACATCCTGGTCACAAGCGGCGAGGAGCCCGACGGTCTCGGGCGCTACGAGCGCGAGGCCGAACGCATCCCGCTCGCCGAGGCACCGTGCCGTCGCGACGACATCCTCACGGTCTTCTATACCTCCGGCACCACCGGCGCGCCGAAAGGCTGCATGCTGGATCACGGATGGTGGCTGCGGGTGGTCGACTTGGACCAGGTGCTGTTTCCGCGCAGCTGGCAGGATCGCCAGCTCTGCTGCCTGCCGTTCTACTATACCGATCCGGCGATCCAGCTGATGACCTCGCTCACCACCCGTGGCACGCTGATCGCGATGCGCCGCTTCAGCGTCTCGCGGTTCTGGGACGTCGTGCGGAAGTACGATGCATCGGAGATGCTGTCGATCGCCTCGATCCCGGCGCTGCTGCTGAAGGGGGAGCCCGGCCCCCGCGAGCGCGACCATCGCATGCGCGCCGTCGTCCATGCCGGCTTGCCGAAGCCGCTGCATCGCCAGCTCGTCGATCGCTTCGGCTTCCCCTGGTACGACCAGTACGGCAGCACGGAAGGCGGCATCATGTCTCGTGTGCCGGTCGATCTGGCCGAAGAGCTGGTCGGCTCCGGCTCCATCGGCGTCGAGCCGCCGGACGTGATCATCCGCGTCGTCGATGACCAAGACCAGGACGTGTCGACAGGCGAGATCGGCGAGGCACTCATCGGCGGGCCTGATCTCTTCCGGGGATATCTCAACCGCCCGGAGGTGACGGCCGAGGCGATGCGCGGCGGGTGGTATCACTCGGGCGACCTGGTGCGCCGCGACGAGCGGGGGTTGCTCTACTTCGTCGGCCGCAAGAAGGACATGATCCGGCGGAGCGGCGAGAACATCGCCGCCGCTGAAGTCGAGGCCGCGCTGCGCTCGCACCCCAAGATCCTGGAGGCCGCCGTCATCCCGGTGCCCGATGAGCTCAGGGGCGAGGAGGTCAAGGCCTACATCCAGCTGAAGGACGGGCTCTCGCGGTCCGACCTGCCGCCTGACCAGATCACTGCGTTCTGCCGGGCGCGGCTCGCCTCATACAAGGCGCCACGGTACATCGAGTATCGCCGGGAGTTCGAGCTGACCCCGTCGATGCGGGTGCAGAAGCAGTCGCTGATCAAGGAAGGACCGGACCTGACCGTGAACGCCTGGGACCGGGAGACCGGCTAACTCTCGGACGCAGCGCCGCCTGGCCGCCGCTCAACACGAGCACATCGCGTTCGACCGCCCGGCCTTCGAAGCGGATCTCGCTGCCGTCCTGCCAGATCGCCAGCCTGAGCGTCTCGCCCGGATAGAGCGGTGCCGAGAAGCGGGCCTCGATCGAGGCGAGGCGCCGAGGGTCGTAGCCGCACAGCGCCTTGATCAGCACCCAGCCGGCGATGCCGAAGGTGCAGAAGCCGTGAACGATCGGCCCGTCGAAGCCGGCGGCGCGCGCCACCAGCGGGTCGGCGTGCAGCGGGTTGTAGTCGCCGGACAACCGGTAGATCAGCGCGGTGCGCGGGTCGATCGGATAGTCCTCTGTCAGATCGGGCGTGCGCGCCGGCATCGTCACGGCCTCGGGCAGGCCATCCGGGCTGCCGCCGAACCCGCCGCCGCCGCGCACGAAAATGGTGGCGGGAAGGCGGCAGAGACGCGTCCCCGTGGCGTCGTCGAAGATCTCCTTCGAGAGCACGATGAAGGCGCCTTTGCCGGGACCCTTGTCGACCAGGCGATCGACCCTGAAGCGGGCGCGAACCGTGCCGGAGGGCGGTAGTGTTTCGTCGAAATGCATCGCCTGCGAGGCATGCAGGGCCGTGGTCACGTCGATCCCGACTTCTGGAAGCCACGGGCGAGGCTCGGCGATCACGGCCGCCATGGTCGGAAGCGCCTTGAGGTCGCGGCTCGCCGTGAAGCCCACCTCCCTGACGTCGAAGGGATCCTGTGAGAGGCCGAGACCCAGCGCGTAGAGCATGGTGTCGCGCTCGGTATGGCTCGCGCGAACGTCCTCGAGCCTCCAACCCAGCAGCTTCGCGCGATCCAGCGTCATCGGTCAGGTTCCCAGCGAGAGGTCCAGGCGGCTCTGCAGAAGTATGATCGGGACCATCGCGCGGGCAAGGTGCCCGTGATTTGATTTCGTTTGCCGGTGAGGGTCTGGTATTCCCCGCCCTCGCCCGACGGGGTCACGGAGAGAGCGCTTTGTGGATTTCGCACGCGACGGTCGGCCGGTTCGAGATCCACGGAGTCGCCGACGCGCGTCCGGCACCGGTGGATCCCGAGCGCTCGTACCCCGACGTGCCGCGCGCGGCCTGGGATCCATATCGCCGATGGTTGACCGCCGATGGCCAGTTCCAGCCGGATCTCGGCTGCTTCGTGGTGAAGGCGCCTGACTGCATCGTGCTCATCGACGCCGGGATCGGCCGCGGTCCCGTTCCCTATCTCGGCGACGCGCGGGGCACGCTGCTGGAGGCGCTGACGAAGCTCGGTATCGCGGTCGAATCGGTCGCGGCGGTGATCTTCACCCATCTTCATTTCGACCATGTCGGCTGGGCCAGCACGGCGGGTCCGGACGGGCGGCCGAGGCCGACCTTCCCCAAGGCGCGCCACTTCGTTGGAGAGACGGAGTGGGCGTTCTGGGACCAGGGACCGGCGAACGTCATGGCGCATCACCGCGACGCCTTCGCCGAGATCGTCCGGCCGATCGAGGCGGCGGGCCTGCTGACCGTCGTCGCCGACGGCTCCTCGCCGATCGAGGGCTTCGCCTATCGCCGCCTGCCGGGCAACACGCCCGGCCATCAGGGCGTGATGGCAACATCCGAGGGCCAAAGCTGCCTGTTCGCCGCCGATATCTGCCATTCGCCGGTGCAGGTCGCCGAGCCGCTGTGGAGCCATCGCTCCGACGTCGATCCGGCAGCCGGCCGCGCGACCCGCCATGCGGTGTTCAGCGAGCTTGCCGATACCGGGACCCTGCTCGCTTTCGGGCATTTCCCGCGGGGCGCCGATCTCGGTCACGTGCGGCGCCAGCCCGGCGGCTGGGCGTGGCACCCGCTCGGCCAGGGCGATTGACAGTCGCGCCGGACCACCAGAACCTATCGCACCTATTTCCCCGGGAGGGCTGAACCATGAAGACCTTGTTCGTCACGCTCACGGCCGCGGCCATGTCGCTCGCCGTCTCGGTCGGCGCGAGGGCGCAGACCGTGGAGATCGAGTACTGGCAGTATTTCTTCAAGGAGCGGGTGACGGCGGTCGACGCCCTGATCAAGACCTTCGAGGCGGCCAACCCGGGCATCAAGGTCAAGCACACGCATTTCCCCTATGCGCAGTACCAGACCAAGGTCGCCGCGGCGGTGCCGGCGGGCGAGGGGCCGGACGTGGTGCAGCTCTACTACGGCTGGCTCGAGGAGTACCGGAAGGCAAACCTGCTGGCGCCCTTGCCGAAGGACCAGTTCGACGTCGCCGCGGTCGAGCGCGACTTCTTCCCCATCGTCAAGGCGATGAAGGCGGACGGCGCCTATTGGGGCCTGCCGACCGCGGTCCGCTCGATGGCGCTGTTCTACAACAAGAAGCTGATGAGCGAAGCCGGTCTCGATCCGTCGAAGCCGCCGGCGACCCTGGACGAACTGATCGCCCAGGCCGGCAAGATCGTGAAGCGCGACCCCGCCGGCAACACGCTGACAGCCGGCTACACGATGGGCCCGGTCGGGCAGGACCATCACTGGTGGCGCGAGATCCTGGTCCGTCAGTTCGGCGGCCAGGCCTATAGCGACGACGGCAAGAAGGTCATGTACGACCAGAAGGGTGGTGCCGCCGGCCTGCAGTTCTATGCCGACATCGCGACCAAGCATAAGCTGACCACCTACGGCTTCATGGACGAGACCCAGGCGGCGTTCCGCGCCGGCCGCGCCGGCTTCCACATCGACGGCTCGTTCCGCATCGGCACCTTCCAGGGCATGCCCAACCTCGACTGGGCCGTCGCCGAGCTGCCGTCGCACAATGGCGTCAAGTCTAACTTCGCCTCCTACTGGGTGAACGGCGTCTCCAGCAAGTCGTCGGGCGCCAAGCGCGACGCGGCGATGAAGTTCCTGAAGCACCTGACCAGCGACGACGCGATGCAGCTCTGGCTCAAGACCACCGGCGAGCTGCCGGCGAAGCCCAG
>CAXNIC010000280.1:0-6791 GCA_964201945.1 Alphaproteobacteria bacterium
GGATCTACACCGACCTCTCGTTCTTCACCGTCGATCCGGGCCTCTGCCGCGACGCGGCCAAGGTGTTCAACTACATGACCGGCTACGTCCATCCGGAGAAGATGGAAAAGCTGGTGATCGCCCCGATCGGGCTCCGGTCGACGCTGCTCCAGCTCATCGAGGACGAGATCGCCCATGCGAAGGCCGGCAAGCCGGCTGGAATCTGGGCCAAGCTCAACTCGCTGGTCGACCCCGAGATCATCGACGCGCTCTACCGGGCCTCGGCCGCCGGGGTCGCCATCGACCTTGTGGTGCGCGGCATCTGCTGCTTGAGGCCCGGCATCGCCGGGCTCTCCGACAACATCCGGGTCAAGAGCATCATCGGCCGCTTCCTCGAGCATGCGCGCATCGTCTGCTTCGGCAACGGCCACGGGCTTCCGAGCCGTCATGCCAAGGTCTTCGTCTCCTCCGCCGACTGGATGGGCCGCAACCTCGACGGCCGGGTCGAATCCTTCGTGCCGATCGAGAACCCGACGGTGCACCAGCAGGTGGTCGACCAGATCATGGTCGCGAACCTCCGGGATGAGGCGCAGAGCTGGACCCTCGATGCCGAAGGCGTCTATAGACGGGTCAAGGTCGAGGATCCGGATCAGGCATTCAGTGCGCACACCTATTTCATGACCAACCCCAGCCTTTCCGGACGCGGCAGCGCCGGCCGCAAGACGCCGGCGCCACCCAGGCTGGTGCTGAAGCGGTGAGACGCCCGACCGCGGAGCGGGGACGGCGGCCGAAGCCGGTCGGCGTCCTCGATGTCGGCTCGAACTCGATCCGGCTGGTCGTCTTCGAGCATGACGGCCGGGCGCCGGTGCCGATCTTCAACGAGAAGGTCCTTTGCGGCCTCGGCCGCGGCGTCGCCACCACCGGCCGCCTCGATGCCGGCTCGATGGTCGACGCTCATCGCAACCTGGCGCGCTTCGCCGGCGTGGCCAAGGCCATGGGTGTCAGCCGCCTGACCGCGGTCGCGACCGCCGCGGTGCGCGAGGCGGAGAACGGCCGGGACTTCGTCGGCGCGGTCCGCAAGGCGACCGGCATCCGGCTTCGCATCCTCTCCGGCGAGGAGGAGGCCCGGACCTCGGCGCTTGGCGTTCTTTCTGGAAATCCAGATGCGGACGGCGTGATGGGCGACCTCGGCGGCGCCAGCCTGGAGCTCGTCGACATATACGGCGGCCGGACCCACGCCCAGGCGACCCTGCCGCTCGGCCCGCTGGCGCTCTCCGAGCTTGCCGGCGGTACGCTGAAGCGGGCAGGGGCGGTGGTCGCCGAGCACCTGACCCGGGTCCCCTGGCTCGACCGGCTCAAGGGCCGCGACCTCTATCTCGTCGGCGGATCGTGGCGGGCGCTGGCGCGCGTCCACATGGCGATGACCGACTACCCGCTCAAGGTCATCCACGCCTACACCCTCGAGGCCCGGGCGGCGCATGCCTTCCTGCAGCGGCTGCCGCTCCTCGGCAAGGCGCAGCTGAAGCGGATCCCCGGCGTCACCCGCCGCGTCGACGCCCTGCTCTGGGCGACCCTGCCGCTAGCCGAGGTGGTCCGCGTCGGGCGGCCGCGCCGGCTGGTGTTCTCCTCCTACGGCCTCCGCGAAGGCTGCCTCTTCGACCAACTCGGTCCGGCGGCCCGCCGGAAGGACCCGCTGATCGCCCATGCCGAGGAGCTGGCATCCCGGCAGGCCCGGTTCGCGCCCAATCCCGACGAGGTCCTGGCCTGGCTCGCGCCGATCCTGCCTTCCGCCTTCTCCGATCGCCTCGCCCGGGCCGCTGTTCTGCTGGGCGACATCGGCTGGCAGGACCACCCCGACTACCGGGCCGAGCACGCCTTCTGGCGCATCCTCAGGCTGCCCGCGGTCGCGATCGAGCACCGCGAGCGGGCGCTCCTCGCGCTCACCGACCATGTCCGTTACCACGGGCACATCGAAGGCGACCTCGCGGCGTCGGTCCGCCGGCTGCTCGGCCCCGGCGACGCCGCGGCGGCCCTGACCCTCGGTCTGGCACTCCGTCTCGCCTACACCCTGGCCGGCGGCGACTCTCGCGCACTTGCCGACATCAGGCTCGCGGTCGAGGGCAGGACGCTCTCCCTCAGTCTCCGCGGCGCTCACCGCGCACTGGCCGGCGACGTCGTCGGCCGGCGCCTCGACGCGCTCTCATCTGCCTTGGGAAAGAAAAGTAAAATCAAATAGAAGAATGGTTAAGTTCAGTTTTTACTTGAATAATCATCCGGCCGGCAGCCTGGTCACCATCGGTGACATCCTGCAGCCGGTCGCCGCCGGCCTCGCCGAGGCCGGCCACTCGGTCCAGTACGAGAACCGGTTCTTCTACAATCGGCCAATCGTGAACCTGATCGTCGAGTTCTTCATCGACGGCGTCTTCGTCGAGAGCCTGCTGGAGCGCAAGCGCAGCCTCGGCCCGGACTTCGTCTTCGGCGTGCTGGTGACCGAGGACGTCACCGACCCGTCGGTGATGGAAAACCCCTTCTTCCCCAACCGGCGGGAGAACCTCCGCCGCGTGCTCGAGGTCGCCGACTTCGTCTGGTCCCTGGTGCCGGTCGGCGACTGCACGGACCTTGTTCCCGATCCCGCCCGCGTCGCCTTCCTCCGCCTGGGATACGTCCACGCGCTGGCCGAGAAGCGACGCCCGAGCGAACAGGACATCGACGTCCTGGTCTACGGGCTGACCGTGCCGCGCCGCGACCAGGCGATGGCGGATCTCGCCAGACGCGGCTGGATCGTCCGCTCAACCTTCGGGGTGATGCCTGACTACATCCGGATCGACATGCTCCGGCGCTCCAGGATCGTGCTGGATGTCCGCCGAGCCGAGTGGGTGCGGTTCAACTCGCCGAGCCGGATCGTCGCCGCCCTCCATGCCGGGGCCGCGGTGGTGTCGGAACGCGTCGACGCCGGCGACCTCGACTACCTCTTCGCCTATGCCGACGTTCATCCCTACGAAGAGTTGATCGACGCCTGCGATCGGCAGCTTAAGGGAGATCCGATCGGCTTCGGCATCGAGGCGCAGCGCCGTTTCCGCCTGGGGGCCTCCATGCGGGCGTTCCTGAAGGCACCTCTGGCGGCTGCCGGCTTGTCCGGATGACGGACTTGCGCCATATGGGGCACATGGACCGCCGCGCTTGTGCATCGGCCTTGCTCGCCGCCCTGGTCGCAGGCGGCCTTGGCCAGCCTGCCCTGGCTCAGGGCAACGATCGCGTTCTGACGACCAGCCCTCATCCCTATTGGGAGGTCGGTGCGCTCGATCCCGAGCTTTCGACGGAGTGCGCCCGCGGCGTCTTCAACCAGCAGCAGCCCTACAAGCTGAAGCTGGTCTTCAACGGCTCGATCGGGCCGGCGATCCTCGGCGTCGCGACCAGCCAGTACAATCTCTACGACCCGCGCGGGAAGGCGAAGAGGGACACCTCCTACTTCTTTTACCGCGACAAGACCGGCGCCTGCGAAGTCTACCGCTTCACCAAGGGCGAAGAGCCGAAGAAGCAGGGGGCGCTGCCGATGGATTTCAGCCCCTACCGCTCGGTGATCGAGGATTCCTACAAGGGCTGGAAGACCGACGAGAGCGTCAAGAACCGCCCGACCTCGGGCCGGTAGCCGGTTCCTCCCGGCGTCCTTCAATCTCCGTTGTCGTCGATGGCCGGCGTCCTGCTAGGCTCCGCCCGAAAACGCTCGCCCGGGAGGACAGATGCTGAGCTATCAGGTAACCGAATTCTCGAAGCCCCTGGCGCGCGTCGCCCACGAGACGCCGCGGCCGACGGGCCGCCAGGTGCTGATCCGCACCACCGCCGCCGGCGTCTGCCACAGCGACCTGCACATCTGGGACGGCTACTACGATCTCGGCGGCGGCAAGAAGCTGACGCTCGGCGATCGCGGCATCAAGCTGCCGCTGACCATGGGCCACGAGATCGTGGGCGAGGTCGCCGCAGTCGGCCCGGAGGTCACCGGGGTGAATGTCGGCGACACTCGGATGGTCTTCCCCTGGATCGGTTGCGGGGTTTGCGCGCCGTGTAAAGCGGACGAAGAAAATCTTTGTCTTTCAATGCGTTCTCTCGGAGTCTTCAGTCAAGGCGGCTACTCCGATCACGTGCTCGTCCCTGACGCCAAGTACCTGGTGAACATCGATGGCGTCGATCCCGGGCTGGCGGCCACCTATGCCTGCTCGGGGGTCACCGCCTACGGCGCCCTGATCAAGATCCCCAAGCTGATCCAGGGCGATCATGTCGCCCTGATCGGGCTCGGCGGCGTGGGCTTGGCCGGCGTCGCCATCGCCCAGGGCCTGATCGATGCCCCGCTGATCGCCGTCGACATCGACGACGCCAAGCTGGAGGCGGCGAAGGCGATGGGCATCAAGAAAACTCTCAACTCCTCCGGCCCGGATGCCGCCAAGCGGCTCAAGGACCTCGCCGGCGGGCGCCTCGCGGCGGCGGTCGACTTCGTCGGCGCCTCGGCGACGGCGCGGCTCGGCCTGGATGCCCTCAACAAGGGCGGGACCTACATCATTGTCGGCCTGTTCGGCGGCGACGTGACGCTGCCGCTTGTGACCATCCCGATGCGGGCGCTCACCATCCGCGGGTCCTATGTCGGCACGTTGTCCGAGATGCGGGGCCTGATGGCGCTGGTGAAGGCCGGGAAGGTCGTGCCGATGCCGGTCGGCCGGCGCCGGCTGGACGAGGTCAACCAGGCCCTCGAGGACCTGAAGGCGGGCCGCATCGTCGGGCGCGTCGTCCTTACCCCCTGATGGCCCCCGCCCACGCTCTGCTGACCAACGCGGAGATGGCGAGGGCGGACGCTCTCGCCGCCTCGCTGGGGCAGCCGGGCGAGCGGCTGATGCTGCGGGCGGGAGAAGCGGTCGCAGGCGCGATCCGGCGCCGCTGGACGCCCCGGCCGGCGCTGGTGCTCTGCGGCCCCGGCAACAATGGCGGTGACGGCTATGTCGTCGCCCGGGCGCTCGCGGCCGCCGGCTGGCCGGTCAGGGCGATGGCTTCAGGCGAGCCCAGGGGCGGCGACGCGCTCATCTATCGAAAGCGCTGGACGGGGCCGGTGGAGCCGCTCGACCCGGCGGGGCTCGACGGTGCGGGGCTGGTGGTCGACGCGCTGTTCGGCGCCGGCCTCGCCCGGCCGCTGGAGGGCGTCGTCCGGGCGACGGTCGAGGCACTGGCGCGCCGCCGGTCCGCCACGGTCGCCATCGATGTGCCGAGCGGCCTCGACGGCGACAGCGGCCGGGTGAGGGGGGCCGCGGCGGCGGCCGATCTCACCGTGAGCTTCTTCCGCCTCAAGCCTGGTCATCTGCTCGAGCCCGGCCGTCGGCTCTGCGGCGAGCTGGTGCTGGCCGATATTGGCCTGCCGGCAGCGGTCCTGGACGAGATCCGGCCGCAGACCTGGGCGAACGGGCCTGGCGTCTGGGGCGACGTCTTCCCCTGGCCCGATGCCGGTTCCCACAAGTACCGGCGGGGTCATGCGGTGATCCGCGGCGGCGGCCGGATGACCGGCGCGGCCCGCCTGGCCGCCATCGCCGCCCGGCGGGTCGGAGCCGGGCTTGTCACTCTGGCCGTGCCCGCCGAGTCGTTCGCGGTCTATGCCGCCGACCGGCCGGGGACGCTGGTCGAGGCGGTGGCGCCTGAAGATTTCGCTCCGGCCCTGGCTGATGGCCGCCGGAACGCCGTCCTGGTCGGGCCGGGAAACGGCCGCGACGCCGCCACCCGGGCGGCCGTGGCTCTGGCGATCGCGTCCGGCCGTGTCGTCGTTCTGGACGCCGACGCGCTCGACGGCGCCCCCGAGGCGCTCGGGCGGGAAGAGGGGCCATATCCGGTCCTCACCCCCCACGAGGGCGAGTTCGCCCGGGTCTTCGGTGCCATCGGCGAGGAGGGGCGCCTCGCCGCCGCCCGGACCGCCGCCGCCCAGGCCCGGGCCGTCATCGTGCTGAAAGGCCCCGACACGGTGGTCGCCGCGCCCGACGGCCGCGCCGCGATCGCTGCCGGCGCGCCGGCGGAGCTGGCCACGGCCGGCTCGGGCGACGTGCTCGCGGGATTGATCCTCGGCCTGCTGGCCCAGGGGATGCCGGCCTTCGAGTCGGCCGCCGCCGCCGTCTGGCTGCATGCCCGGTCGGCGGCGAAGGGCGGCCCCGGACTCATCGCCGAGGATCTGCCGGAGAGCCTTCCCGCGGTCCTTCGCGAGCTCCGCGAAACTCAGCCGGCTTGGGCCATCGACGGCGTCTCGGCCCTGTGATATGAGACCCGCCCGCGCGGCGGCGGATCGCCGTTAAATCCGCTTGTCGCGCATGGTTTTGGCGGGCGTGGTGGAATTGGTAGACACGCCAGATTTAGGTTCTGGTGGCGAAAGCCGTGGGGGTTCAAGTCCCTTCGCCCGCACCAGCCTCGTGTGAGCCTCGGCCACTGCCCGCCGGTCGTCCTTTCAACCAGAAAAGATCCGCCATGAACGTCACCGAGACCTTTTCCGAGGGCCTGACCCGGACCTTCAAGATCACCGTTCCCGCCGCCGAGGTCGACCAACAGATCACGCGCAAGCTGGGCGAGCTCGCCGGCACCGTCCGGCTACCGGGCTTCCGCCCGGGCAAGGTGCCGCTCGAATTGGTGCGCAAGCGCTACGGCCAGTCGGTCATGGGCGAGGTCCTCGACGAGACCGTGCGCCAGTCCTCGGCGTCGGCAGTGACCGACAAAGGCCTCAAGACCGCAGGCCAGCCCAAGATCGAGGTCAAGGCCTTCGATCAGGGCAAGGACCTCGAATACGAGCTGACGGT
>CAXNIC010000281.1:0-6787 GCA_964201945.1 Alphaproteobacteria bacterium
GAGAGAGAGAGAGAGAGAAGGGTCTCCTCAAAGAGCGGACTTTCGACGAGGGGGATGCCTGGCAGGAGGTACTGGGAGAGCATTGGTGATATCCCGGGTCGCCGTGAACTATCTTTCAACATACAAGCGTTCGATCACACCCGCGTTACCCTCCAAGGTAGCCATTTCATCAAAGGGCGGGCAATAGGCCTCCTGACGCGGAGAGCAGGGGTTGCAACAGTAAGTGGTGATACCGCCCCGATCGGTTCACAGCTTGGTCGCCATTGACGAACTTCGACGCTCGGCCATGATCGCCAACAATGACTGATCCCCGTACCCTCCTCCGCGCGCTGTTCGATGCGGCGCTGGCCGCTGCCGACCCGGCGAAGGCGGTCCCGGCGAACCTGCCGAAGCCGCCGAAGGGCCGGACCGTCGTCATCGGCGCCGGCAAAGCGGCGGGTGCCATGGCGCGGGCGGTCGAGGACAACTGGCCGGGGCCGCTGTCCGGCATCGTCGTCACCCGCTACGGCCACGGCGTCCCCTGCCAGCGCATCGAGGTGGTCGAGGCGGCCCATCCGGTTCCCGATGCCAAGGGACGCGAGGCGGCTGGGCGCATCCTGGACTCGGTGAAGGGCCTCGGCCCCGACGACCTGGTCCTGGCGCTGATCTCGGGCGGTGGCTCGGCGCTGCTGGTGCTGCCGGCCGACGGCGTCAGCCTGGACGACAAGCGGGCGGTCACCTCGGCCCTGCTGAAGTCCGGCGCCGCCATCGACGAGATGAACACGGTCCGGAAACATCTCTCCGCCATCAAGGGCGGCCGGCTCGCCGCCACGGCCTACCCGGCCGAGGTGGTAACGCTGGCGATTTCCGATGTGCCCGGTGACAGCCCGGCGGTGATCGCGTCCGGCCCTACCGTTCCCGACCCCACGACCTATGCCGATGCCGAGGCGGTGCTGACGAAATACGGCATCGTCCCGCCCGACAGCATCGCGCGGCGCTTCGCCGCGGCCGCCGACGAGACGCCGAAGCCGGGCGATCCCCGGCTCGCGCGCACGCGCTACACCATGATCTCGCGGCCCCAGGCATCGCTGGAGGCGGCGGCCGCCGTCGCCCGCGCCAACGGCGTGACCCCGGTGATCCTGGGCGATGCGCTGGAGGGCGAATCCCGCGAGGTCGCCAAGGTGATGGCCGGCATCGCCCGCTCGGCCGCCCTCAACGGCCATCCGGCTGGGCCGCCGGTCGTCCTTCTCTCCGGCGGCGAGACCACCGTCACCGTCCGCGGCAAGGGCCGCGGCGGGCGCAACGCCGAATTCCTGCTGGCGCTCGCCGTCGCCCTCGGCGGTCACAAGCAGATCTCCGCCATCGCCTGCGACACCGACGGCATCGACGGCAGCGAGGACAATGCCGGCGCTCTGCTGCTGCCCGACGCGCTCGCCCGCGGCGGCAAGCTGGGCCTCGACGCCAAGGCGAGGCTCGCCGACAATGACGGCTACGGATTCTTCTCGGGCCTCGGCGACCTCGTCGTCACCGGCCCCACCCTCACCAACGTCAACGACTTCCGCGCCGTCCTGATTCTCTAGTCCGGAGCCTTCAGAAAATGGATCTGCTGATCGCCGGTGGCACCCAGTTCGTGGGGCGCCACATCGTCGAGGCCGCGCTCGCCCGTGGCCACAAGGTGACCCTGCTCAACCGCGGCCAGTCCGGCGAAGGCCTCTTCCCCGGCGTCGAGCGCATCCAGGCCGACCGCATGGTCGATGTCTCCGCGGTGAAAGGCCGGCGCTTCGATTCCTGCATCGACGTCTCGGGCTATTTCCGCCGCCCGGTCCGCATGCTGGCCGAGGCGGTGAAGCCGATGGTGCCGCATTACTGCTTCATCTCGACGATCTCGGTCTATGCCGACTGGCGCGAAGCCAAGGCCATCGACGAGACTTTCGACCTCGCCACCACCGACACGCCCGACCACGAGCTTCGCGACGGCAAGGACTATGGCGGGCTGAAGGTGCTGGCCGAGAACGCGGCCAAGGCGGTCTACGGCGAGGGAACGCTGATCATCCGCCCCGGCCTCATCGTCGGCCCCGGCGACCACACCAACCGCTTCACCTACTGGCCGACCCGGCTCGCCGCCGGCGGCGAGGTGCTGGCGCCGGGTCCGAAGGAACGCCTGGTCCAGTTCATCGACGTCCGCGACCTCGCCCGCTTCACCCTCGACACGGTCGAGAAGAAGGCCGGCGGCACCTACAACGCCACCGGCCCGGCCGAGCGCATGAGCATGGGCGAGATGCTGGACCAGATCGCGAAGACCATCGGCTCGACCGCCAAGCTCACCTGGGTCGATCCGAAGTTCCTGGCCGAGAGCGGCGTCACGCCCTACACTGAGATGCCGCTATGGCTGCCGAAGTCGGAGAAGCGGCCGCTGTTCGCCTCGATCTCGAACGCCAAGGGCATCGCCGCCGGTTTGCGTCACCGCCCCTTCGCCGAGACCGTGCGGGACACGCTGGCCTGGTGGAAGGGCGAGACGGCCCCGCCGGCGGGCACCGCGCTCAAACGCGAGAAGGAAGCCGAGTTGTTGGCGAAGTGGAAGGCAACGAAAGCTTGACCGAGCAACCCGCGCAGAAAGACCAACCTTTGGGGGAGAGACCGATGTTCACACGACGCCTGTTTTGCAGTTGCCTCGCCGGTTTCGCGCTGACGTCGGGAGCCGCGAAGGCCCAGACCGCCGCGGAATGTGCGGTCGTCACCAAGGACCGGCAGAAGAGCATCACCCCGGACCAGGCCCTGGCGGCGCTGCGCGAAGGCAATGAGCGCTTGCTGGCGGGCAAGACCATCAACTGCGACCTCATCGCCCAGTTGAAGGGCACCGCCGCCGGACAGGCGCCGATCGCCGCCGTGCTCGGCTGCATCGACTCCCGCGTCCCGCCGGAGCTCGTCTTCGACCAGGATATCGGCGACATCTTCTGCGCGCGCGTGGCGGGCAACTTCGCCAACGTCGACAATCTGGGCAGCCTCGAATTCTCGACCAAGGCCGCCGGCGCCAAGGCGATCGTGGTGCTCGGCCACAGTGCCTGCGGTGCGATCAAGGCTGCGGTCGACAAGGTGAAGGCGGGAAACATGACCGCCATGCTCAAGAACTTCGAGCCGGCCATCAAGGCGGTCGGCAAGCCGAACGGCCCCGCGAACTCGAAGAACGACGACTATGTCCAGAAGGTCGCCGAGGCCAATGTCCGCCTGACGGTGCAGGCGCTCACCCGCCGCAGCAAGCTGATCAAGGGCCAGGTCGATGCCGGCGAGATCAAGATCGCCGGCGCCATGCACGACGTGGCAACCGGCAAGGTTACCTGGCTCTGATCGCGACGGACGCCGTCTGAGCCGGCAACCGCCCTAAGCGGCTTCGACCCGGAGCAGCACGCCGTCCTGGCCGACGACGCGGACGTTGGCACCGGCGGCGAGGTCGGCGCCTTCGACCAGCCAGACGGAATCGCCGAACCGCGCCTTGCCCTGGCCGGCGACGATCGGCTCGACCAGCACGCCGGTGCGCCCGACCATGAGGGCGAAGGTGTCGTTGACCCCCGCCGGCTCGGGCGCGCCCGGCCGGTTGCGCCTGGCGTAATAGAGGCGCCAGCCGGAGAGCGAGAAGGCGACGGCGAACGCGGCGAAGAACAGGATCTGAGTCTGAAGCGCCGGCTCGAACATGACCGCGACGGCGGCGACGCCGAGCGCGGCCAGGCCCACCCACATCAGGAAGACGCCGGGCAGGACCAGCTCGCTCGCCAGCAGCAGGAGCCCGGCGACGCCCCAGGCGACCGGAGGGCTCACGTCTTGCTCCACGGCCCGGGCTTCGCGCCGCCCGGCGACTGCGACTGGGCCTCACGGACGATGTCGACGATCCCGGCGATCGAGCCGGCGATGCCGGCGGCCTCCAGCGGGATCAGCACCAGCTTGGAATTGGTCGACGTGCCGATGGCGGTCAGCGCCTCGGTGTAGCGCTGAGCGATGAAGTAGTTGAGCGCCTGGGCGCTGCCGGCGCTCACCGCCTCGGACACCAGCGAGGTCGCCTTGGCCTCGGCCTCGGCCAGACGCTCGCGCGCCTCGGCATCGCGCTTCGCCGCTTCGAGCCGGCCTTCGGCCGCCAGGATCTGCGACTGCTTCTCGCCCTCGGCCTTCAGGATCTCCGACTGGCGGAAGCCTTCCGCCTCCAGGATCCGGGCCCGCTTCTGGCGGTCGGCGGTGAGCTGCTTCGACATCGAGGCGACGACGTCCTCGGGCGGACGCACGTCCTTCAGCTCGACACGGGTGATCTTGGTGCCCCACGGCCGGGTGGCGCTGTCGAGGATGGAGAGAAGGCGCGTGTTGATCTCGTCGCGCTTCGACAGCACCTCGTCCAGGTCCATGCTGCCGATCGCCGTTCGCGTGTTGGTCAGGCTCAGGTTGACGATGGCGTCCCGCAAGTTCTGCACCTGGTAGGCCGCCTGCTCGGCGACGATCACCTGGTAGAAGGCGACGCCGTCGACGGTGACCGTGGCGTTGTCGCGGGTGATGACGACCTGAGAGGGGATATCCAGCACCGTTTCCTGGACATTGACCTTGAAGCGCACCCGGTCGACGTAGGGGACGATCAGGTTGAGCCCGGGCTTCAAGGTCATGCGGAACCGCCCGAAGCGCTCGACCGTGTATTCGAAGCCCTGCGGCACGATGACGATGCCGAGCCAGAGCGTCAGCAGGACGAGGAAGGCGAGCGCGACGACGAAGATCAGCGAGCCGCTGGCAAGGACATCGACAGGCATGGGCAGAACCTCCGGCGCCAGCGTGGCGCGACATCATGGCCGAATGGTGGCGCCTCGGATGCGCTAGATCCCGCCGCCGCCGGTCGCTCCGGTGCCGAAGGCGAAGGGCGAGGCGAAGGCGGCCCAGCCGCCCGGCAGCGCCAGCTTGACCTCGGCGATCTCGACCGAGATGTCCTTCGGCGTCAGCTGGCAGATGACGCCGCTGACCGTGTCGATCGAGGAGACCTGGAGCTGCACCCCGGACTTGTCCCGCTCCAGCTTGTCCAGGCTCTCGGTGGTGAACTTCTCGACGATGATACGGAAATCGGCGCAGATCGCGCCGTTGGACCTTTGCGCGTTCAGGCCCTTGGCCAGGACCACCTGATGGCCGCGGCTGGGCGTGAAGCGGACCTGGGTCATGAAGGCGCCGCCATAGACGCCGACATAGGCGACCGCGAGGCCGCCCGGCGTGTAGTCCGACGGATAGCTGATCTTGGAGTCGATATAGGCTGCGGCCGAGCCCACGGCATCCGCACCGACGAAGCGCTCGGCGGCGTCGGCCGGCAGCGCGAGCAGCACCATCAGAACCGCAAGGAGGCGCATGACCGCCAACCTAGCAGCCCCTGGCCGATTCGTCACTTGGCCGGCGCCATCGCGCTCAGCGTCGTGAAGGCGGAGATATGCTCGAGGCTGGAGCGGACGTCGATCACCGCCGGACCGTCGGCGGCCAGCGCCTGCGCAACCGCCGCCGGCGCCTCCGCCGAGGTCGAGACGGTGATGCCGACCGCGCCGAAGGCGCGGGCGAAGGCGGCAAAGTCCGGGTTCGCCAGCTCGGTCGCCTTCACCCGGCCGGGATAGTGCTTCTCCTGGTGCTGGCGGATGGTGCCGTAGCTGCCGTTGTTGGAGACGATGGCGACCAGCTTGGCCTTGTGGCGGATCGCGGTCGCGAGTTCCGTCCCAGTCATCAGGAAGCCGCCGTCGCCGATCAGCACCACCACCGGCGTGCCGGGATGGCGGAGCGCGGCCGCGACCGCGCCGGGCATGCCGAAGCCCATGGCGCCGGCGACCACGCCCAGCAGCCGGTGACGGCCGGAGAAGGGGAAGTGCCGGTGCAGCCAGCCGGAGAAGTTGCCGGCATCGAGGACGAAGATGGCGTCGTCGGGAACCCGGTCGATCAGCGCCACGGTCGGATGGCCGAAGACGACCCCGTCCTTGGCCTCGATCGGGGTCCAGACCGCAAGGCGGGCATGGCGGCCATGCAGGCGCTCGGCCCAGCGGGCGCGGGCCTCGGCCTTGGCGTTCGACCGGCGCGGCGTCGCCTGAGCCAGCGCGCGCGCAAAGGCGACGGGATCGGCGGCGATCGGAGCCGCCTCCGGATCGGGATAGACATGGACCAGTTCCTGCCCGGCCATCGGCAGGCGGTAGCCCTGGCTGGTGACGTCACCGAGCCGCGTGCCGATCGCAATCAGAAGGTCGGCCTCGCCGACCAGCTTCACCTGCTCGTCCGGCGCCATGTAGCCGAGATGGCCGCCGAAGAGGCGGTGGGTATTCGGGAACAGGTCCTGCTGCTTGAAAGAGGCGATCACCGGCGTGTCCGTCGCTTCCGCCAGCTCGATCAGCGCCGCTCGCCCGTCGGCGCCGCGCAGGAGCCCGCCGGCGATCACCGCCGGCCGCTCGGCCTGGGCGAGCTTGGCCGCGATTTCGGCAATCACGCCGGCATCGGCATGGGCGACGGCAACCGGCTTCGGCGCCAGCACCTCGGCCTCGACCTCGTCCAGCAGCATGTCTTCCGGCAGCACCACGACCGTCGGCCCGGGCGTGCCGGCCTGGGCCAAGTGGAAGGCACGCCGGATCGCCTCCGGCACCCGCTCGCCGTCGGTGACCACCTCGACGTGCTTTGCCATGTCGCCGAAGGTCTGGCGGTAGTCGACCTCCTGGAAGGCGCGGCGGTGCACGTCCTTCCGCTCGATCTGGCCGATGAAGAGGACGAAGGGCACGGCGTCCTGCTGGGCGACGTGGACGGCGATGGAGGCGTTGGTGGCGCCGGG
>CAXNIC010000282.1:0-6778 GCA_964201945.1 Alphaproteobacteria bacterium
GTGCTTGACGTGGTTCGGGCTGTTGAACTTGAGCTCGATGTCGGCGCCGCCGAAGCCGTTGGCCTTGGTGGCGTAGGGCAGGTTATGCAGCGCGCCGAAGTTCTCGATCAGCGCCCAGGTCTGCCACTGCGAGGTGAAGCCGCACTTGGCGCCGGAGGCCACGACCTTCTTCGCCATCGCTTCCAGCTCCGGCCACGTCGCCGGCGCCTTCTCCGGATCCAAGCCCGCCTTCTTCATCATCTCCTTGTTCCGGTAGAGCACCGGGGTCGAGGAGTTGAACGGCATCGAGAGCAGCTTGCCATCGGTGGTCGAGTAGTAGCCGTAGACCGGGCCGATGAAGCTCTTCGGGTCGAACTTCTCCTTGGTGTCGGCCATCAGCTGGTGGACCGGGTAGACCGCGCCCTTGGCCGCCATCATGCTGGCGGTGCCGACCTCGAACACCTGGACGACGTGCGGGCCTTGCTTGGCGCGGAAGGCGGCGGTCGCCGCGGTCAGGGTCTCGGTGTACGAGCCCTTGAAGACCGCGTTCACCTTGTAGTCTTTCTGCTCCTTGTTGAACTGGTCGGCGAGCGCGTTGACCGCATCTCCGAGGTTGCCGCCCATGGCGTGCCACCACTGGATCTCGGTCTGGGCGCTGGCGGCGCCGGCCGAGAGCCCGAAGGCGGCTCCAGTGAAGAGGGCGAGGATGTTCCGGCGAGATATCATGAGCGTGTCTCCCTAGAGTGCGGCCTGGACGGCCTTGTTATGCGGCCCTTTTGTGGCGCGGCTCTTGCCATCATATGACGGTTACGTGACACCTAAGAAGACCTATTCGGCGCAAGCATCGGATAGCTAAGGGGGCCGGGGGCCTCTAGGTATAGGCCATGGAGACCGCCATGGATTCGAACCAGCTCTGGACCCAGTTCGAGGCCCGCGACAGCGACGCCGACGGCAGCTTCGTCGTCGCCGTCACCTCGACCGGCATCTATTGCAAGCCCTCATGCCCGGCGCGCCGGCCGAAACGGGAGAACGTCCGCTTCTATCCGGTGCCGGAGGCGGCCCAGCACGCCGGCTACCGCGCCTGCAAGCGCTGCCGGCCGGACCGGGCGGAGGCCGCCAACCCGCGCATGGCCGCGGTCAGGAAGGCCGCCCGCGCCATCGATGCCGCCGACAGCATCCCGACCCTGCCAGCGCTCGGCCGGGCGGTGGGCATGAGCCCGCATCACCTGCAGCGCCTCTTTACCGAGATCGTCGGGGTCAGCCCGCGCGCCTATGGCGAGGCCCGGCGCGTCGAGCGGCTGAAGGCGGACCTGAAGAAGGGCGAGCCGGTGGCCCAGGCCATGTACGGCGCCGGCTACGGCTCCGCCAGCCGGCTCTACGAGAAGGCCCAGGCCGAGCTCGGCATGACCCCGGCACGATATCGCAAGGGCGGCGTCGGTGAGGAAGTGCGCTTCGTCATCCGGAAATCGCCGCTCGACCTGCTGCTGGTGGCGGCGACCGAGCGCGGCGTTTGCATGATCGCGCTCGGCGACGACGAGGGCGTGCTCTCCCGCGCGCTCGCGGCGGAGTTTCCCGGGGCCTCGCTGAGCCGCGACGAATCCGGCCTCGGCGCCTTCGTCGAGCCGATCGTCCGGCACCTCTCCGGCAAGCTGCCGCATCTCTCGCTGCCGCTCGACGTGCGCGCGACCGCCTTCCAGCGCCGCGTCTGGCAGGAGCTGCAGCGCATCCCCGCCGGCACGACCGCCAGCTACAAGGACGTGGCGGCGCGGATCGGCAATCCCAAGGCCGTCCGCGCCGTCGCCAACGCCTGCGCCGCCAACCCGGTGCCGCTGGTCGTTCCCTGCCACCGGGTGGTGCGCGACGACGGCCAGGTCGGGGGATATCGCTGGGGGGCGAAGCGGAAGCAGGCGCTGCTGGCGCGCGAAAGCCGCGAGGCGGCGAAAGGCTGAAGCCGCCGCCCTTGCATCGGAGCGCAAGGCCGGCGACAAGCGTCCGCGAGCAAGGCGAGGGCGCGGATATGTCCGATTTCGATGCAGCGGTCGCGCGTCCCGAAGAGCGGGCGATCCTCGAGAACCTGATGCAGTTCTACATCCACGATTTCTCCGAGAACTGGGCGGGGACGTCGAAGGGCGAGCTCGGGAGCGACGGCCGGTTCCAGCCCTATCCGCTGGATGCCTATTGGCGCGATGCGGGCCACGTCCCGCTGCTGCTCAGGCTCGGCGGAAACCTGGTGGGATTCGCGCTGCTGAACGCGTCCTCGCATAGCGGCCTCCCCGTCGACCGCAACATTGCCGAGTTCTTCATCGTCCGGAAATACCGGCGGGACGGGGTCGGGACCGTCGCCGCGACCGCGATCTTCAACGGCTATCCGGGCCGGTGGGAGGCGGCGGTGGCGCGAAAGAACGTCGGCGCGCTGGCGTTCTGGCGGAATGCGGTCAGGCGCCATCCGCGGGTCGCGGACGTCGAGGAGACCGACCATGACTCCGACGCCTGGAACGGCCCCATCCTGCGGTTCAGGATCCGGCCATCCGCCGGTTGACCGCGTCTATCGGGCACGGTCTTGGAATCTGCTCCTCGGGAGGGAGAGGCTGACATGAAAAGGCCCTCCGTCTGGGAGGGCCGGGCCGGCGTCGAGGGGGAGAGGGAAGTCTTAAGCTTCGATGTCGACGTTGGCACCGCGGCCGCCGCGGGGGGCGGATCGTACCGAGCGCGACTGGTCGGCGACGCGATTGTTCTCGGTCGTCTCGGCGCGGTTGTTGCGATCGTCGCGGTTTTCCTGGGCCTCGCGCGAGCTGCTCACAGCCGCCCGCGTCACCGTACGGGCGGCGGGCTCACGCACCTCGATCGGACGCGCAGTGAACGCATTCAACTGCGGCAGCGGCGCGGGTGCCTGGGGAAGCTGGACGCTCATAATAAATAGACAGTAGACCGTCGCCTGAACAACCGCAAGGCTGGGTGGTGCGTCAGTTTGAAAGTGTGAAAATTAGCATCGGCTCGCCCCGCCCCTGATCCGAGGTTATGCTTAGCGGAAAGCAGGAGCCTGGACGATGCCCCGAGGACCCAAAGGACAACGACGGCCCGCGGACGTGATCGGCGGGGCCATCATGGTCGCCAGGATCGCGACCGGCGAGATCACCGAAGCCGAGGCCACCGACGACGGCAAGGACCCCAACGCAAAGGCGCTGGGGGCGAAGGGCGGCGCAGCTCGGGCCAAGAGCATGAGCCCGGAGCGGCGCGCGGAGATCGCCAAGAAGGCGGCGGCGAAGCGATGGGGGAAATAGCCGACCTATCATCTTGACAGGTGCGATCCACCTATCATATAGATAGGCGGCATGAGCGATGCCAAGCCGCCTAGGCCGGTCACCCAGTTCCGTCTGACTCCCGCGGTTGCGGAGCAACGGATTAAGAAGCTAGCGACGGATACGGCCAACATCGACTGGTCGCTACATGCACTAGAAAGAATGGATCAACGGGGGATTTACGACGTCGATGTTCTCAGAGTCCTGAGAACGGGAGTAATCGACGGAGCGCCCGAAGCTGCCAGGGCGCAGGAATGGAAGTGCAAGATGACAAGGGAAATCACGGGAGGAAGAGAAGTTGGCGTTGTGACCATAATCATGGCCAACAACCGTCTTTTCATCAAGACGGTGGAATGGGAGGACTTGCGATGACCAATTCTCCCCGGCACTGGTTCTATGCCAACGACAAAATAAAAGAGCCTTTCCACTACAAGGGCTGCGGTCTTGACGATATCTACCTGACTAGTGGATACGAAATCACGACTATTGACGGAGAAACGAGCGTATCCATCAAGAACCTGGATGGCCTGCTGAAAGCCATTGCTTGGCACTTGGTGGACAGAAAGAAAAATCTGGAAGGGAAGGAAATCAGGTTCCTGCGCAAGCAGATGGACCTGACCCAATCCGAACTTGGGCGCTTCATAGGTTATGACGCGCAGACGATTGCCCGCTACGAGAAGGGGCAAAGTGAGATTCCTGGCCCGGCGGATAGGCTCCTGCGAGTTCTCTACCGAGATCACGCTAGGGGCGAAGCTACTGGGGTTTCTATCAGGGATGTCCTGAAAGCGCTGGATGAGCTGGATGCCCGCATGACGGACAAGCAGCTGTTTGAAGAGACGCCGGAGGGCTGGAAAGCCGCCGCATAGTCTCACTTAGAGAGGTAGGAAAAAGGCGGCCGTTCTACGGGCCGCCTTTTTTCTGCCTATCAATGTGATAGATATTCTTGACGCTAAGCATAAAAGTTCATATGATCCGGGGCATGAACAAGCTGCCCCTCGCCAAGCGCGTCCAGATCCTCTCAATGCTCTGCGAGGGCTCGTCCATGCGGTCGATCTCCCGCGTGGTGGACGTGTCGCTGAACACGGTCAGCAAGCTCCTGATCGACGCCGGCCTGGTCTGTGCTGCCTTCCACGACAAGACCGTCCGCAACGTCCCGGCCAAGCGCATCCAGGCCGACGAGATTTGGGCGTTCTGCTACGCGAAGCAGAAGAACGTCCCTGAGGAGAAGGAAGGCGAGGCCGGCGACGTCTGGACGTGGACGGCGCTCGATGCTGAGACAAAGCTGATGGTGTCGTGGTGGGTCGGTCCTCGCGACAAGCGCGCGGCCACCCAGTTCCTGCACGATCTCGCTGGCCGCCTCTCGACGCGCATCCAGCTAACGACGGACGGGCATAACGCTTACCTCCACGCGGTCGAGCGCATCTTCGGCATGGACGTGGACTTCGCCCAGCTCATCAAGACCTATGCCCCGGTCCCGGAAGGCGAGCGCCGCTACAGCCCGCCGGTGTGCGTCGGCGCCGAGCCGAAGCGGATCATGGGCAACCCCGACTGGGACCACGTGTCCACCAGCTACGTCGAGCGGTCGAACCTCACCATGCGGATGTCGATGCGCCGCTTCACGCGGCTCACGAACGCCTTCTCGAAGAAGTTCGAGAACCACTGCCACGCGCTCGCGCTCTACTTCGTCTGGTACAACTTCTGCCGCATCCACAAGACGCTTCGCGTGACCCCGGCGATGGCCGCTGGCGTGACCGACAAGCTGATGTCGATGGAAGATATTGCGCAGATGGTCGAGGACGCGGCCCCGAAGCCCGGCCCGCGCGGGCCGTACAAGAAGCGCAACCTATAATTAGTCACGGGACGACCCGTTGGGTTTTGTGGTAAATGGGCCACATAGAAGGGTATAAGCCCCATCCCCAACCCGACCGGGAGAACAAGCACATGGATGACAAGGAGAGGACGTCCAAGCCTTCGCTGCCGCCATTGTGGAACGACGACAGTAACCTGCGGATGACCAATTCGCATCCGTCGACGGACGAAGACGCCTTGCTGAAGCGTTCGATCGAGAACGAGGCGCATCGCGCCGACGACACCGACGATCTGCTCAGCTTCATGGTCAAAAGGTACGACGTCCAGAAATGACCGACGGCGTTTTGGCGGAGTCGCGGATTGACAAGCGGCTCCGCTACCTGGAGCGCATCGCCTCCAACGCCGCGAGCAATCTTTGCGCCAGCCTGAAGAAGATCTTGAGCGCCGATGTTGCTATCGACATCAGCAAGCCGGCTCTTGTCGCCCTCAATGCCGCCTACTGGCAGATGGTCGACGGGTTCAAGAAGGAAAATGGCTTCCGTGACGGTGAGCGCATCAATCCCGCCAAACGGGCAGCGATCACGGTCGCTGCGATCTTCCTCAGCCCTCATGCCTTCTACCGCGTCCAAGGGCAGTTGGCGGATCATGCCAATCACCAGGATATCTTCCGGCTGTTGCTCGCTGCTGCGGTCATCGAGGATTTTCTCTGCCTTCCACCGCGGACGCTAAAGGCGGAGCAGAAGCATGATCTGCTCGTTTGCGTGAAGCGCTATCTGACTGCAGCTGGCCGCAAGGAAGACGCCTTCGTCCACATGCTCTGCCTGTTCATGGACGCTATGTGGTCATCATGCGGGCGCCCGCATTCCGACGACGTGGACTAGTGGCCGCCATGCCACCGTGATTTCAAACTGACGCATTACCCAAGGCTGGCCGCGGTTGTCATCCCCGGGCTGCCATGCGACAAGCCGGGCCGCCCCAGACCCGCAGCATCCGATGCAGCTCTCCGTCGTCATTCCGGTCAAGAACGAGGCCGACAACATCGTGCCCCTGGTCGACGAGGTCGAGGCGGCCCTGGCCGGGCGTTTCGATTTCGAGATACTGGTGGTTGATGATGGGTCGTCTGATGCCACTTTAGAGAGGATAAAGGCGGCTAAAACCCGCCTGCCGCGCCTCCGGGTGATCCGCCATGCCGCCAATCGCGGCCAGAGCGCCGGAGTCTGGACCGGGGTCAGGCGGGCAACGGGGACCTGGATCGCCACCCTCGACGGCGACGGTCAGAACGATCCGGCCGATCTGCCGGCCATGTACGCCCGGCTCGAAGTCGAGCCCCGTCCCGACATGGTCGCCGGCCATCGGGTCCAGCGGAAGGACACGGCATCCAAGAAGATCGCGTCTCGCCTCGCCAACCGCATCCGGGGCGGCCTGCTCAAGGACGAGACCCCGGACTCCGGCTGCGGCATCAAGATCTTCCGTCGCGAGCTCTTCCTCGAACTGCCGTACTTCGACCACATGCACCGCTTCCTTCCGGCGCTGGCCCGCCGCCACGGCGCCCGCGTGGTGTCGGTGCCGGTCAACCATCGCCCGCGCGGGGCGGGGCAATCCAACTACACCAATCTCGGCCGGCTTCGCGCCGGCCTGCTCGACCTCCTCGGCGTATGGTGGCTGATCCGCCGCTCCCGCCTTCCCATCGA
>CAXNIC010000283.1:0-6764 GCA_964201945.1 Alphaproteobacteria bacterium
CCGTTCCGCTCCATCTTCTTGAGGTCGAAGCCGTCGAGGATCGAGAGCGTCAGCAGATACTGGAAGCTCTCGGCCGGCGGCGGCACCGAATGCACCTTGAGGCCGCGATAGGAGATGGCGATCGGGTCCAGCCACTCCGGCCGCACGCCTTCGAGATCCTTCTCGGTCAGCGTGCCGCCGATCGTGGCGAGATGCGCAACGATCGCCTGTCCCAGCTTACCGCCATAGAGGTAGCCGGGGCCTTCCGCGGCGATCGCCTCGTAGATACGTGCGAGGTCCGGCTGCTTGACCACCTGTCCCTGCGCGACCTCGCCGCCGCCGAGATAGTTCTTCGCCCAGCCGTCGTAGAAGGCGTAGGGCTTGATCTCCGGGGCTGAGCTGTTGAAGCAGTAGGTGCCGAAGGCGGTCAGCGGGAAGCCGTCGCGCGCGATCGCGATCGCCGGCGCGAACACCTCGGGCAGCGACTTCCGGCCATAGGTCTTCACCATCTCGCACCAGCCTGCGAGATTGCCGGGCGTGCCGCAGGCGAGCGGCCCCCTCGCCAGATCCTCGCGATCCTTGAAGCGCTCGATCGGCAGTTTCTCCGGGACCTTTGTCACGAAGTCGAGCGCGCGGATGCGCTTTTCCTTGGCGATGTAGCAGGTGGCCATGCCCATGCCGGCGAGGCCCGACATGAACGGCTCGACGACGTTGAGCGCAGCGGCGACGGCCGCGATCGCATCGAAGGCGTTGCCGCCGGTCCGGAGCATCGCCGCGCCTGCTTCCGCCGCCAGCGGATGCGCGCAGGCCACCATGCCGTGAACCGAGCCGATCATCGGACGCTTGCCGGACGTGGCCATCGCGAGAGCTCCCAGGATTTCGTGGAGGCGGTATCAGGAAAGGCCGTACCGGTGGGCGCAAGCCCTATTCCTGTGACGGCGGAACGGCGAGAGCGGGAAGTCTACCAGCGCCGCCCTCAGCCCTCCAGTTCCTCGCGCTTGAGCTCGAGCGTCAGCCATTCTTCCTCGAGCTGGGCGAGTTCGGCTTGAGCGGCAGTCAGCCGGGCGGTCGCGGCCTCGAAGGCCTTGCGGTCGCGGGTGTAGAGGTCGGCATCGGCGAGGGCTCCCTGCAGCCGGGCGATCTCGGCCTGAAGCTTGTCCATCCGGCCGGGCAGGGTCTTCAGCGCATGGCCGTCCTTGAAGGAGAGGCGCGGGCGCTGGGAAGCGGTGGCGCCGGCCGACCGCTTCTCGGCCGCGGGCTTGGCCGGTTTGGCCGTGACCTTGGCTTCGACGCCGTGGCCGCGCTGAGCGACCATGTCGCTGTAGCCCCCGGCGTACTCGATCCACCGGCCGGGGCCTTCCCAGGCGACGACCGAGGTCGAGACGCGGTCGAGGAAGTCGCGGTCATGGCTGACCAGGAGGACGGTGCCGGGATAGTCGGCCAGCATCTCCTGAAGCAAGTCGAGCGTCTCCAGGTCGAGGTCGTTGGTCGGCTCGTCCAGCACCAGCAGGTTCGATGGCCGGGCCAGCGCGCAGGCGAGTGCGAGCCGGCCGCGCTCGCCGCCGGAGAGGGCGGCCACCGGCGTCTTCGCCTGCTCCGGCTTGAACAGGAAGTCTTTCATGTAGCTCATGACGTGGCGCGGCTTGCCGTCGACGATGACGGTGTCGCCGCGGCCGTCGGTCAGCGTATCCGCCAGCGACCGGTCGAGATCGAGGCTGCGCCGCTGTTGGTCGAGCGTTGCCAGCGCCAGATTGGCGCCAAGGCGGACGGTGCCGGTATCCGGCGCCATCGCGCCCGTCAGCAGGTTGAGCAGCGTCGTCTTGCCGGCGCCGTTCGGCCCGATGATGCCGGTGCGGTCGCCGCGCAGGATGCGGGTCGAGAAATCCGCGACGATCGGCGTCTCGCCGAAGGACTTGGCGATCGCCTTGGCCTCGATGACCAGCGTGCCCGAAGCCTCGCCCTCGGCGACCGCCAGCTTCACCTGGCCGGTTACCTTCTGCTGGTCGCGCCGCTGCTGGCGGAGGTCGCCGAGGCGGGCGAGGCGGCCTTGGTTGCGCTTGCGCCTCGCGGTGACGCCGTAGCGGATCCAGTCCTCCTCCATGGCGATGCGGCGGTCGAGCTTGTGGCGGTCGAGCTCTTCCTGCGCCAGCACCTCGTCGCGCCAGGCCTCGAACGCGGCGAATCCCCGGTCGAGCCGCCGGGTGGTGCCGCGGTCGAGCCAGACGGTAACCCGTGACAGGCGTTCGAGCAGGCGGCGGTCATGGCTGATGACGACGAGGCCGGAGCGGAGCTGGGCCAGCTCGGCCTCCAGCCACTCGATCGCCGGCAGGTCGAGATGATTGGTCGGCTCGTCCAGCAGCAGGATGTCGGGCGTCGGCGCCAGCGCCCGGGCGAGCGCCGCCCGCCTGGTCTCGCCCCCGGAGAGGCGATGGGTTTCCTCCTCGCCGGTGAGGCCGAGCTGTTCCAAAAGGTAGCGGGCGCGGTGGGGATCGTCTCCCGGTCCGAGGCCGGATTCGACATAGGCCAGCGTCGTCGGATGCCCGGCTAGGTCCGGCTCCTGCGGCAGGTAGCGGATGGTGGTGCCTGGCTGCAGAAAGCGCTTGCCGCGGTCGGGCTCGGTCAGCCCGGCGGCGATCCTGAGCAGGGTCGATTTGCCGGAGCCGTTGCGGCCGACGAGGCAGAGGCGTTCGGCTTCCGACACCGACAGCTCGGCCCCGTCGAGCAGGGGCGAGTCGCCGAGGGTGAGGCCGATGTCCTGGAGGAGGAGAAGGGGCGGGGCCATGAGCGCCGCATATGAGGGTGCCTCGCCTCGCCGCTCAAGGGGACTTTTCGCCGCCGGCCGGCCGGGCGTCGATCACGCTTCCGGCGGGGAGGACGAGCGCGACCGTGGTTCCGGCCCCCCGCGCGCTTTGCATGCTGATTGTTCCGCCGTGAAGCTGCGCCAGCCGGCTCGCGATGTGGAGGCCGAGGCCGCTGCCCTCATTGTCGCGGGTGACGTGACTGTCTCCCTGCCGGAAGGGTTCGAAGACCGATGGGATGAGGGCCGGGTCGATTCCCTCGCCGCCGTCGGCGACGGTGATCCGCAACCCCGATACGCTCTCACGGACGACGGTGACGTCGATGCGGCCGTCCGGTTTCGAGAATTTGACGGCGTTCGACATGAGATTGAGGACGATCTGCTTCACCGCTCGCTCGTCGGCGACGATGCTCAGGGACGGTTCGGGTGACGCGATCTCGGCCGTCAGCGCCTTTCTCTGCATCTGGGGCGTCATGAAGCGGACGCATTCGTCGACCATGTTGATGACGGCGAATTGCGACGGCCTCAGATCGAAGCGATCGGCCTCGATGCGCGCCAGGTCGAGAAGGTCGTTGATGAGGTCGAGCAGATGCCGGCCGCTGGTGTTGACGTCCCTGAGATACCCGGCGTAGCGACCCGGGATCTTGCCGTGGATCTCCGACACCATCATGTCGGTGAAGCCGATGATGGCGTTGAGAGGCGTGCGCAGCTCGTGGCTCATGTTGGCGAGGAACTGCGACTTCGCCTTCGAGGCTTCGAGTGCGTCGTCGCGGGCCTGCCGGAGCCGCCGGGCCAGCAGCTCGGCGTCCATGAGGGAGGCCCGCATGGCCTGGAGCCCGACGAGCGTCTCGCTGATCGGGTCGTGCAGGGCGAAATCGGCCGCGGTGAGGCCGAGCCGGCGCATCTCGTCGGCGTCGGCGACGCGCGGCGAAGCCAGCAGTACCAGCTCGGTTCTGGACGCCAGGGGGACGATCTGCCCCTTGAGCACCAGCTCCTGCGGCTGGCGGCTTCTCAGGATGAGCAGCGTGTTGGCGAATTGGGCCGGGGTGATGTTCGCGAGTGGACCCTGAGGGCGGACGGCTTCGAACACCTGGTCGAGCGCGTCTCCGACCCGTAAAGACGGAAGCAGCCGTTCGACCACCGGCGTGGCGTGCAGGATGCGCAGCTCTCGATCGAGCACGAGGTGAAACGGAAACAGCCGATCGCCGATCGCCGGATCGAAGGTCAGGTTCTTTTCGGTCGCCATATGGGCCTTTGGGTCAGCCAGGGGCCCCCGCGCGTGCCTTGTAGGTGACGATGAACTGGTCATGGTCGTGGCCGTCGGTGCGTGCCTTTTCCTGAACCACCTCGACGTCGAGGCTGAAGCGGTCGCCAAGGCCGACCAGCATGCCTTCCACCACAGGGCCGAGCCCCTGGCGTTCCGACCGGTAGTGCAGGCGAAGCTTGCCCTCTCCGAGCGTCTCGCAGCGGAAGGAAGGCGACTTGTAGTTGGGGAAGACCAGCGAGATGCGCGCATGCATCTGGTCGAGGTTGCTCACGACCTCGATGAACGAGGTGCCGGCAAACGCCATCAGGTCGCCGTAGTAGGTCGGCGCGGTATGGTTCGTCCAGTGACGCCCGAAGGCCCGCATGATGTCCTCGGCCGGCACGCCGAGAACGCCGCTCGCCGCGCCGATGATCCGCCCGGCGAGCTCGTCCGGGTAGCGCGACATGCCGACGAAGGTGGGGTCGTCGACGCCGGCCTTGCGAAGAATGGTGGCCCAGGCCTCGGCGCCATGGGCGCTGGTGACCAGATCCTCGATGCTCTTGTAGATGACGCCCTGCATGCCGGTCTCCCTGAGTGAAGCTCCTGGTCGGCAAACGTCCGCGAATTCGGCCACGATGGACGGGGGACCGCCAGCGCTAAATGGCGCCGGGCGTTTTGCAACCGGAGGTGCTGCGGCGACGCTTGCCATCTTGCCGGAGGGATGTACGGCACTCGTGAAGCATGCTCGAATGCCGTCTTCGACCAATACCGCAAAACCATGGGAGGGAGAGTGATGCGCATCACCCACCGACTGGCGATCGCAGCGACGGCGCTGATCGCAGGCTGGGCCGGCGGCGCCGATGCCCAGACGCTGAAGGTCGTGCCCTATGCCGACCTTCGCAACATCGATCCGATCTGGACGACGGCGACCGTCACCAACAACCACGCCTACATGATCTACGACGTGCTGTTCGCGCTCGATGAGCAGTTCCGCGCGCAGCCGCAGATGGTCGAGACGGTGACCACGAGCGCGGACGGGCTGGTCTATACCTTCAAGCTCCGCGCCGGGCAGAAGTGGCACGACGGAAAGCCGGTGACCGCTGCCGATTGCGTGCAGTCGCTCAAGCGCTGGGCCCAGCGCGACGACGAGGGCAAGGTCGCCATGAGCGTGACCGCCGAGCTCGCAGTCGTCGACGACCAGACCTTCACCTGGAAGTTCAAGGAGCGCTACGGCGCGCTGCTCGACAACCTGGCCAAGGGCGCGGGGCTGACGCCGTTCATGATGCCGGAGCGGGTGGCGAAGACCGACGCCTTCACCCAGATCACCGAGAACATCGGCTCCGGCCCGTTCCGCTTCAAGGCCGACGAGTGGGCGCCCGGCAACAAGGTCGTCTACGAGAAGTTCAAGGACTACATCCCGCGCAAGGAGCCGGCGAGCCTGATGGCCGGCGGCAAGCTCGCCAAGGTCGACCGCATCGAGTGGATCTACATCCCAGACGGCGCGACCGCGGTCTCGGCGCTGGGCGCCGGCGAGGTGGACTACATGGAGGTGCCGCCCGCCGACCTCGTGCCGTTGCTCGAGAGGAACCCGGACGTCGTCGTCAGGTCGGTCAACAAGGTCGGCTCGATGGTGATCGTCAGGCCGAACCAGCTGCACCCGCCCTTCAATCACCCGAAGGCGCGCCAGGCGCTGCTCCATCTCATCGACCAGGACGACTATCGCGGCGCCATCGGCGTTCCGACGGCCTATTTCGAGAAATGCGGCTCGTTCTTCTACTGCGGAACTCCATATGAATCGAAGGCCGGCAACCTGCCGCTCGGCGGGAAGGCCAACTACGAGAAGGCCAAGCAGCTGATGGCCGAGGCCGGGTACAAGGGCGAGACCGTCGTCGTCCTGCACCCGACCGACCATCCGACGGCCGGCGCGGCGCTGCTGACCGCCGAGAACCTGCGGAAGATCGGGGTCAATGTCGAGCTCCGCGCCATGGACTGGGCGACGCTGACCTCGCTCCGAACCAAGAAGGACGAGCCGACCAAGGGCGGGTGGAGCATCTTCCATACCCGCTGGGACGGCATGCTGAGCAACCCGCTGTCGCTGACGCCGATGGGCGGCGGCTGCGACAAGGCCTGGTTCGGCTGGCCGTGCGACGAGACCATCGACAAGATGCGCGTCGCCTGGTCCAAGGCGCCGGACAAGGAGACGCAGAAAAAGCTGGTCGACGAGATGCAGGTGCGGATGGCGGAGACCGTGCCCTTCATCAACACCGGCGGCCTCAACCAGCCGGCGGCATGGCGGAAGAACGTCGAGGGCGTGCTGCTCTCGACCACCATGGTGCTCTGGAACATCTCGAAGAAGTAGACCTTCCGGAACCCTCTCCCGGCATTGCCGGGAGAGGGGTACGAAGATCAGCCCTTCATCCCTGTCAGCGCCACGCTCTCGATGATCTGGCGGCGGAGGATGAGGAAGATCACCAGCATCGGCAGCACGCTCAAGACCGAGCCCGCCATCAGCTTCCCGTAGTCGGCGGTGAAGCGGAACTGGAAGGCGGTCAGGCCCAGTTCCATGTTGAACAGCACCTGCTCGTTCGCCACCATCAAGGGCCAGATGAATGCGGCCCAGGCCTGGATGAAGGCGAAGATGCCGATGGCACTCAAGGCCGGCAGCGACAAGGGCGCGATGACCCGCCGGAGGATCCACCACTCGGTGGCGCCGTCCACCCGTGCGGCCTCCAGCAGCTCGGT
>CAXNIC010000284.1:0-6753 GCA_964201945.1 Alphaproteobacteria bacterium
CATCCGGTCCGCATCGACGGCGTCGATGCCATGAAGTCGATCCGCTGGACGCGGCTCTCGACCATCTTCCAGAGCGCCATCAATGCGCTGAACCCGGTGATGACGGTTCGCGAGCAGCTGGTGGAGGCTTATCTCCTCTATCGGCCCGAGGCTGGCCGCGAGGCGGCGCTGGCGCGCATCGGCGAGCTGTTCGACGTGATCGGCATCCCCCGGCGACGCATGGCGAGCTATCCGCACGAGCTCAGCGGCGGCATGCGCCAGCGCGTGATGATCGCGCTCAGCCTGATCCACGAGCCCGAGCTGGTCATCGCCGACGAGCCGACGACGGCGCTCGACGTCCTGATCCAGGACCAGATCCTGGGCGAGATCGACGAGCTGCGCCGGCGCCTCGGCCTGTCGCTGATCCTGATCACCCACGACATGGGCATCGTCGCCGAGACCTGCGAGCGGGTGGCGGTCATGTATGCCGGCGAGATCGTCGAGCTGGCACCAACCGGACGGGTGTTCGAGCGCCCCGGCCATCCCTATACAAGGGCGCTGATCGCCTCGCTGCCGACGGTGAGCGGTCCCCGGCGCACGCTCACGGCTCTGCCGGGGGAGCCCTTCGTGCCGACCGGCGTCGTCGCCGGCTGCCGCTTCGCGCCGCGCTGCACGCTCGCCGCCGACGTTTGCCGGACCAGCCTGCCGCCGCGGGTCGTGACCGGAGACGGGCACGAGGTGCTCTGCCACTTCGCCGACGCGGAGGGCAGCCGGTGACCCTCCTGCTCGAAGCCCGCGACCTTGCCAAGCATTACGCTCTCAGCCGCGGCTGGCTCGCCGGCCTGCTTGGCGGTGGGAGCGAGAGCTTGCGCGCCGTCGACGGCATCGATCTGACGCTGAAGCCCGGCGAGATCCTGGCCCTGGTCGGGGAGAGCGGTTCGGGAAAGACCACCACCGGCAAGCTGATCACCCGCCAGGAACGGCCCAGCGCCGGCGCGCTTCGCTTCGAGGGAGGCGATATCGCCGGCCTTTCCGGTGCTGCGCTCAAGGCCTATCGCCGCCGCGTGCAGATGATCTTCCAGAACCCGTTCGAGGCGCTCGACCCGCGCCATCGCATCATCGATGCGGTCGCCGAGCCGCTGGCGATCCACGGCATCGGAAGCGCGGCCGACCGGCGGGTGAAAGCCGAAGCGGCCCTGAGCGAGGTCGAGCTGCCGCCGGCCCGCTTTGCCGACCGCTATCCGGCCGACCTTTCCGGCGGCCAGCTGCAGCGCGTGGCCATCGCACGCGCGCTGGTGCTGGAGCCGAAGCTCATCGTCGCCGACGAGCCGGTCAGCATGCTCGACGTCTCGGTCCGCTCGGGCGTGATGAACCTGATGCTGGCGCTGCGCGACCGCACCAACGTCGCCTATCTCTACATCACCCACGACCTCGCGGTGGCGCGCTACATGTCCGGGCGAACGGCGGTGATGTATCTCGGCGCCATCGTCGAGGAGGGGCCGACTGAGGATCTGATCGCCCGTGGCGGCCACCCGTATACGCGGCTGCTGGTCGCGGCGGTGCCGGAGCATCGTCCGGGAACGAAGCGCCGGCGCATCCGTCTTCCCGGCGACGCCGCCTCGGTGCAGGAGCTGCCGTCGGGCTGCCGCTTCCATCCGCGCTGCCCGCTCGCGACCGATCTCTGCCGGACCACGGCGCCGCCGAAGGTGGCGCTCGGCGCCGATCGCTGGGCCGCCTGTCACTACGCCGAAGACGTCGTCGCGCGGGAGAGCCTGACGCCGGCTTAAACGCGGGCGCGGCGGATCTCTTCGGCCGCCCAGGCGATCGGCACATGACCGTGACCGAGCAGCGCGTCGAACAGCGGCTTCGGCGCGCCGCCGATCTCGGCTCTCAGCGCCTTGATCTGCTCGGTGCCGAGGAAATACATCAGCCGCGTGCCTGGCATCAGCGAGTTCCGCGTCGTCTCGCCCCAGACCCGCGCCGCAGGAAATCCCGCTTCGTCGCGATAGAAGGCGCGCATCTGCTGCAGGGACCAGGCGCCGGTGTGGAGCTTGATGTCGGCCAGCACCGAGGCGGCGTTGCGGCGGTCGGCCTGGATCAGCGCCAGCCTCTCGGCCGGTGCATAAAATCCCTCGACCTCCGCCATCAGCTCGGTCGCATAGCAGGCCCAGCCCTCGACCATGGTGCCGGAGGAAAGGAAGGCGATGCCGGAGGCACAGTCGGTGCCGGCGAGGCGGGCGAGGCGCGAGGGCGCTCCCCGGGCACGCGCGTTCTGCGTGTGATGGCCGATCGAGCCGTGATGGACGGCGTGCGTCTGCTTGATGGTGACGGCGGCCTGTCCGCGCAGATACGCGACGTGATCGGGGCCGGGGGCCGGGATCCAGTAGACGCTGCCGCCGCCCGCGCTCAGCGCCGGCGGCGAGCGATAGGCCAGGAAATAGAGATCGCCGATGACCGGCTGCGCCCAGGCGTCGTGGATGCGGAAGTCGAGGCCGTAGCCGGTCGCCGGCGTGACCAGCGCGCCGGCCTCGGCCAGCGTGCGTTCGTGCCAGCGGCGATAGGTCGGCGCGACGGCATCGAGATCGGGATGAACCGCGGCGAGGTCGGAGAGCTGCTCCTGCCATGACCGCGACGGATCGATGCGCTTTGCCTCGGTCGTGAGCCGGTCGCCGAGGCGGACGAAAGCGTCCTCGGCCAGTGCCACCGCTTCGTCCAGCGTCCAGGGAAGTCCATGCACATCCTGCATGAGGAAGGACATGTATTCGCGGCCCGAGGCGGGTTGCCGCGGCGGCAAGGCCGCTAGGCTTTCGGCAAAGGCGTTGAGGGCGCGTGCGGCGGCCTCGATCAGCGGCTGCCATGAGGTGCGCCACAGCGGATGCTGCGGCAGGCCCTGGGCGAAGAGGCGGTCGAGAGCCGCGACCTCCTTCCGCGCGCGCTCAGACCAGTCGGCCGGCGTCGGCTGGCCGGCGAGACGACCCTCGGCATCGGCGAGGAATCCCGGGATCGCCGCGAGGCGTGCCGGCAATGCCTCGGCGGCGGTCGCGGGTGCGGACGGAAGCAGCAAAGAGATCAGGCCGAAGGCGATCTCGCCCGTGTACCAGCTCGGCTGGATGTGGCGGGGCCAGCGGTCGAGCGCCGTCCGCGCATGGGAGAGCGTGGCGCGCAGCATCTTCGCTTCGATGCGGGCGCCCGGCATGTCGACGACGGGCGTCTGCTCCAGGCGGCCGATCAGCGCGTCGAGTGCCTCGGCTTCGCGGGCCGGCGCTTCGGCGTCGCTCGGGGGCAGCCGGTCGTCGCTGCCGGCGAGCCCCATGAAGGTCGCGTCGACCGGGTGAAAGCGCCGATGATGGTCGAGGAAGTCGTCGACCAGGCGATCCAGCGCCTCAGGCATATTTGGGCAGCGAGATCCAGCGCCGCTCGAAATGCGAGGCGACGCAGGCATCGACGATCTCCTGGCTGCGGGCGCCGTCGAGGAAGGTCGCCTCCGGCCGGCCGCCGTCAAGGATCTCGTCGGCCCAGTGGCGGGCTAGGTTGCGGTAGTAGAGCTCGGCCCACAGGGTCTTGAGCGAGGCGCCGGGCGGATAGTGGCTGTCGGGCAAGGTCACCGGCTCGAACTCGACCGCGTCGGGGCGGGCGAAATGCAGGGTCTCGGCGATGCCGCGCTCGCTCACCAGCCGGCCGATGGCAGCTCCCTTGGAGCCGTAGACGCGGATCTCGACGCCGGGATAGTTGCCGACGGCGACGATCGAGGTCTGCAGCACGCCCTGGGCACCGGAAGCGAACTCGACGATGCCGACGGTGCCGTCGTCGGCGACGATCTTCTGCAGGCCTTCGTAGCCGCGCACCATGCGCTCGGGCACGTAGCTCCGCATGCTGGCGGAGACGGCCGAGAACTCGCCGCCCATCCACCGCATCAGGTCGACCAGGTGCGAGCCGTATCCCACGATCGACTGCGGGCTCATCTTGGCGAAGTTGGCGCCGGCGGGAACCTGGCGGAGGGGAAAGTTGGGATCGAGGAACTGGCTGTTCTGCTCGAATCCGTGGATGTGGAAGATCTCGCCGATGGTGCCGTCCTCGATCCAGGCGCGGATCTGGCGCAGTGCCGGCGAGTAGCGGAAGGTGAATCCGGTCTTGCTGCGAAGCCCCTTGGCCTGCGTCGCCTCGTGCAGCCGGTAGGCATCGGCGGCGGAGCGCGCGATCGGCTTCTCGCAGAGCACGTGCTTGCCGGCAGCGATGACCGCGAGGCTGAGCTCGAGATGGGTATCGGTCGGCGTGCAGACATCGACCATCTGGATCTCGGGATCGTCGATCAGCTGCTGCGCGTGGGCGTAGACCTTGCGGATGCCGAACTTCTGCGCCAGCGCATCCGCCCGGTCCTTCACCACGTCGCAGATGGCGACTAGGTCCATGCGCTCGCAGGACTTGAAGCCGGGCAGATGGGCCTTGTTGGCCCAGGCATGAGCTCCGAGAACGCCGACGCCGAGACGATTGCTGGTCATGGGCCCCTGTCCCTTTTTTCCCCGCCGGATCAGACGCGGCTCCGCCGGAGCCGTCAATGGGCAAGGCGCAAGGGGCCTCCGGGTCGAAAAGTCGACTGCATTATGGTATTCGATTTGCCGACGCCCTAACGCGAAGCGACCGTCCGGAGGGACCCGAATGTTCGTCATCAATCCTTTGCCCCCGCAGGTCGATCGCGAGCTGACCGACCTTCTGGTCAAGGCCGAGCCGGCGACGATCGGGCACTTCCTCGATTTCGGCTTCATGGATCCGGAGATCCGGGCGCTGCTCCCCGACAAGCGCATCGCCGGAACCGCCGTCACCATCCGCTTCACCGGCGTCGACTCGACCATCGTCCACTACGCGCTGGGGCAGCTTAGGCCCGGTGACGTGCTGGTGATCGACCGCGTCGGCGACCGCCGCCACGCGGCCATCGGCGGGGGCGTTGCCTTTGCTGCCCGCGAGGCCGGCTGCGCCGGCGTCATCATGGACGGGATGGCGACCGACATCGGCGAGCTCCGCGACTACGGCCTTCCGGTCTGGGCTCGCGGCCTCTCGGCGGTGACCGGCAAGCGGCTCTTCCAGCATGGTGACTTCTGCGTGCCGGTGAATTGCGGCGGCGTGGCGGTGATGCCCGGCGACGCCATCCTGGCCGACGAGAACGGCATCCTCGTCCTCAAGCCCGACCAGGTGAAGGCGGCCGCGACGCGCGCGATCACCATGCAGCAGGACGAAGGGCCGCGCCTGAAGAAGGTCGCGGCCGGCGCCAGGCTTCCCGATCTCAACGGCACCAATCAGCGCATCCGCGAGATCCTGGCGGCACAGGCGAAGACCTCTTGAGAGCCTGAGAGGAGAGGGACATGGCCGTCAGCTTCCGGCCGCTCAAGGGACGCTTCGGCGCCGAGGTCGTCGGCATCGATCTGACGCTCACCCTCGACGAGGCGACGTTCCGCTCGGTCGAGGAGGCCTGGTATCGCCATTCGATCCTGCTGTTCCGCGGGCTGACGATGAGCCCCGAGCAGCACATCGCCTTCACCCGAAGGTTGGGTCCCCTGCACATCATGACGCCGCCCCAGTACAACCTTCCCGACCATCCGGAAGTGTTCGTGGTGGCGAATGCCGAGCGGGACGGCCAGCCCTTCGGCATGCGCAAGGTGGGCTTAGGGTTTCACACCGACGGCGAGGACAAGGTCCGCCCCAACGCCGGCTCCTTCCTGCATGCGCACAAGGTGCCGCCCGAAGGCGGCGACACCATGTGGGCGGACATGTACGAGGCCTGGGAGACGCTGCCGGACGAGATCAAGCGGAAGGTGCTGGGCAAGCGTGCCCGCTTCAGCCGCGTCGATCTTCATCACGTCCACTATCCCTATGAGCCGGCCTATACCGAGGAGCAGATCCGCGCGCGGCCGGATGTCTGGCATCCGATCGCGCGACGACATCCGAAGTCGGGACGGACGGCGCTCTACATGGGCCGCTGGGCGGTCGACATCGAGGGCCTGCCCAAGGACGAAGGCCAGGCCCTGATCCAGGAGCTGCAGACCCATAGCCATAAGCCGGAATTCATCTATCGCCACTCATGGCGGGTCGGCGACGCGATGCTGTGGGACAATCGCTGCACGCAGCACTGCGCGACCGAGTTCGACGATCAGCGCTACGTCAGAATGATGTTCCGGACCACCCTCGACGGCGAGATCCCGGAGACGGCGACCGCCGCCTAGGTTGGAATCAACGAGACGCACCTCACCCTTCGACGTCGGCGAAGAAGACTTCGCCTTTGCTCAGGATGAGGTGAATGAGATGCTGATCAACGGCGGGACGCCCGAAGTCGTCCTCATCCTGAGCTTGTCGAAGGGTGAGGCGTTCCTCGGTCTATCCGCTTGATCGTCGAGTCTAAAGCGACAGTACCGGGCGTTCGCCCTGGATCGCGGTGCGGTGCATGAGGCGGATGGAGTTGGGATCGAAAGAATCGCGCCGATGCATGGCGCAGCGATTGTCCCACATCACCATGTCGCCCATCTCCCACTCCTGGGCCCAGACGAACTGCGGCTGGATCACATGCGTCCAGATCTGGTTCAGGAGATCTTCGCTCTCGTCCAGCGGCAGGCCGATGATCCAGGGCTTCCGCCGGCCGCCGAGATAGAGCGCCTTCCGGCCCGACTCGCCATGCGTGCGCACGATCGGATGCGGCATGCCGGGCCAGGAGCGGATGTCGTCGCTGGCGGGCTTGGTCATGCCCATGCGGATGTCGCCGCGGCCGTCATAAACTTTCTGGTGATG
>CAXNIC010000285.1:0-6699 GCA_964201945.1 Alphaproteobacteria bacterium
GGGATTGCCGCGCTCGCCGACCGGAAGTGATCCATGGCCGAAAAAGTCGACATCCTGTTCATCAATCCGGGCGAACCCGCCCAGATCTATCAAGGCCTTGGCGACGAGTTCAGCGCCATCGAGCCGCCGGTCTTCGCCGGCCTGTTCGCGACCTATGCCCGCAAGCGCGGCGCCTCGGTCGCGATCATCGACGGCCCGGCGGAGCGCCTGAACTCGGCCGAGGTCGCCGAGCGAGTCGCGAAGGACTACCGGCCAAGCCTGGTGGTGGTCGTCGTCTACGGCTTCCAGCCCTCGGCCTCGACCCAGAACATGAGCGCCGCAGGACGGGTCGCCCAGCTGATCCACAGCCATGATCCGTCGATCAAGATCATGATGACCGGCACGCACCTGGCCGCCCTCCCCGAGCAGTCGATGAAGGAGGAGTCGATCGACTTCGTCTGCGATCGCGAAGGCCCGGTCACCATCTACAAGACCATGCAGGCGCTGAAGGCGGGCGAGACCGACTTCTCCAAGATCCCGTCGCTGTGGTGGAAGAAGGAGGGCCAGGTGATGGCCCCGGCCGAGCACGAGGCCCTGCTGGTCGATCTCGACCAGGAGATGCCCGGCATCGCCTGGGACATGATGGACCCGCGCAACTACCGCTCGCACAACTGGCATTCCTTCGACCACATCCACGAGCGCACGCCCTATGCGGCGATCCACACCTCGCTCGGCTGCCCCTACAAGTGCTCGTTCTGCTGCATCAACGCGCCGTTCGGAAAATCTTCGTACCGGATGTGGAGCCCCGAGGCGGTGGTCAAGGAGATCGACCACCTGGTCGCCAACTACGGCGTCAAGAACATCAAGTTCGTCGACGAGATGTTCGTGCTCAACAAGCGCCATGTGCTCGGCATCTCCGATCTCCTGATCGAGCGCGGCTACGATTTGAACATCTGGGCCTATGCCCGCGTCGACACGGTGCAGGACCAGTTCCTGGAAAAGCTGCGGAAGGCAGGCTTCCGCTGGCTCTGCCTCGGCATCGAGAGCGCGTCGGCCGACGTCCGCGACGGCGCGGCGAAGAAGTACGACCAGAACGACATCGCCGACACCGTCAACCGCATCAAGGACGCCGGCATCCACGTGCTCGGCAACTACATCTTCGGCCTGCCCGACGACACGCATGAGCGCATGCAGGAGACGCTGGACATGGCGCTCGCGCTCAACTGCGAGTTCGGGAACTTCTATTCGGCCATGGCCTATCCGGGATCGCCGCTCTACCGCATGGCGGTCGAGAGCAAGATGGATCTGCCGGAGAAGTGGCACCACTACTCCCAGCACGGCTACGAATCAAAGCCGCTCCGCACCAAGTTCCTGACCTCGGGCGAGATTCTCAAGTTCCGCGACCACGCCTGGCAGACCTACTTCAACAGCCCCACATATCTGAAGCTGGTGCAGGAGAAGTTCGGGTCGGACGTGGTCGACCACGTCCACCGCATGACCCAGATGCCGCTCCGGCGGAAGCTGCTGGAGAAGGTCGCGGCCTGACGGCTGCGACCGACTCCCCTCACCTCCCCCAGGCGAAGTCGCTCGCCGGCGGCAGGCGGCCGCCGATGGCCTCGGCCAGGCGCAGGCCCTCGTTCCACTTGGCCATGCGCTCCGAGCGCGTGAACGATCCGACCTTGAGCTGCGGCGCGCCCCAGCCGACCGCGAGATGGACGATGGTGACGTCCTCGGTCTCGCCCGAGCGCGCCGAGACGATGGCGCCGTAGCCGACCCGCCGTGCCTCGTCGAACGCCGCCTTGGTCTCGGTCAGCGTGCCCGCCTGGTTCGGCTTGATCAGCGCGGTGTTGCAGGCCCCTGCCCTCGCCGCCTCGCCGATGCGGCGCGCGCTGGTGACGACGAAGTCGTCGCCGACCACCTGCACCTTCGGTCCCGCCGCCTTGGTGAAACGGGCGAAGGCGTCGGGGTCGTCCTCGGCCAGCGGATCCTCGATCGAGACGATGGGATAGCGCTTCAGCCAACCCAGCAGCATCTCCGAGATCCCGTCGGAGTCGAGCTCGCGCCCGTCCTTCGCCAGCCGGTAACGGCCGCCACGGCCGAAATTGCTGGCGGCAATATCGAGCGCGATCCCGATCTCGATGCCGGGCGTGAAGCCCGCCTTCTCGATGGCGCGGACCAGGGTCTCGACCGCCTCCTCGTTCGAGTCGAAGACCGGCCAGTAGCCGCCCTCGTCGGCGACGCCGGCGAGCTTGCCGGCCTCCGCCATCAGCTTGCCGGCGGCGAGATAGACCTCGGCCGTCCAGTCGAGCGCCTGGGCGAAGTCGGTGGCGCCGATGGCGATCACCATGAAGTCCTGCAGGTCGACGCGCTTTCCGGCATGCGCGCCGCCGCCGAAGATCTGGATCTCGGGCAGCGGCAGCGGGCCGGAGCCACCGAGATACTGCCAGAGCGGCTGCCCGGCCGCGGCTGCCGCGGCGTGAGCGACCGCCATCGATGTCGCGATCAGCGCATTGCCGCCGAGGCGTCCCTTGTTGGCCGTGCCGTCCCGCTCGATCATCCGCTCGTCGACGCCCGTCTGGTCGGCCGCGTCCATGCCCTTGATCAAGGCCCCGATCTCACCGGAGACATGGGACACGGCGCGGGTCACGTCGTAGCCGCCGACGCGTTCGCCGCCGTCGCGGAGATCCACGGCTTCGCCCGATCCTGTCGAGGCGCCGGCCGGCGCGATGGCACGGCCGATCGCGCCGCCCTCCAGTCTGACCTCGACCTCGACGGTCGGGCGGCCGCGCGAGTCCCAGATCCGGCGGCCATGGACATGGACGATCTTGGTCGGGCTCATGCGAGTTCCTGCTTCCAGCGTTCGGCGATGAGGGCAAGGCGGGCCGGTGGCTCCGCCAGCAGATGGCGCGCGGCGCGGCGGACTTTCTCCTTGTCCGCCTCCGCGGTGACGTACTCGGCCGGGGACTTGCCGTCGACGCGGGCGAGGAGGAGGCCGGGCAGCAGCACCGCCGCCCGCGCCTCGAGACCAGCAGCCGGCTCCCAGTCGACGCCGGCGAGATAGCTCCGGCTCATGCCTGCGAACGAGGCCAGCAGCGCGGTCACTGCCTCCGGCCGCACCAGGCATTTCAGCAGCAGGTGGTTGAGGCAGAAGGCGAGATCGAAGGCCGGATCGCCGAACCAGGCGCATTCGGCATCCAGGAAGATCGGCCCGTTCGGCCCGACCAGGATGTTCTTCGGGCTGACGTCGCCATGCACCAGCGCCCGCTTGGTGGACGCGGTGGTGGCGACGATGCGGTGCAGCGCCTCGGCGCGATCGGGATGCCGCGCCGCCGCCGCTTCCAGGTACGGCGCGAGCCGGATCTCGTGAAAGATCCGGTCGGTCGGGAATTGTGCCGGGATCGTCCGATCGCCGGCGGTGCCGGCATGGATACGAACGAGCCGCGATCCGACCTCCGTTGCCGTCGAGACCTGGACCAGACCGTCGAGGAGCTGGCGCTTCCAAAGCGGATGCTGCGCGGGATCGAGATAGGCCATGGCAAAGACTCCGGCCTCCTCGTCGGCCGCGACCAGCGCCGGCACTGCCTCAGGCAGGATGCGGGCGACGGTGCGAAACCACCGGATTTCGTAGCGCGAACGCTCGACGGGGGCCCGCCAGTCCTGCGCGACCTTGAGCTTGGCCAGCGCCCGCTTGACGGCGATGGGGCCTGCCGGAAGGTCGACCTTCCAGATATCCGAGGAGACCCCGCCCGCCAGCGGCGTCGCCGGCGGATGCTCGCCCGGCCGGATCAGGCCGAGGCGGACCAGGTCCGCATGGAGGGTATCAGCCGCAGTCATCCGCCGAAGCTACGAACGGACCGGGGCTCAGGCCAGCGCCATGTGGCGACCGGTGAAAGACCATATCCAGCCGCCTTGACAAGCCCGGCCGGCGAGGCGCCAATCGCGCTCTTTCCAGGGGCATCATCCAAAGAGGCGCGACATGGCCGTTCATCGCAATCTGATCGCCGGCGAATGGGTCGAGGGCAAGTCCGTCGGCCGCAACATCAACCCGTCCAACCTCGCCGACGTGGTGGGCGAATACACCCGCGCCGACGCCGCTCAGGCCAGCCAGGCGATCGCCGCCGCCCATGACGCCTTCCCGGCGTGGTCGCGCCATGGCCTCCAGGCCCGCGCCGACCTGCTCGACAAGATCGGAACCGAGATCCTGGCCCGCCAGGAGGAGCTCGGCACGCTGCTCTCCCGCGAGGAAGGCAAGACCAAGCCCGAAGGCATCGGCGAGGCCAACCGTGCCGGCAACATCTTCAAGTTCTTCGCCGGCGAGGTGCTGCGCCAGTCCGGCGAGAAGCTGACCTCGGTGCGCCCCAACGTCGATGTCGAGATCACCCGTGAGCCGATCGGTGTGGTCGGCATCATCACGCCTTGGAACTTCCCGATCGCGATCCCGGCCTGGAAGATCGCGCCGGCGCTGGCCTATGGAAACTGCGTCGTCTTCAAGCCGGCCGACCTGGTCCCGGGCAGCGCCTGGGCGCTGTCGGAGATCATCAGCCGGGCCGGCCTGCCGAAGGGCGTCTTCAACCTGGTGATGGGCCGGGGATCCGACGTCGGCGCTGCCATCCTGGCCGACAAGCGCATCGCCGGCATCAGCTTCACCGGCTCGGTGCAGACCGGCCGCAACGTCGCCCGCTCGGCGATCGAGCGCATGGCCAAGGTGCAGCTGGAGATGGGCGGCAAGAACCCGCTGGTCGTCCTCGACGACGCCGACCTCAAGACCGCGGTCAACTGCTCGATCCAGGGCGCCTACTACTCGACCGGCCAGCGCTGCACCGCGTCCTCGCGCCTGATCGTGACCGAGGGCATCCACGACAAGTTCGTCGGCGCCATGATCGACGGCCTGAAGGCGCTCAAGATCGGCGACGCGCTGAAGCCGGAGACCCAGATCGGCCCGGTGGTCGACCAGAGCCAGCTCGACCAGGACATCAACTACATCGACATCGCCAAGAAGGAAGGCGCCAAGCTGGCCTTCGGCGGCGAGCGGCTGAACCGCGAGACCGAGGGCTTCTATCTCTCCCCCGCGCTGTTCACCGAGACCACCAACGCGATGCGGATCAGCCGCGAGGAAGTCTTCGGCCCTGTCGCCAACGTCATCCGGGTCAAGGGCTACGACGAGGCGCTGTCGGTCGCCAACGACACCGAGTTCGGCCTCTCGGCCGGCATCTGCACCACCTCGCTGAAGCATGCGAACGACTTCAAGCGCTCCTCGCAGGCCGGCATGGTGATGGTCAACCTGCCGACCGCCGGCGTCGACTACCACGTGCCGTTCGGCGGCCGGAAGGGCTCGAGCTACGGCCCGCGCGAGCAGGGCCGCTACGCCGCCGAGTTCTACACCACGGTCAAGACCGCCTACACGACGGCTTAGGCGGCGTCCCTCCCCCGCGCCCGGCGCGGGGGAGGGTTCCGATGCTATGATTTCCCGATGCTGAGCGACGCCGACCTTGCGGCCTACCGCCGCGACGGGTTCCTGAAGATCGACGGGTTCGCCGGTCCCGCCGCCTGCGACCGGCTGGTGGCCCGCAGCTACGATCTCATCGACGCCTTCGATCCGGCGACCGTCTCGGTTTTCACCACCGACGAGCAGGTGCGGACCACCGACGACTATTTTCTGGATTCGGGCGATACCGTCCGCTGCTTCTTCGAGGCCGAGGCGGTCGACGGCGCCGGCCGGCTCACGGTGGCGAAGCGGCGCGCCATCAACAAGATCGGCCATGCGCTGCACGATCTCGATCCCGACTTCGCCGCCTTCTCGCGCGATCCGCGGCTGGCGGCGATCGCAGCCGCGATCGGCGTGCGGCAGCCGCAGCTGCTTCAGTCCATGATCATCCTGAAGCCGCCGGGGATCGGCGGCGAGGTCGGCGCTCATCAGGACGCGACCTTCCTCTATACCGATCCGGTCAGCGTCCACGGTTTCTGGTTCGCGCTCGAGGACGCCACGCTCGACAATGGCTGCCTCTGGGCGCTTCCGGGTGGGCACCGCCTTGGCCTGAAGCGGCGCTTTCGGCGGACCGAGGGCGGGGTCGCCTTCGAGGACCTGGATCCCCGCCCCCTTCCCGAGCCGCCCACCGGCTATGTGCCGCTGGAGGCGAAGAAAGGCACGCTCGTGTTGCTGGATGGCCTGTCACCGCACTGGAGCGCCGCCAACCGCTCGGCACTCTCGCGCGTCGCCTACTCGCTCCACGTCATCGACGGCATCGCGCACTATCCCGCCGACAACTGGCTCCGCCGCGGGCCGCACCTGCCGCTCCGAGGATTCTGAAGACACCATGCTCTACGCCACCAACCCGGCCTGGGAGGCGGTCGCCGCTCCCGCCATCGCCGAGACGCGGGCGTGGATCGCCGGCCGCCGCTTTCCCGAGCACCGCCCCCTGATCGACGTGGCGCAGGCGGTGCCGGGCTATCCCCCACCGAAGGCGCTGACCGAGCACCTGGCCCGGCTGGTCGCCGATGAAGGCTCGCACCGCTACACCGAGATCGAAGGGCTGCCGGCGCTTCGCCAGGCGCTCGCCCGCCATATGAGCGGCTTCTACGGCGCCGACATCGCGCCCGACGCCGTCGCCATCACGGCGGGCTGCAACCAGGCCTATTGCCTCGCCATGCAGATCCTGGCCGGCCCCGGCGACGAGGTGCTGCTGCCGCAGCCCGCCTACTTCAATCATCAGATGTGGCTCG
>CAXNIC010000286.1:0-6677 GCA_964201945.1 Alphaproteobacteria bacterium
GCCGGTCGAGCCGGTCTACGACAACATCGAGTCCCAGGGCACGCCGGTGATCATCTGCGGCTTCGGCCGCATGGGCCAGATCGTCGGCCGGCTGCTTCGCCTCCAGGGCATCCCGTTCACCGCCTTGGACAAGGACCAGGGCCAGGTCGACGTGCTCCGGCGCTTCGGCACCGTGGTCTATTTCGGCGATCCGACCCGGCTCGAGCTGCTGCGCGCCGCCGGCGCCGCCGAGGCCAGGATCCTGGTGATCGCGGTCGACGAGCTGGAGGAGACGCTCCGCCTCGCCGAGATCGCGCGCAGGTACTTCCCGCATCTGAAGGTGATCTCGCGCGCCCGCAACCGCCGCCACGTGCACCTGCTGATGGATCGCGGCCTGACCCACATCGTTCGCGAGACCTTCCACTCCAGCCTCAAGCTCTCGAGGCTGGTGATGACCGAGCTCGGGGTCCCCGAGAAGCGGATCAAGCGGGCAGTCGAGGTGTTCGCCGAGCACGACGATCGCGCGCTCCGCCAGGCGCATGCCTTCTACCAGGACGAGCGCAAGGTGATGCAAAGCGCTCAGGAAGCCGCGGCCGAGCTCACCACCCTGTTCGAGGCCGACAGGATCGACGACGGCGCAGCCGAGGACGAGGCGCAGCCCGACCGCTTCAAGGCCTGATCGCCGGCGGCACGTGGTGGAAGGTGAAGTGCTTGAGGTTGAGCGCCGCCGGTCCCGGCGTGTCGCAGTCGATCATAACCTTCGTGTATCGGGTGAAGCCGGCGCGGATGTGGTTCTTCGCCTTGACGCAGAGCAGGCGCAGCTTCCCCGGATCGATGCCGTGCACCAGGAGGAAGCCCGGATCGTTCGGTGAGATGCAGTGTCCGGTCAGGATGACCTTGATGCCCTCGACCTCGACCAGGGCCGTCCGGCCGAGATCAACCTCGAGGTGAGTCGACATCGGCCCGACGTTCCGGAACCTGCCGTCCGTCAGCATCGTCACCTTGGCTTTCACCGGGATCGGGTCGCCGAAGAGCTTCGACTGCTTGCCGCCGAGGGCGACATCCAGTACCGCGTCGACACCGGCGGCATGCGCCTGGGCGATGACCTCGGGATCGCGGAAGAAGGCGAAGGCGGTCGGCACCTGCGGTTTCGCCTTTAGGAGCGCTGCGAAGAGCCCAGTGGTGTCGCCGATGCCGCCGGAGCCGGGATTGTCTGAATTCTCCAGCACCATCGTCGGTCCCGGCGGCGAAGCGAGCGCCATCCGGATCGCCTCCTCCGGTGACGGCAGCTCGACCTGGAAGCGGGGCGCCCGCTTCAGCGCCTCGGCTGCCACCTCGTCGGCGACGCGCTGGGCGAGCGCGGCATCGCCGTCGGCATGGACCATGATCGAGCCACCGGCATAGGGCGTATCGGCATAGGGGAAGCCGCCGAACACCGTCACGTCCAGCAGGCCGTGACGCTTTTCCACCGCGGCGGCAATCGCTTCCAGCTCGGCCATCGGCCCGTCGCCGGTGGTGCGCATGTTGTGGCTCGGCAGCATCGAGGTGACGCGGGCAAGCGCGCCCACAGGACGGATCCGGCCCTCGACCGCGGATGCGAGCAGGCGGAGCGTTTTCTCCGTCGTCTCGTACATGTCGACATGCGGGTGGGTCTTGTAGCCGACGGCGACGGTGGCGTTCTTGATCTGTGGCTCGCCCGGATGGCCGTGCAGGTCGTAGCTGACGCCGATCGGCGTCTTGCCGACCACCGCCCGCACGCGGTCGATGATCTCCTCATCGGCCTTCGGATTGCTCGTTCGCAGCATGGCGCCATGCAGGCAGAGATAGACCGCGTCCCAGCTCTGCCCTTTAAGGCCGTCGACGATCTCGCCCATGATCCGCTCGAACGTGGCATCCGCCACCGGCCCCGCCGGGTTCGCCGCCGTGCAGGTCAGCAGCGTCCCCTGCCAGTCGGGATGAGCGCCCAGGAAGTCGAGGGCGGCGCCGATCGAGGTCCGCGTGCCGGCGTAATGTGCCCTGGCACCCTCGCCCCGATGCCAGCCATAGGCCTGGAAGTCGGCATCGCCGGTCTCGCCCGGGGTGAAGGAATTGCTCTCATGGGCGAACTTGGCGATCGCCAGGCGCTTGGTCATCTAAAGGGGTCCGGAGTCGAGGAGGGGGCTTTTGAGGATCGGAAAACGAGCCTAGTCGGACGGCGCGAGCCGGCGCAAGATGGCCGTCCCTCCCCGCTCCACTCTCCCCGAGGCCGCCATGCTTCCCGATCCCCGTAGCCACCGCCCGCTCATCATGGGGCGCCGCGGCGCCGTCGCCACCAACCATCCGCTGGCGACCCAGGCCGGCTTCGACGTGCTGCGTGCCGGCGGCAACGCGGTCGATGCCAGCGTCGCCATCTGCTTCACCCTCGGCGTGGTCGAGCCGATGATGTCGGGCATCGGCGGCGACGGCTTCTATCACATCGCGCTGGCCGGATCGGGCGAAGGCATCTGCTACAACGGCACCGGCGCGGCACCCGAACAGGCGACGGTCGAGCGCTACCGCAAGGAAGGCGGGATCCCCGTCTCAGGCCCCCTCTCGACCTCGATCCCCGGCACGGTCGCCGGCATGGCGATGATGCATAAGGCGCATGGAAAGCTTCCCTGGTCGAAGCTGTTCGCGACCGCCATCGACTATGCCCGCACCGGCTTCGCCGCCACCCACGGCTACGCGCACTTCGCCGATGAAGCGAGGGGCATCCTCTCCCCCGATCCGCGCAGCGCCAAAATCTTCCTCGATCCGAAGACCGGCCGCGGGCCAGATGTCGGCACCCTGATCGTGCAGGAGGATCTCGCCCGCACGCTGGAAGAGATCGCTGCCGACGGCGCCGAGGGCTTCTATCGCGGCAAGCTCGCCAAGCGCCTCGCCGCCGCCTGCCAGGCCCAGGGCGTGCTGCTGACCGAGCGCGACCTCGCCGGCTGCCAGGCCGAGCGGGTGGCGCCGATCTCGATCAAGTACCGCGGCTACGAAGTCCGGCAGACGCCGCCGAACTCGACCGGCTTCGTCATGCTGCAGGAGCTCAAGATCGCCGAGCGCTTCGACCTGAAAAGTCTGAAGCCCGGCTCGGCCGAGCTCCTCCACATCCTCATCGAGGCCCGGAAGCTGGCCTTCCTCGACCGCGAGCGCTTCGGCACCGACCCACGTCACGGCCAGGTGCCGCTCGAACGTCTGCTGTCGGATGCCTATGCCGATGAATGCGCCGCCCGCATCGACCGCACCAAGGCCGCGGCGCCGGAACGTTTCTCCGCCGCCGCCGGCGGCGACACCACGTATTATTGCGTGGTCGACGCCGAGGGGAACGCGGTCTCCGCGATCCAGAGCATCAACTCGGCCTTCGGCTCCGGCGTGATCGCCGGCGACACCGGCATCCTGCTGAACAACCGTATGGCCTATTGGCACCTGGAAGATGGCCACGCCAACCAGCTGAAGCCGGGCAAGCGCGTGCGGCACACCATGAACGCGCCGCTGGTGATGAAGGACGGCAAGCCCTGGTGCACCTTCGGCACGCCGGGCGCCGACAACCAGGTGCAGGTGAATTTCCAGGTGCTGGTCGCGATGATCGAACATGGCTACGACCCGCAGCAGGCGCTCGAGATGCCGCGCTGGACCTGCATGCAGCCGGGCCAGGCCGCCAACTACCCGCATACCGGCGAGGACATGGTGACGCTCGAAGGACGCTTCTCCAAGGACACGGTGGACGGCCTCAAGAAGAAGGGCCACCCGGTGAAGGTGATCGGCGACCTCGAAGGCGCCTGCAGCGTCGAGGCCATCCGCATCCTGCCGAACGGCGTCCGCATGGCGGGATCCGATCCCCGCCGCGACGGCTGGGCGCTGGCGTACTGATCCCGCATGGACCTTTCCAAGATCCCGATCGGGCCTAATCCGCCCAAGGACCTGAACGTGTTGATCGAGATCCCGCTGGGCGGGGTTCCGGTCAAGTACGAGATGGACAAGGCGTCCGGCGCGCTGTTCGTCGACCGCTTCCTGCATACCGCGATGTTCTATCCAGGAAACTACGGCTTCATCCCGCACACGCTGTCGGGCGATGGCGATCCCTGCGACGTTATTGTCGTCGGCCAGGTGCCGGTGGTGCCGGGCGCCATCATCCGCTGCCGACCCGTGGGCGCGCTGATGATGGAGGACAATGCCGGGATGGATGAGAAGATCCTGGCCGTGCCGGTCGACAAGCTCCACCCGTTCTACACCGGCGTGAAAAACTATCAGGACCTGCCGACGGTGCTCTGCGAGCAGATCTCCCACTTCTTCGAGCATTACAAGGATCTCGAGAAGGGAAAATGGGCGAAGATCCTGAAATGGGTCGACGCCGCCGGCGCCGAGCAGCTGGTGATGGAGGCCATCGCCCGCGCCGCCGCGAAGAAGGGCTGACGATATGGACCTGACCGCCCTCCTCGCCTTCGCGGCCGTCCTCGGCGTCGCCTGCGCCGCGCCGGGGCCGACCCTGGCGGCTCTGGTGGCGCGCGTCCTCGGACGCGGCACCGCGGGTGCGCCGGCCTTCTGCCTCGGCCTCCTGATCAGCGACATCCTCTGGCTGACCGGCGCCGTCCTCGGCCTCGCGGTGCTGGCCGAGACCTTCCATGCACTGTTCGTCGCGATCAAGTACGCGGGCGCCGCCTACCTGCTCTATCTCGCCTGGAAGCTGTGGACGGCCCCGGCGACGCCGCTGACCGAGGTTGCTCCGATGCGCGGCGAAGGCCTCCGCCTCTTCCTCGGTGGCATCGCCGTCGGCTCCGGCAATCCCAAGACCATGCTGTTCTACCTGGCCCTCCTGCCCACACTGCTGCCGCTGGAGGCGATCACCGTCGCCGACTACTCGATGCTGGTCGCGTCCCAGATCGTCGTCTACGGCGCCATCTTGGTCGGCTACGTGGTCCTCGCGTCGCGCGCGCGACGCGCCTTCGCCAGTACGCGCGCGATAAAGATCGTCAATCGCGTCACCGGCGGCATCATGGCCGGCGCCGCCGTCGCGGTCGCCGCCCGGTCCTGAGCCGCGAATGGCGCGCTTTCTCGTCGTCGCCAACGTCAATGCCGACCGCATTTGGACCCTGGCGGAAAAGCTGCGGCCGGGCGCACGCCACCTGCGCACGGACGTCGCGACGCAGATCGGTGGGGCCGGCTGGTATTCGGCCAATGCGCTGAGAGCGGCAGGACACGAGGTCACGCTCGCCTGCGTGCTGGGCGAGGACGAGATCGGCCGCGCCTTGTTCCAGAGACTGCGGGACGTCGGCATCGACACCAGCGCCGTGCGGCGCACGCCGCAGACCAACGCCTATGACATCCTCGTCGACCCCGACGGCGAGCGGACCCTGATCTTCTCCAACATGCTCGCCAATCGGCCCTTGCCGGTCCTGCCCGATCGCGCCGACTTCGACGGCGCCTATGTCAATTGCTGGGCGGCCATCTCGGTCATGCCTTGCGTACGTGAGGCCGCGCCGGTACTCGTCCAGCTGCCGCTGCGCGACCGTGCCGGCCGCTATCCTGGCAGCCACGTGGTCGTCTCGCGTTCCGACACCGACGAGGCGCCGCACGCGGTGTGGATGCGCGCGCAGGAGACGACAGGCGGCCAGGTCCGGGGGCTCATCTTGACGGACGGTCCCGGCCCGCTTCTCGTCGTGACTCCGCAAAGTGAGACATCGGTCCCGCCGGGTCCTGTCGCGCCGCCCGGGCAGATCACGGTCGGCGCCGGCGACACCTTCGCCGGCCACCTCGTGGCGCAGCTCGGCGCGGGCGCGCCGATCGAGGCGGCGGCCGGAGAAGCGGCGTTGGCGGCGTCACGCTGGCTTGCCGAACGCCCCGCGCCGGCGACGATCGACGCGTAGCGCCTACTTCACGCCGCCCCAATGCGGCGGGCGGCGCTGCGCCCAGGGCCGGGCGATCTCCAGCATCGCCGCGAGGCGCAGCATGTCATTGTCCGCCCACCAGCGCCCGACGAGCTGGAAGCCGATCGGCAGGCCGGCGGCGTTCCAGCCATTGGGGACCGAGATGGCGGGATGGCCGGTCAGGTTGAAGGCATAGAGGTAGGAGCTGAAGCCGGTGCGTGTGAAGCCCTGCGGTTTGCCGTTCACCATCACCTGGTCGCGGGATGCGTGATGGCTCACCTTCAGCGCCGGCACCACCAGCGACGGCGAGGCCAGCAGGTCGTAGCGGCCGAACAGGCGCTGGACCGCCTGGTAGAGCCGGGTACGCGCGCTCTCGGCTTCGCGCAGCCGCTCCATGGTGACCTTGCGGCCGTCCTCCATGAAGTCGCGATAGGATGGATCGAACTGGTTGCCCCAACGCTCGAGGTCTCCCCTGCTCTTGGTCCACATGCCGGTCCGCATCAGGATGCGGCCGTCCTCCTCGATCCAGTCGATCTGGTCGGTGACCTCCTCGACCTCGGCACCGAGATCGGACAGCGTCTTCAGCGCCGCCTCGGTCGCCGCCTGCACCTCGGCGTCGACATCCGGGTTCGCCATGCGGCGGATGTAGCCGATCTTCATTCCGGCGATGCGGTTGCCGACCAGCCCGGCGGAGACCGGCTTGAGGGTGCCGCCGAGGCTCCAGGGATCGTCCGGCTCCGGTCCCGCCAGCACGCCGAACATCAATGCTGCGTCGGCGACCGTGCGCGTCATCGGCCCGGAATAGGAGATACTGGAGATCACGTCGGG
>CAXNIC010000287.1:0-6660 GCA_964201945.1 Alphaproteobacteria bacterium
TCCAGGGCGGCCGGCGGCTCTCCGGACGTATCCCCATCTCGGGGGCCAAGAACGCGGCCCTGCCGCTGATGTGCGCCAGTCTCCTGACCGAGGAGACGCTCACCCTGGTCAACCTGCCGCACCTCGCCGACATCTCGACGCTGGCGACCTTGCTCGCCCAGCACGGCGTCGAGATCGGCATGGACGGCTTCGCCTCCGGCGGCCACACCGGCAAGGCGCTCAAGCTGACCGCGGGCGAGATCACCAATACCACCGCGCCCTACGACCTCGTCCGCAAGATGCGGGCGTCCGTGCTGGTGCTCGGCCCCCTGGTGGCACGGGCCGGAAAGGCCCGGGTGTCGCTGCCGGGCGGCTGCGCCATCGGTGCCCGGCCCGTCGACCTGCATCTGAAGGGGCTCCAGGCGCTCGGCGCCGAGATCGACCTGCAGCAGGGCTATATCGAGGCGAGGGCGCCGAACGGCCTCAAGGGCGGGCGCTATGTCTTCCCGTCGGTCTCCGTCGGCGCCACCGAGAACCTGGTGATGGCGGCCTCCCTCGCCGATGGCGAGAGCGTGCTGGTGAACGCCGCCCGCGAGCCCGAGATCGTCGATCTCTGCCGCTGCCTGAAGGCGATGGGCGCCGACATCGAGGGCGCCGGCTCCGACACTATCCGCATCACCGGCCAGAAGCGCCTGGTCGGCACGACCTATCCCGTGGTCGCCGACCGCATCGAGGCCGGCACCTACGCCATCGCCGCGGCCATCACCGGGGGTGACGTCGAGCTGGTCGGCGTCAAGCTGGCGACCATCGAGGCGCTGGCGAAGCACTTGGCCGAGGCCGGCGTCGCCGTCACCAGCACCGCCGACGGCGTCCGCATCTCCGGCACCAACGGCCTCATCGGCACCGACGTCATCACCGAGCCCTATCCGGGCTTCCCGACCGATCTGCAGGCGCAGTTGTTGACGCTGATGACCGTCGCCTCGGGAGCATCGATGGTCACCGAGACCATCTTCGAGAACCGCTTCATGCACGTGCCCGAGCTCTCCCGCATGGGCGCCAACATCACCGTTCACCAGTCCTCCGCCCTGGTCCGCGGCGTCAAGAAGCTGAACGGCGCGCCGGTGATGGCGACCGACCTCCGCGCCTCGGTCTCGCTCGTGCTCGCCGGCCTCGCCGCCGAGGGCGTGACCGAGGTCAACCGCGTCTATCACCTCGATCGCGGCTATGAGCGGATCGAGGAGAAGCTCGGCGCCTGCGGCGCCATGATCGAGCGCGTGCGACCGGCGGTCGCCGCCGCCGACGAGTGAGGCGCGCGATCGTGGCCGACAAGCCGCTCAAGCTGAAGGCGGAGGACGCAGAGGACCTGGCGATCCTTTCGGCAGCACTCCAGGATGCCGCCGTTCCCGTCAACGACATGCGCTACTTTCCCGAAGAGCGCCGGTTCATGATGGCGGTCAGCCGTTATCGCTGGGAGAGCGACCGCGGCGATGCCGCCGGCGAGCGCATCACCACCGCGGTGATCTTCGAACATGTCGGACGGGTCCGCCGGCGCGGCGTGGAGCAGGCGGACGGCGATCGCATCCTGGCGCTTCTCGCCATGGAGATGGGGGACGGCGTCGTCGATCTCCTCTTTTCCGGCAATGCCGCGATCCGGCTGGAGATCGAGAAGCTGTCCTGCCGCCTCGACGATTTCGGCCAGCCCTGGCCGACGATCTTCCGTCCGGCGCACAAGGACTGACCGCCGTGCCTGCCGCCGACTCCCTGGTCCTCGCCGTGCCGAAGGGCCGCATCCTCTCAGAGGCGATGCCGGTGATCCGGGCCGCCGGGATCGAGCCCGAGAGCGCCTTCGCTGACGAGGAGTCTCGCCAGCTCCAGTTCCAGACCAATGTGCCCGGCCTCTCGATCATCCGGGTGCGCTCCTTCGACGTCGCCACGTTCCTCGCCTTCGGCGCCGCCCACATGGCATTGGCTGGGTCCGACGTGCTGATGGAGTTCAACTACTCGGAGATCTACACGCCGCTGGATCTCGGCATCGGCAAGTGCCGTCTCGCGGTCGCCGAGGCCAAGGATCTGGCCCAGACCGAGGACCCGCAGCGCTGGAGCCATCTCCGCGTCGCCACCAAGTATCCGGAAGTCACCAAGCGGCACTTTGCCCGCCGCGGTGTCCAGGCCGAGTGCATCAAGCTGAACGGCGCGCTCGAGTTGGCGCCGCAGCTCGGGCTCTGCCGGCGCATCGTCGACCTCGTCGCCTCCGGCCGTACTCTCCGCGAAAACGGCCTGGTCGAGGTCGAGCACATCGCCGATGTCACCACCCGCTTCGCGGTCAACCGCTCGGCGTTCAAGACCCGAAGTGAGCAGATCCGTCACTGGCTCGAGCGCTTCCGCGTCGCCGCCGGCGTCGATGCGCGTGCAGCCTGATGCCGAGGCGCCTTGACGCTTCGGCCCCGGACTTCGCGGCCGCCTTCGAGACGTTGCTCGCCGACCGCGAGGCGGTGACCGACGACGTCTCGGCCGTGGTTCGCAATATTCTCGATGACGTGCGCGCCCGCGGCGACCAGGCGCTGTTCGACTACACCCAGCGCTTCGACCGCCTCGATCTCGCCAAGATCGGGCTCCGCTTCGCCGAAGGCGAGATCGACGCGGCGGCGAAGTCCATTCCGGCCGAGACGCGGGACGCGTTGGAACTCGCCGCGCGCCGCATCGAGGCCTTCCACCGTCGCCAGACCCCGGCGGATCTGGATTTCGAAGACGAGGAGGGGGTCTCGCTCGGCCTCGTCTGGAAGCCGCTGGAGTCGGTCGGCCTCTATGTGCCGGGCGGCCGAGCGGCTTATCCGAGCTCGGTGCTGATGAACGCGATCCCAGCCAAGGTCGCAGGCGTCGATCGCCTCGCCATGGTGGTGCCGACGCCGGACGGCGTCGTCAATGCGCTGGTGCTGGCGGCGGCGAGGCTCGCCGGTGTCGACGAGATCTACCGCGTCGGCGGCGCCCAGGCGGTCGGCGCGCTCGCCTACGGCACCGCCACCATCGCCGCCGTCGATAAGATCGTCGGCCCCGGTAATGCCTATGTCGCGACCGCCAAGCGGATGGTCTATGGCCGGGTCGGCATCGACTCGATCGCCGGTCCGTCGGAGATCCTGGTGGTCGCCGACCGCGACAACGACCCGAGCTGGATCGCCGCTGACCTCCTTTCCCAGGCCGAGCACGATCCTGTCTCCCAGTCGATCCTGATCGCCGACGACGCCGGGTTCATTGACGCCGTCTTCGCGGCGGTCGAGAGCCATCTGAAGACGTTGCCGAAGCCGGACGTCGCCAGGGCGAGCTGGGAGAATCACGGCGCTGCGATCCTGGTCCGTGCGGTCGTCGACGCGGTTCCCCTGGTCAACCGTCTCGCGCCCGAGCACCTGGAACTCGCCTTCGCCGATCCGCGCGCCTTCGCCGCCCGCATCCGTCATGCCGGCGCGATCTTCCTCGGCCGCCATACACCGGAAGCCATCGGCGACTATGTTGCAGGCCCTAACCACGTGCTGCCGACCTCGCGCACCGCGCGTTTCTCCTCCGGTCTCTCGGTCTTCGATTTCCTGAAGCGGACGACCCTGGTCGGCTGCACCGCCGACGCGCTGGCGCGGATCGGCCCGGCGGCGATCCGCCTGGCCGAGGCCGAGGGACTGCCGGCCCATGCCCGTTCGGTCGCCGTCCGCCTCAACCGGCGATGAGCCGCCATGTCGTTGCCCGGCCGCATCGCCCGCATCTCGCTCGACGAAGCGAGCATCGTCAGGCGCGGTCCTGAGGTCGATCACGAGCGGGCGGTCGCCGCCTACGACCTGATCGAGAGCAACAATTTCGCCCTCGTCGGCGGCGAGGCCGGCCCCTACCACGTCCGGATCTTCGTCGAAGAGAACCGGCTGATGCTGGACATCCGCTCGCATGGATCGAGCGGGGACGGCGAGGCGCTGCGGCTGATCGGCCTGTCGCTCGGTCCCTTCCGCCGGGTCATCAAGGACTACTTTACCCTCTGCGACAGCTATTACGCCGCCATCCGCCAGGCGAGCCCGAGCCAGATCGAAGCGATCGACATGGGCCGCCGCTCGCTCCACAACGAAGGCTCCGAGCTTCTGACCGAACGGCTCGCCGGCAAGGTCGACCTCGATCTCGACACCGCGCGCCGGCTCTTCACCCTCATCTGCGCGCTGCATCTCCGGGTTTAGCCGAAATGCCGGCGCTTCCCTCCGCGGTCCTCTTCGCCTGCACCCAGAACGCGGTGCGCTCGCCGATGGCGGAGGGCTATCTCAAGCACCTGCACGGCAACCGGGTCTATGTCGATTCCGTCGGCGTGCGCGGCCTCGACGTCGATCCCTTCGCCGTCGAGGTCATGCGCGAGATCGGCATCGAGATCGGCCGGCACAAGCAGAAGGCCTTCGACACGCTGGCGGATACCTCCTTCGACGTGGTCGTCACCCTGTCGCCGGAAGCGCATCACCGCGCCCTCGAGATGACCCGGGTCATGGCCTGCGACGTCGAATACTGGCCGACCTTCGATCCGACGATCACCGAGGGCTCGCGCGAGGCACGCCTCGCCGCCTACCGCGAGGTCCGCGATCATCTGATCCGCCGCATCCAGGAACGCTTTCCGCCGAGCCGTGGCCCGACGGTCGCCTGAAGGAGGCATGACTGTGCCCGTCATCGAAACGAAGCTCGACACGCTGGTCGACGTCATGCGGGTGCCGGTGAGCGGCGATCCGGCCGTGGCGCTGGTGCGGGTCGAAGGTCTCGACCAGGCGGCGGAGGTCGCGTGCGAGGTGCTGGTCGTCGGCGGCGGGACCGGCGGTGTCGCCGCAGCCCTGGCGGCGGCGCGGCGGGGACAGCGCGTCTGCCTGATCGAGGAGACCGATTGGCCGGGCGGCCAGCTGACCGCGCAGGGCGTCTCGGCGCTGGACGAGCACGAGCACATCGAGAGCTTCGGCGGCACCGCCAGCTACTACCGGCTGCGGGACGCGCTCCGCGACCACTATCGCCCGGCCGCCACTGCCGCCGGACAGCGTCCGACCTTCAATCCCGGCAACTGCTGGGTGACCCGCGTCGCCTTCGAGCCGCGGGTCGCGGTCGCCGCGATGGAGGCGATGCTGCGGCCCTTCGTCGAACAAGGCCTCCTGACCATCCATCTCCGCCACAAGCTCGCGGCGGTCGGTGTCGATGGCGACCGCATCGTCTCGGTCACCACCGTCTCGCTGGAGGGCACGGGCGCGCTCCGCTTCCATCCGAAGATCGTGCTTGATGCGACCGAACTCGGCGACCTGCTGCCGCTGGCCGGTGCCGAGTACCGGAGCGGCGCCGAGACGATCGCGGAGACCGGCGAAGCGCATGCGCAGCCCGAGGAGCCGAAGGCGCATTGCGTGCAGAGCTTCACCTACACCTTCGGCATGGAGAGACGGCCGAACGGCGAGCGTCACGTCATCCCGGCGCCGGAGCGTTACGCCTATTTCCGCGATCGCCAGCCCTACAGCCTCCGCATCCAGGTCCATGGCGGCGAGATCTATGGCGAGGAGAGCGGCTGGCTCGCCTACAAGGTCTTCGACACCATGCCCGGCACCAAGGGCGGCCTCTGGACCTATCGCCGCCTGGTCGACGCCGATCAGTTCGGCGCGGCCTATCCGGCCGACCTCACCATGTTCAACTGGCCGGGGAACGACTATCGCGACGGTGGGGTGATCGACCGGCCGCCGCTCGACGTCGCCAAGGCGCTTCAGGACGCCAAGCGGGCCAGCCTCGGATTCCTCCACTGGGTTCAGACCGAGGCGCCAGCGACGGGCGAGCGCCTGGGCGCGCCCGAGCTCAAGCTCCGCCCCGACATCATGGGCAGCGCCGATGGGCTTGCGAAGTTCCCCTACATCCGCGAGAGCCGGCGGATCCGCGCCATGAAGACGATCGTCGAGCAGGAAGTGTCGGCTGCCTTCCAGCCAGGCCCGCGCGCGGCCCATTTCCCCGACTCGGTCGGCGTCGGCTGGTACCCGATCGACATCCACAACTCCGGCCCCGACGACGTCGGCGTCAGCTGCCGCACCCGGCCGTTCCAGATCCCGCTCGGCGCTTTGTTGCCGATCCGGATCGAGAATCTCATCGCCGCCGCCAAGAACATCGGCGCCACCCACATCACCAATGGCTGCTATCGCCTGCACCCGGTCGAATGGAACATCGGCGAGGCGGCCGGCGCGCTGGCCGCCTTCGCCTTGGGCCATGACCTGAGGCCGCGTCAGGTCCGCGGCGATCCGGCTCAGCTTCGCGCCTTCCAAGCGAGCCTGGTTGCCGAGGGGGTGCCGCTGGCCTGGGCGATCGACGTTCCGGTCGGCCATCCGGCCTTCCCCGCCGTGCAACACCTGTTCGTGAGCGGCCGGCTGGAAGGGGAGGCAAGCCTCGCCTTCCGCCCCGCCGAGCCGGTCTCGCCGGAAGACTGGCGCCGCTGGGGCGGCACGGGCGAGCCGCCGGAGTCGCGTGCGGCTGCGGCGGAATGGCTGTTCGGTGGCTGAGGGAAAGCCCGCCGAATCGCCATTTTTCCTTGACCGACCGAGGCCTTGAGCCCATTTTCCCGCGGTTTCAGCCCCTCTCGCGGAGTTTGCATGCCGAAGGAAGACGTCATCGAGTTTTCGGGCACCGTCAGCGAGCTTCTGCCCAACGCCATGTTCCGGG
>CAXNIC010000288.1:0-6643 GCA_964201945.1 Alphaproteobacteria bacterium
GGCTCGATCCTGAAGGAGCTCGGCGTCGGCAAGATCACCACCCATGCCGATGCCAAGAAGTCGATGGACCTGCTGGACTCCGTCGCCCAGATGCAGGCCCAGGGAACGCCGGCGGTCGACATCGTCATCTCCGACTGGCGGATGGAGCCGATCTCCGGCATCGACCTGCTCAAATGGATCCGCAATCACCAGTCGGACGGCATCCGCTTCATGCCGTTCATCATGCTGACCGCCTATTCCGACCATGCCCGCGTCATGGCGGCGCGCGATGCCGGCGCCAACGAAGTGCTGGCAAAGCCGGTTTCCGTCCACAATCTGGTGCGCCGGCTTTTGTCGGTGATCGAGAACCCGCGGCCGTTCGTCTCGTGCCCGACCTATTTCGGCCCGGACCGGCGCCGCAAGAGCATCCCCATCAACTTCCCTGACCGGCGCAAGACGTCGCCGAGCTGAAGGTTCCCGACATGTCCGACAAGCCGCAGTTGATCCGACCGCGCAACACCATGCTGGAACGCCTCGGCGGCCGGCCGGGAGTTCCCGGCAAGATCGACGCGTCCCTGCTGAAGAAGGCCGAGGACCGGATCGCCGAGGTCGGCGCCAGCTATCCCGACCGCGTCAAGGCCGACCTCGAGAAGCTGGTCGCGCTCGCGGGCCAAGCGGCCAGCGATGCCGATCATCGCGCCGAGGCGATCACCAGCATCAACCTCATCGTGCACGAGATCCGCGGCGAAGGCGCAACCTTCGGCTATCCGCTGCTGACCAAGTTCGCAGGATCGCTGTTCAAGTTCACCGATGGGCTGACCAGCCCCACCGAGCGGCAGCTCGCCCTGATCAAGGCCCATGTCGACGCCATGACCCTGGTGGTGAAGGCCGGCATCAAGGGCGACGGCGGCGCGATCGGCGCGGAGGTCGACCAGATGCTGGCGATCGCGATCGAGAAATACGCCGCGCCTCACAAGCCCTGAAACGAAACGGGCGCCCGAAGCCGCTCGCGGATCGACCGAGCGCCGACGACCTCCGACACATCCTCACGCTGGCCCGCCCGCCGGCTTGATTGCGCGCCATTTGACCAGCGTCTGCTTGATGACGTTGTTGTGTCGGAGAGCCGCGGTCCTGATGTCCCCTTCAGTGAGTTCACCCCGCTCGAGTTGCCCTCTCCAAGGTTCCTCCAGGTGCTGCTCGATCCGGAAGACCTGGAAATCGACGCCGAGCATCAGCCCCAACGGGCTGTTGGAGCTTCCCTGGCGCCGCGTTTCGAGGTTCCAGCCCTGATCGAACATCTTGAGGGTATCGTCCAGGATCGGGCGTACGTGCGTCGGATCAGCCAGGAAGTCGTCATGGCGCGGGTGCGGCACCACGATCGTCACCTCGGCCCCGCCCCTGCACACCCGCCACAGCTCCTTGATGATCGCCAGGAAGCCATTGGTCGTGGCGCCCATGTTGTTCCAGCACGTGGATCAGCATGACCTCGTCGACCGATGAATCCGGCCAAGGCCAGGGGAAGGTCTCCAGATCCCAGACGACATCGACGCCTGCCGTCGCATAGCGATCGACGTTGACCCAGCCGGCGGGGCAGTCGGTGCCGCAGCCGAGATTGAGTTTGAGAGGGGACGACATGGAGCTCCCGAGAGCCTCTGGAAACGGAATCTAGTCGGGTCGCCGGACTTCGAACAAGACCGCACCCGAGGATAGCCGCCGACCCTCGCCCGCCCTCGGCGCAGTGAGCGAGCCTCGAAACGAAACGGGCGCCCGAAGGCGCCCGCGATCAACCGAGATGAAGCGAAGATAAGTTCAGGCGGCGGCCGTAGCGGCCTTGGCCTTCGTAATGCGGCGCTTCAGCCTCTGGGCGTCTTCCGGCAGCTTGGCCGCGCGCGTCGTCAGCAGATACGCGTCCAGGCCGCCATTGTGCTCGATGGTGCGCAGGCCGTTCGCCGTGACCCGAAGGCGCACCGGCTGGCCGAGCACGTCCGACAGCAGGGTCACGACCTGCAGGTTCGGCAGGTAGCGCCGCTTGGTCTTGTTGTTGGCGTGGCTGACATTGTTGCCAACCAACACGCCCTTGCCGGTGATGTCGCAGCGTCTCGCCATGGCACGGATCCGAACCAAATAATGTGAAGCGCCGGGAGGCCCCGGCGCCGAGGCGCGGGTTGTAGCCGGCCCCTCCCGGCCCGTCAAGCGCCCGGCGGGCGGAAGGCCTTGAGCAGATCCGCCGCCGCCTCGCCCGGCGTCAGGCGCCCGGACGCGACCGCGCGCTCAAGCGAGCCCAGCCGGGTGGCGACCTCGGGGTCGGCGCGAAGGGCGGCGAGCAGGCCGTCCTCGACCTCGCGCCACATCCAACGCCGGGCCTGGGCGGAACGCTTGGCAGCCAGCCCCTCCGCCCCCAGCGCCGCACGGTGGCCGAGCACCGCCTGCCAGACCTCGGCGATGCCGGTGCCGGCCATAGCCGAGCAGGAGAGCACCGGTGGCTGCCAGCCGGTTCCGGGCGCCAGGATGGCCAGCGCCCCGGTGTAGTCGCCGCGGGCGCGCTCAGCGGCCGGGATAAGGTCGCCATCGGCCTTGGTGACGACCAGGAGGTCCGCCAGCTCGACGATGCCCTTCTTGATCCCCTGCAGCTCGTCGCCGCCGGCCGGTGCCAGCAGCAGCAGGAAACTGTCGGTCATCTCGGCAACCGCAGTCTCCGACTGGCCGACGCCGACCGTCTCCACCAGCACGACCTCGTAGCCGGCCGCCTCCATCAGGAGGAGGGTCTCGCGGCTCCGGCGGGCGACTCCACCCAGCGCGCCACCCGAGGGCGACGGCCGGATGAAGGCGTTGGGATGGCGGGACAGACGTTCCATCCGGGTCTTGTCGCCGAGGATCGAGCCGCCGGAGACCTCCGATGAGGGATCGACGGCGAGAACAGCGACGCGCCGGCCGGCATCTGCGAGGTGGAGGCCGAGCGCCTCGATGAAGGTCGACTTGCCCACCCCCGGCGCACCCGAGATGCCGATCCGCGCCGACCCGCCGGTCGCCGGCAGCAGCAGGGAGAGAAGCCCCTCCGCCCGGCCGCGATGATCGGGCCGGGTCGACTCGACCAGTGTGAGCGCGCGGGCGAGCGCCCGACGGTCGCGCCCGCGGATCGCATCGGCAAGCAAAGTCACTTCGCCATCGGCCTCGCCGTCAGGAGCAGGCATGACCGAAGCCTACGGCCGGCCGGGCGGCTTGACGGCGCGCCACAGGATGGAGGTCTCCCTGATCACGTTGTTGTAATGCACGGCGGCGTGGCTGAGGTCGTCATGGGAGATCTCGCCGCGTTGATGCCGTTCGAGCCATTTCGGCTCCAGCATGTACTGAACGGATTCGACGCGAAAATCGACCCCCGTGATCAGGCCGAGCGGCGTGTTGGAAAAGCCGCGGCGCTGATCGTCGAGATTGGCGCTCTGGTCGAACACACGCAGCATTCTGTCGGTGACCGGGCGGACATGGGTCGGGTCGTTGAGGAAAGCATCATGGCGCGGGTGGGGAACGGTGATCGCCACCTTGGCGCCGTCGCTGCACACCCGCCAAAGTTCCTTGATCACGCCGAGGAACGTCTCGGTCTCGCGCCCGAGATGCTCGAGCACATGCTTCAGCCTCACCTCCTCGACCGTTGAGTCCGCCCATGGCCAGGGAAGGCTTTCAAGGTCGAGGACCCTATCGACGCCGAGACCGGCATGGCGATCGACATTGACCCAGCCCGGCAGGATGTCCGATCCGCACCCCAGATTCAGCTTGAGCGGCTGCGCCAAGTCCTCGATCCCTAGGGCCGTGAAGCACCGGTGAAGTCTAGCTGCATCGCAGAACCGGGCATAGGGCATGCGAGGCCGGGCGATGGCGGAAGGCCGCTGAATCCGCTATCCATTTGCGCCTTTCGATCGGGACCTTTCCATGCCGCTCAAGCCTGCCGCCCAGCGCGTCGACGACCTGCTCGCCGCCCACGCCATGAGCGGTCGCGTCGTCGAGTTTCCCGACTCGACCCGAAGCTCCGCCGAAGCCGCTGCCGCGATCGGCTGCGCGCTGGCCCAGATCGCGAAGTCGCTGGTGTTCAAGGCGGCGAGCGGCCGGCCGGTGCTGGTGATCGCGTCCGGCGTCAACCGCGTCGACGAGAAGAAGATCGCCCTGGCGATCGGCCAGAAGATCGGCAAGGCCGATGCCGACTACGTGCGGGCGCGCACCGGCTACGCCATCGGCGGCGTCGCCCCGCTCGGCCATGCCGAGCCGCCGATCGTGCTGATCGACCGCGACTTGCTCGCGCTCGAGCAGATCTGGGCCGCTGCCGGCACGCCGCATTCGGTGTTCCACCTGACCGCGGACGAACTGGTCCGCGTCTCCGGCGGCACCGTCACCGACGTGAAGCAGGGCGCCTAGAGAAAGCTGTACGGGTCGATGTCGACCTGGACGCGGACGGTGCCCGGCACCTTCACCCGCGCCAGCCAGTCGGCGACGACCGGCTGGACCCGAACCGAGCGGCCTGCCTTCAGCAGCAGCCGCCGTCGGTGCCGGCCCCGCAGCAGCGACAGCGGCGCCGGCGCCGGCCCCAGCACCTGGATGCCATCCCCCGACGGCGCCGCTTTCGCCAGCGCGCGGGCGACCCCGTCGGCAGCGGCGGGATCGTGGCTGGAGACGATGAGGCCGGCCAGGCGCCCATAGGGCGGCATGTGGGCGGCCTCGCGCTCGGCGGCCTCGACCGCAAGGAAGCGGTCGCGGTCGCCAGACGCCAGCGCCTGCATCACGCGGTTGTCGGGCTGCCAGGTCTGCAGCAGCACACGGCCGGGCAGCTTGTGGCGGCCGGCGCGGCCGGAAACCTGATGCAGGAGCTGGTAGGTGCGCTCTGCCGCCCTGAGGTCGCCGCCTTCGAGGCCGAGATCGGCATCGACCACGCCGACCAGGGTCAGGTTGGGGAAGTTGTGGCCCTTGGCCACCATTTGCGTGCCGATGACGACGTCGACCTCGCCGTCGCGGATCGAGCGGACCAGTTCCGCCGCCTCCGCCGGCCCGCCGATGGTGTCGCTCGCCATCACCGTGAAGCGGGCGTCGGGAAGGATCGCCAGCAGTTCCTCGGCCAGCCGCTCGACGCCCGGGCCGCAGGCGGCAAAGCTGTCTTCCGCCTTGCAGGAGGAGCAGACCTTCGGCCGCCGGGATGAGTAGCCGCAGTGATGGCACTGCAGCCGATTGGCCAGCCGGTGCTCGACCAGCCAGCTCGAGCAGTTGGGACAGGCGAGGCGATGGCCGCACGCCCGGCAGAGGGTGAGCGGCGCATAGCCACGGCGGTTGAGGAACAGGAGCGACTGCTCGCCCGCCGCCAGGGTCTCGGTCAGGGCCTTGACCAGGGTCGGGCTGAGGAAGCGCTGCGAGGGCGGCTTGTCGCGGCGGAGATCGACGATGCCGATCGCCGGCATCTCGGCCCCGGCATGACGGTCGGGCAGGTGCAGGCGTCGGTAGCGGCCGGTGGTCTCGTTGACATGGGTCTCGAGCGACGGCGTCGCCGAGGACAGCACCACGGGGAAGCTGCCGAGGCGCCCTCTCACCACCGCCATGTCGCGGGCGTGGTAGGCGACGCCGTCCTCCTGCTTGAAGGCGGGGTCGTGCTCCTCGTCGACGACCAGGAGGCCGAGATCGGGATAGGGCAGGAACAGTGCCGAGCGCGCGCCCACCACCACCGGCGCCTTGCCCTCGGCGATCGCCCGCCAGGTGGTGCGCCGTTCGAGCTGGGTCAGGTCCGAATGCCAGACCGCGGGCTTGACCCCGAACCGCGCCTCGAATCGAGACAGCCACTCGGCCGAGAGCACGATTTCGGGCAGCAGCACCAGCGCCTGCCGGCCGCTCCTCACGCATGCGGCGACCGCCTCGAAATAGACTTCGGTCTTGCCGCTGCCGGTCACGCCGTCGAGCAGGGTCACCGAGAAGGTCCGTTCATCCAGGCGCCGGCAGAGCTCCGCAGCCGCGGCAGCCTGGTCTTCCGAGAGCTGCCGTCCCGGGCGGTCGATCTCCGGCGGGGCGAAGGGCGGCGGCGGCGGCAGGCCGACGCGCTCGATATGACCGGAGGCTTCCAGCGACTTCACCACGCCCATGCCGACACCGGCCTCGCGGGCGAGATCGGTCGGCGTCCACGCCATGCCCTCGGCCAGGAGTTCGAGCACGCGCCGGCGCTGCGGCGTCATCCGCTCGCCCTCCTCCGGCATGCGGACGAAGCGGAAGGCGGGAGTCGGCCGGGGCGGTTCCAGAGCCGAGGGCACGCTCATCGCCATCCGCAGTACGGCACCCGGCGGGGCCAGGGTGTATGACGCGACCCAGTCGACGAAACGCATGACCGCCTCAGGCAGCGCCGGGGCGTCTTCGAGCCGCTCGACCACCGCCTTCAGCTTCGCCGGATCGACGCCATCGGTTCCGGCCCCCCAGACGACGCCCAGGACCTCCCGCGTGCCGAGCGGCACCACCACGAACTCGCCGGGCTGGAGCGCCAGCCCCTCCGGCACCACATAGTCATAGGCACCCGCGAGCGGCAGCGGCAGCAGGACGGAGACACGCGCTCCACCCCCTATGGCTTGTGTGCTGGTATCGCCGGCCATCATGAGGTAGATTTCACACTGAAATTCCGAGGCCGCCCGATGAAGTTCTTCGTCGATAC
>CAXNIC010000289.1:0-6625 GCA_964201945.1 Alphaproteobacteria bacterium
GCGTCGCGGTCGAGCCGTCGCCCGCGGCACCGATGCCGTCGAAGAGGCCCATGACGCCTTCGCAGATCACCAGCTCGGCGCCGGCCTCGACTGCGGCGACGGTGCCGGCCAGCGTCTCGGGCCGCATCGCCCAGGGATCGAGGTTGAGACAGGGGCGGCCGCTGGCAGCCGCGTGGAACTCGCGGTCGATGTAGTCCGGACCCATCTTGGCCGAGGCAACGCCGAGGCCGGTCCGGGCGAGGTGACGGAGGAGGCCGAGCGTCAGCGTCGTCTTGCCGGCCCCCGACGACGCCGCCGCGATGATGAGGCCGGGCGGCCGGGTCACAGCCGCTTCTTGATCTCGGCCGCCATCGGCTCAGGCAGGGTGAAGTGGGTGAAGTGCATCAGGTAGCGGCCGTCGCGGCCCATCAGGAAGACGATCGAGGAATGGTCGACCAGGTATTCGCCGGGCGAGACCTCCTCGGCCTTCTTGAAATAGACGCGATAGGCCTTCGCCGCCTTGGCGATTTCCTCCGGCGTTCCGGTCAGCGCCTTCAGGCGCGGATGGAAGGCCTCGGCGTAGTCCTTCATCACCTCGACCGTGTCGCGGGCGGGATCGACGGTGATGAAGACCGGCACCACGTCCTCGCCGGCGGGGCCGAGCTGGTCGATCGCGTCCGCCATGTTCTGCAGCGCCGTCGGGCAGGCGTCGGGGCAGAAGACGAAGCCGAAATAGATCAGCATCAGCTTGCCGCGGAACGTCTCGTTGGTGACGCGGGCGCCGGTCTGATCGGTCAGCTCGAACGGCCCGCCGATCAAGGCACCGGCGCCGTCGGGCTGGCGCAGCCACGAGACCAGAAGCGCGGCACCGCCGATGAACGCGGCCACCAGCAGGATCGCCGCGGCCCGGAAACGATAGTCCTTGAACATCAGCCGGCCTCGCGCCTGGCCTTGAGCTTCAGCGGATCGGGATCCAGCGTGCGGCCGGCGATGGCGCCCCGCCAGTCGAGGCCGGCCGCCATCCGGACCGCCGGGCCGATGACGACGATCGCCGGCGGCTCCGCCTTCGCGGCCTCGGCGTCCTCGACCAGGCGGCCGAGCGTGGTGACCAATGTGCGCTGGCGCTCGGTCGCGGCGTCGCTGACGATGGCCGCAGCTTCGTCGGCCGGGCGCCCGGCCGCGATCAGGCGATCGCGGATCTGCGCCAGGTGCTTGAGTGCCATGTAGAAGACCAGCACCGGCGCGCCCCTGGCCAGCGCCGGCCAGTCGAGGCCATCGGGCACCTCGCCGGAGACGTTGTGACCGGTGATGAAGGTGACCGCCTCGTTGACGTCGCGGTGGGTCGCCGGGATGCCGGCATAGGCGAGGCCGCCGATGCCGGCGGTGATGCCGGGGACGACGCGGAACGGCACGCCGGCCGCGACCAATGCCAGGGCCTCCTCGCCGCCGCGGCCGAAGACGAAGGGATCGCCGCCCTTCAAGCGCAGCACGCGCTTCCCCTCGCGGGCGAGCTGGATCAGGCGCCGCGAGATATCAGGCTGCCGGGGCGACGGCTTGCCGCCGCGTTTTCCCGCGTATTCCAGGATCGCATCCGCGCGGGCAAGCGCCAGGCTGCGCTCGTCGACCAGCGCGTCGTAGACCACGGCGTCGGCCTCGGCGAGAGCCTTGGCGGCGAGCAAGGTGAGCAGGCCAGGATCGCCGGGGCCGGCGCCGACCAGCCAGACCCAGCCGGGCTCGAAGTCGGGAAGCGGCGGCAGCTGCATGACGCGCACCCTACATCCGGACGCGCGGCTGTGCCAGGATCGCCCCCACAGCCTCCGGACCCCGCCATGCGCCGCCTCCGCAACGCCAAGATCGTCGCCACCATCGGCCCGTCAACCTCGACGCCGGAGATGCTGGCCCGCCTGTTCGCCGCCGGCGCCGATGTCTTCCGCCTGAACTTCAGCCATGGCGTCCATGACGACCATCGCGCCCGTTTCGAGGCGATCCGCCAGCTCGAGCGCACGACCGGGCGGCCGGTCGGCATCATGATGGACCTGCAGGGACCGAAGCTCCGCGTCGGCACCTTCACCGGCGGTCATGTCGAGCTGACGGCCGGCCAGCGCTTCCGCTTCGAGCTCGACAAGGCGCCCGGCAACGGCATGCGCGTCTCGCTGCCGCACCCGGAGATCTTCGCCGCGATCGAGACCGGCACCGACCTCCTGGTCGACGACGGCAAGCTGCGTCTTCGCGTGCTCAGCCACGGACCGGACTTCGCCGAGACCGAGGTGGTGAGCGGGGGGCGCATCTCCGATCGCAAGGGCGTCAACGTTCCCAACGTCGTGCTGCCGCTGTCGCCGATCACCGACAAGGACCGGCGCGACCTCGCCTTCGGGCTCGAGCTCGGCGTCGATCTGGTCGCGCTCTCCTTCGTCCAGCGCCCGGCCGACGTGGCCGAAGCCAGGATGCTGATCGGCGGCCGTGCCGGCATCGTCATCAAGCTGGAGAAGCCGTCGGCGATCGAGCATCTCGGCGAACTGATCGACATGTGCGACGCGGTGATGGTGGCCAGGGGCGATCTCGGCGTCGAGCTGCCGCCCGAGGACGTGCCCTCGATCCAGAAGCGCATCGTGCGTGCCTGCCGCGAGTCCGGCACCCCGGTGATCGTGGCGACGCAGATGCTGGAATCGATGATGGCCTCGCCGTCCCCGACCCGTGCCGAGGCCTCGGACGTGGCGACCGCGGTCTATGACGGCGCCGACGCGGTCATGCTTTCGGGCGAGACCGCATCGGGCAAGTATCCGATCGAGGCCGTCACCATCATGGACCGCATCATCCAGCGGGTGGAGCATGACGAGCTCTACCGCACCATCATGGACGCGGTGCATCCGGAGCCGGAGGCTACGGCGGCGGATGCCATCTCGGCCGCGGCCCGCCAAGTCGGCCACACCATCTCGGCCGCCTGCATCGCGACATTCACCATGTCCGGCTCGACCGCGCTCCGCGCCGCCCGCGAGCGTCCCGACGTGCCGATCCTGGGCTTGACCGGAAATCCGACGACGGCCCGCAAGCTCGCTCTCCTCTGGGGCGTCCATTGGGTACTCACCCACGACATCGCCAGCTTCACCGAGATGGTTCAGATCGCAACCGAGGCCGCCCGCACCGAGGGCTTCGCCGAACCCGGCCAACGCCTGGTCGTCACCGCCGGCGTCCCCTTCGGCACGCCGGGCGCGACCAACGTCCTCCGGATCGCGCGAGTGGGCGAGTAGCTTCCCCCCACCCTAGCCCTCCCCCAAAGAGGGGGGAGGGAATACGAAAACGCTTCGTGCCCCCCTCCCCCCGCGGAGCGTGGGGGAGGGTTGGGGTGGGGGGCGAGACTCGATCTAAGCCCCCTGCACCCCCGGCCTGCCGTGCTCCACGACGAAGCTGGCGCGGGTGGAGATCGGGGCGTCGGGCTTGCTGACGAAGGGAACGATGCGGACATCGGTCTGCCAGCGCTCGTTCGTCACCGTGCAGGAGAGGTATCCCCGCTGGTCGTTGTAGAACTTCCAGTGCGGGTTCTGGGCCAGGATCCTCGGCGTGTCCGGGCGTTGGTCGACGCCATCGCCGCCGGACGTGATCGAGGTCGAGACGAATTCGCTGGCGACCGGCGGCGAGGCCGGGTCGTCGAAGTCCCGGACCAGGTCGCCGATCCAGGTGTTGTGCGCGTCGCCTGTGAGGGCGACGACGTTGCCCTGGCGCCGCTCGGCGATGTGGCCGATGAGATCCATGCGGTCGGCGACGTAGCCGTCCCACTTGTCCATGTCGAAGCGGCGCTCGGCGCCGATGTCGCGGTCGACCTGCCCGATCATCACCTGCTGCGCCAGCGCGTTCCAGCGTGCCCGGCTCTCGGCGAGGCCACCGAACAGCCATGCCTTTTGCGGGGCGCCAAGGATGGTCGCGTTCGGATCCATCGCGTCGGCGCAACGCGGCTTGATCCGATCGCCGCAGGGCTGGTCGGTGCGGTACTGCCGCGTGTCCAGCACATGGAGATCGAGGAGGCTGCCGAAGGCGAAGCGGCGGAACATGTCGAGGTCGGCCCCTCGCGGCAGCAGCGCGCGCCTGACCGGCATGTGCTCGTACCAGGCCTGGAAGGCGGCGGCGCGGCGCAGCAGGAAGATCTCCGGCGGCGTGTCGTTGTCGTCGCGATCCCTGGCCCAGTTGTTGTCGATCTCATGGTCGTCGAAAGAGGCGATCCACGCCGTGGACGCATGCGCCGCCTGCAGGTCGCGGTCGGTCTTGTACTGGGCGTAACGGTTGCGATAGTCGACCAGCGTATAGATCTCATCGCCCCGATGTAGCCGCGGGCGGGGGACGTTAGGGCCGGACTCGCGGCCTTCGTAGATGTAGTCGCCGTAGTGGAAGACGAAGTCGAGCCGCTCGGCCGCGAGATGGCGAAAGGCGGTGAACAGCCCCTGCTCGTAGTGCTGGCAGCCGGCGACCGCGAAGCGGAGCCGCTCGACCGCCGATCCTGCCGCCGGCGCGGTGCGGGTGCGGCCGGCGGCGCTCCGTTCCTTGCCGACCTGGAAGCGATACCAGTAGTCGCGGCCGGGCTCGAGCCCGTCGACCTCGACATGGACCGCGTGGGCAAGTTCCGGCCGCGCTGTCTCGGTTCCCTTCCGCACCACGTTGCGGAAGCGGTCGTCGGAGGCGATCTCCCAGGCGACCTCGACCGGCTGCATCGGCATGCCGCCGCCTTCGAGCGGCTCCGGCGCGATCCGCGTCCACAACACCACGCCATCCGGCCGCGGGTCGCCGGAGGCGACGCCGAGGCTGAAGGGATAGCGCCGGAAGACCGGGTCGGCCAGGGCCGGCAGCGCCGCGAGGCCGATGCCGGCACTCATGGCGCGGAGCAGGAAACGGCGATCGATGCCACGCATGGTCACCTTTGAAACGACGGGAATCTAAGGATAGCCGTTCGCGGCCGGCTTGGCAGGCTGCTAGTCTCGGTTCCTCCCGTTCAAACCAAAATGGAAACGTCCATGATCGACCTCTATACCGCGTCCACCGGCAACGGCCGCCGCGCCATCATCGCGCTCGAGGAGTGCGGAATGACCTACCGGGTGCACAAGCTCGACCTCGCGAAGGGCGAGGCGAAGACGCCGGAGTTCCTGAAGATCAACCCGGCCGGCGCCATCCCGGCGATCGTCGATGCCGACGGCCCCGGCGGCAAGCCGCTGAACCTCTCGCAGTCCGCGGCCATCGTCCTCTACTGCGCCGAGAAGTCCGGCAAGCTGATCCCGAAGGACCCGGCCAGGCGCGCCGAGGCCTATCAGTGGTTCATGCAGGCCGCCACCGACGTGGCCCCGACCTCGTCGTCGATCTTCTACATCTCGAGCCACGTGCCGGTGAAGGACCCGGCCAACACCGCCTACTACGAGCAGAAGCTGATCGGCATGCTGGGCGTCGTCGACAAGCAGCTCGCCGGCCGCGACTACATCGCCGGCGAGATCTCGATCGCCGACATCGCGCTCTACCCCGTGGTCGCCGGCCGGAAGGCGCTGGTCGACGCTGCCCCCGGCCTCGCCAACGTGAAGGCCTGGGCCACCCGCATGGCCGCCCGCCCCGCCGTCGCCAAGGCGATCGCCGCGAACGGATAAGCGACCCTCTGCCGAAAACAGAAAGGGCGGGAGATCACTCTCCCGCCCTTTTTCGTTCCGAGGTTCCGGCGCCGACTTTAAGTGTTCATCGCCTGGAAGAAGTCGCTGTTGGTCTTGGAGTGCTTCAGCTTGTCGAGCAGGAACTCCATGGCGTCCACCGGCCCCATCGGCATCAGCACGCGGCGGAGCACCCACATCTTGGCGAGCGCGGCCTTGTCGACCAGCAGCTCTTCCTTGCGGGTGCCGGACTTGGTGATGTCGATCGAGGGGAAGGTGCGCTTGTCGGAGAGCTTGCGGTCGAGAATGATTTCCGAGTTACCGGTGCCCTTGAACTCTTCGAAGATCACCTCGTCCATGCGGCTGCCGGTATCGATGAGCGCGGTCGCGATAATGGTGAGCGAGCCGCCGAACTCGATGTTGCGGGCGGCGCCGAAGAAGCGCTTCGGGCGCTGCAGCGCGTTGGCGTCCACACCGCCGGTCAAGACCTTGCCCGACGACGGCACCACGGTGTTGTAGGCACGTGCCAGGCGCGTGATCGAGTCCAGCAGGATGACGACGTCGCGCTTGTGCTCGACCAGGCGCTTGGCCTTCTCCAGCACCATCTCGGTCACCTGCACGTGGCGGGTCGCCGGCTCGTCGAAGGTCGAGCTGATGACCTCGCCCTTCACCGATCGCGCCATGTCGGTGACCTCTTCCGGCCGCTCGTCGATGAGCAGCACGATGAGGTAGACCTCGGGATGGTTGTGGGCGATGGCGTGCGCGATGTTCTGCAGCATCACCGTCTTGCCGGTCCGCGGCGGAGCGACGATCAGGCCGCGCTGGCCCTTGCCGAGCGGCGCGATCAGGTCGATGACCCGGGTGGTCACGTCCTTCCGGACCAGGTCCTTGCGGTCGGCTTCGCGCGCCAGCTCGAGGCGCCCGGTGCGGGCGGCGCCGATCTCCTTGCCGCCGACCTCTTTACCGGTGCCTTCCTTGGCTTCCTTGTCCTTCGCCTCTTTGGCTTCCTTTGCCGTCGGCAAAACGGCCGG
>CAXNIC010000290.1:0-6590 GCA_964201945.1 Alphaproteobacteria bacterium
ATGGCGCGGCGCTGGGTGTCGAGGATTAGGTCGAAGCCGCGATCCGGAAGCGGCCGGCGCAGCAGCTCGGTCGCGGCAAGGCCGATGCCGGCATTCTCGATCACCTCGTCGATCAGGCCGACGACCAAGTCCCCGAGACGCCCCGCATAGACCGTCTCGCCCTTGCCGGCGAGCCAGGTGATTTGCGCGTCCGGCCAGGTGCTGCGGAGAGCCCGGCAGAACGGCAGCTTCATCAGCCCGTCGCCGAAGCGGTCGAGGCCGACATAGACGAGGATGCTGGCCGGCTGCTCGGACATGCTGCAGCCTCTCTAGCGGCCGGCCAGAGGGGTTGCAACTCGTATATCACTCATATATCAGTTCGGAAACATCAGGAGCGAACCCATGGGCATTTCCTGGACCGGCGTCTTCCCGGCCGCGACCACGCAGTTCGATAAGAACTTCAAGATCGACTATGACGCGACGCGCAAGGTGATGTCGGCGCTGATCGACGACGGCGTCAACGGGCTGATCGTCTGCGGCTCGGTCGGCGAGAACACGGCACTCCGCGCCGACGAGAAGCGCGAGATGCTGAAGCTCGCCAAGGACGTGTCCCGGGGCCGCGTGCCGGTAGTCTCCGGCGTCGCCGAGTACACGACCGAACTCGCCTGCGAGTATGCGCGGGATGCCCAGAAGATCGGTATCGACGGGCTGATGGCGATGCCGGCGATGGTCTATTCGGCGAAGCCGAACGAGATCGTGGCTCATTTCAGCGCCGTGGGCGCCGCCAGCGACCTTCCGATCATGCTCTACAACAACCCTCCGGCCTACGGGAACGACCTGGTCCCGGAGATCGTCGCCAGGCTCGCCGACGTGAAGACCATCGTCGCGATCAAGGAATCCTCGGGCGACACGCGGCGCTTCGTCGATCTCGTCAACCTGACCGGCGACCGCTTCACGCTCTTCTGCGGCCTCGACGACGTGGTGCTGGAGGCAATCATGCTGGGCGCCGTCGGCTGGGTCTCGGGCCTCTCCAACGTCTTTCCGAAGGAGTCGAACGAGCTGTTCGCGCTCGCCCGCGCCGGCCGCTTCGACGAGGCGATGTCGATCTACCGCTGGTTCATGCCTTTGCTGCATCTCGATGCGCGCGCCGATCTCGTGCAGTGCATCAAGCTCTGCGAGTCGATGGCCGGCCGCGGCTCCGAGCGCACGCGTCCGCCGCGCCTGGCACTCGAGGGCGCGGATCGGCGCCACGTCGAGGACGCGATGCGGAAGGCGCTGGCCAGCCGGCCGAACCTGGCGAAGGCCGCCTAAGGGCCGACCCGTGACCGCTGTCCGCAAGCCGCGGGAGGAGGCGGTCGAGGCGCTGGCGCCGACGCTCGCGGCGCAGGCCTATCTGCGCCTCGAGGAGCTGATCGTCACTGCGCGCCTGAAGCCGGGCGCGGTCGTCTCCGAGGCGCTGCTGGCCCGCCAGCTCGGCATCGGGCGCATGCCGATCCGCGAAGCGATCAAGCGCCTGGATGCCGAGGGGCTGCTGGTCGTCCTGCCGCAGCGGGGCGTGCTGGTGAGCGCGATCGACCCCGGCCAGTTCCGCCTGCAGCTGGAGACGCGGCGGCCAATCGACCGGCTGCTCGCCGACAGCGCTGCCCGGCGCGCGACGCGTGGCGAGCGGACGGAGCTGAAGGCCCTGGCGGATGAGATCATCGCGGCGGCGGGGCGGGGCGACGTCGACGCCTTCCTCGCCTGCGACCGCGCCTTCGACCAGCTGGTCGCCGGCGCCTGCCGCAATGCCTTCACCGCACGCGCGGCCGCCCAGCTCCACGCCCATTCGAGGCGCTTCTGGCACGCCTATCGCGACGAGCGCGACCTCGCCGCGTCGGCCCGACGCCACGCCGAGCTGATGCGCACCATCGCCGCCGGCGACGCCGAGGCCGCCGCTGCCGCCTCCGACCGGTTGATCGACTATCTCGACGCCTTCGCCGAGGCGGCCTTCGGACGCGGCTGATGGAGGTCGGCCTCACCGAGGGGCTCCTGGTCCTCGCCGTCTTCGTGATCGCCATCGGCACGGCGACGCTGGGATCGACCGGCGGCCTCCTGCTCGCGATCCTGGCGACCGCTCTGCCGCCGCCGCTGATCATCCCCGTCCATGCCGTCGTCGAGGGCGCCCGCACCGGCTTCCTCTGGGCGCGGGTTCGCCGCCGGGTCAGCATGCCGATCCTGGTTGCCGCGAGCATGGGCGCCTTCCTCGGCATCGGCCTCGCGGCCTCCTTCGTCCGCGCCGTGCCCGACCATGCGCAGGCGATCCTCATCGGTGCCTTCCTCTTCTGGGCGTGCTGGTGGCCGGCCCCGGATCCCGGCAAGCGCTTTCCCTATCGGCTGCCGCTGATGAGCGGGATCACCGGCGCCTGCTCGGTCTTCGTCGGCGAGACCGCGCCGCTGATCCGCCCCTTCATCGCCGACGAGCCGGTCGATCCGTCGCTGGTTCCTGCCAGTGTCACCGCAGTCACGGCCGTTCAGCACGGGCTCAAGGTCGTCGCCTTCGTGCTGGTCGGCATCGCCTACCTGCCGCTCGTGCCGCTGCTGGCGACGATGGTCGCGGCCGCGCTGCTCGGCACCCTGCTCGGCGAGCGGCTCGGCCTCCGCCTGCCGGCACGCCTCGTCAGCCTCGGCATCCGGCTCGTCGTCAGCGTGCTGGCGATCCGGCTGGTCGTCCTCGCCGCCGGATGGCTCTGATGGAGATCGTCGAAGGCGACATCACCCGGCTCGACGTCGATGCGATCGTCAATGCCGCCAACGAGTCCCTGCTCGGCGGCGGCGGGGTCGACGGCGCCATCCACCGCGCTGCGGGGCCTGAGCTTTTGGCCGAGTGCCGGACGCTGGGCGGCTGCCCGACCGGCGGGGCGAAGATCACCCGGGGCTATCGCCTCAAGGCCCGTCACGTCATCCACACGGTGGGGCCGGTCTGGCGCGGCGGCCATGCGGGCGAGCCCGAGTTGCTGGCGAGCTGCTATCGCATGTCGCTGGAACTCGCGAAGACGGCGAAGCTGTCGTCGATCGCCTTCCCGGCGATCTCGACCGGCGTTTACGGCTATCCGCTGGAACCGGCGACGCGCATAGCGGTCGCCACTGTCGCGGCGACGCTGCCGGACTGCCCGGGCATCACGCGCGTGATCTTCTGCTGCTTCGGTGCCGAGACGACGGCCGTGTATCGCCGCGTCCTCGCGGAGCTGCCTGGCTAGAGCGCTTCGCCGCGGGCGAGCCTCGGCAGGTCGCCGACGGTGCCCATGGCGTGCCGCATGAACAGCCGCTTCACCGACGGCAGCCGGTCGATGGCGGCGAGCCCGAGGTCGCGGGCGAGCCGGAGCGGCCCGAGGTCGTTCGAGAACAGCCGGTTGAGCCCGTCGGTCACTGCCAGCAGCGCCAGCGTGTCGAGCCGCCGCCAGCCGGCATAGCGGTCGAGCACGTCGGCGCTGCCGATGTCCAATCCTAAGCGATGCGCATCGACCACCACCTCGGCCAGCGCCGCCACGTCGCGGATGGCGAGGTTGAGGCCCTGGCCGGCGAGCGGGTGGATCGAATGCGCGGCGTCGCCGACCAGCGCCAGGCGCTCGGCGTTCAGGCGTTCAGCGATGAGGAGGCCGAGCGGATATGACCAGCGCCGGCCGACGACGCGAAGCGGCCCGAGCGCGTCGCCGAAGCGACGGGTCATCGCTGCCGAGAAGGCGTCGTCGTCGAGCTTCATCATCGCCGGCGCCACCTCTCGCCGTTCGGTCCAGACCACCGAGGAGAAATCGCCGGGCAGAGGCAGAAGCGCGAAGGGGCCAGCCGGCAGGAAGCGTTCATGGGCGACGCCGTCATGGGGACGGGCAAGCGCGACCGTGCAGACGATCGCCGTCTGCTCGTAGTCCCATTCGAGGACGCCGATCCCCGCGGCACGCCGGATCGGCGAGCTGCGGCCGTCGGCGGCGACCGCCAGCCTGGCCTCGATGCGCCGCCCGTCGCCGAGATGGGCCACGGCGCCGGACTTGCCGTGCTCGAGCCGGGTGACCGCCTCGGGCGCGATCAGCTTCAGGCGCGGGCGGTCGCCGAGACGGCCGAGCAGGGCGCGCCTGACGAAGCGGGATTCCACGATGTGGCCGAGCGGCTCCTCGCCGACCTCGCGATGGTCGTAGTGCAGGAACAGGGTCGACGGCCCGTCGGTGACGCGGATGTCCAGGATCGGGGCGGCGTGCGGCCCCATCTCCGGCCAGAGGTCGAGGCCTTCGAGGATGCGGCGCGAGCCGTAGGAGATGGCGAAGGCACGACCGTCATAGGCGTCGTTGGCGGCGACCGCCGGGGCCTCGCGGTCGACGACGGCCACGTCGAGGCCGGCGGCGGCAAGCGCATGGCCGAGCGAAAGCCCGACCAGCCCGCCGCCTACCACCACCACGTCGGTGCGAAGCGTCTCCGTCATCCGCCCAGCGTATCCCTTCAGGCCCGCGTCAGGAAGGCGATGGCGGCATTCAGCTGGGCCATGCGGACGGTGTCGCCGGTCGGGTTGTCCGGGTGATAGACGGTGGCGAGCGCGCGAAAGCGGCTGCGCAGCACTCGGGAGTCCGGGGTCGCCCAGGGCGGGTATCCCAGCACATAGAGCGCTTCCGAGCGCGAGCGGATATCCTCGGTCAGAGGTTCGAAGGCCAGTGCCTGCACGGTCAGCCTGAGGCGATCGATCTCCTCCTGCTGCAGGGCCGCGGGATCGACGGTGCCGGCGGCTTCCAATCTCAGCGCGGTGCCGCCTTCGGCCAGGTCGAGGGCGAGGCGGAGGGCCCGGCGAAGGTCTGCCACCGCATGCTCGCCCATCAGCCGCACCTGGAGGCGCGGCTTGCGACGCATGCGGCGGTCCTTCGACGGGCCGGTCTTGAGCTGGATGCTCTCGCGATCGGACTCCGCCGGTTCGCCGGGATCGGCCACCTTCGCCAGCAGTGCCGGCGGCACCAGCAGCTGCACCGCACGGACGAGATCGGCGACGCTGACGCCCTGGCGCTGCGCGAGGCCGGCCACGCGGTCGCGGAACGCCGTCGGGCAGGGGATGGTGTAGGATCGGCCGAGAGCCATGGACTCAGCGAAGCTACTGGTGCGCCGCCTCGCCATCAACCTGGCGGCGCTGGCCCTCTTTCTCCTGGCGGGTGCCCCGGCACGCGGCGAGAGCCTGGAGGCGTTCGCCCGCGCGGCCGGGCTTCGTGACGTCCGCGGGTTCGTCGAGGCGGTCGAATCGATCGACCGCCATGGACGCCTCCCTGAACGATATCTGACCAAGGACGCGGCCGAGCGTCTCGGCTGGCGCCCCGGGAGCGATCTCGGGAAGGTGGCGCCGGGCAAGAGCATCGGCGGCGACCGCTTCGGCAACCGCGAGCGGCTGCTTCCGGCGGCGCCGGGCCGCCGCTTCTTCGAGGCCGATCTCGACTATGCCGGCGGGAGCCGTGGCGCTCGGCGGCTGGTGTGGAGCTCGGACGGCCTCCGATGGGTGACGCTCGACCACTACCGGAGCTTCCGCGAGGTGCCGAAATGACACGCTGTGTCCTCGCCGGACCCTATGCCAGTGCCGAGGCGATCTATGTCGATCTTGCCCGCCAGCTCGGCCTTCCCGGCCATTTCGGCGCCAACCTCGACGCGCTCTGGGATGCGCTCACCCGCGACGTGCCGGGCCCGGTCGAGATCCTGTGGCCTGACTTCCCGGCTGCGCATCAGACACTCGGCGAGGCCGCCGACCGTATCCGGGAGACGCTGGAAGAGGTGGCGGCGGAGCGGCGGGATGTCGCGGTGGTGATCGGCGGTCCGAATGACTAGATTCCGTCCATGAACACCTTCTTCGTCGTCGTGATCAGCATCGCCATGTTCGCGACGCTGGGCGCGTTGCTCTTCGGCCTGGTCACCATGGCCCGGGGCGGTCCGGGCGCGGCGCAGCGCTCGAACAAGTTCATGCGCTATCGCGTGATCCTGCAGGCCGTCGCCATCGGGCTCTTCGCGCTCCTGATGCTCATGACTCGATAGATGGTCCGGCTCACCCGGATCTATACCAAGGGCGGCGACAAGGGCCGGACCTCGCTCGGCGGCGGCAAGCGCGTGCCGAAGCACGCGCTCCGGGTCGAGGCCTACGGCACCGTCGACGAGGCGAACGCGGCGATCGGCATCGCCCGGCTGCACGCGTCCAAGGCGGCGGACGCCATGCTCGTCCTCATCCAGAACGACCTCTTCGATCTCGGCGCCGATCTCTGCCGGCCGGGAACCGACGGGCTCCGCGTCGCCGACGCCCAGGTCGAACGGCTGGAACGCGAGATCGACGGCATGAACGCGAAGTTGAAGCCGCTCGACTCTTTCGTGCTTCCGGGTGGCACGCCGTCGGCGGCCTATTTGCACTTGGCTCGCACCATCGTGCGCCGGGCCGAGCGCGCGATCACGCGCCTGGCCGAGAAGGAAGAGGTCTCGGGCGCGGCGATCCGCTACGTCAACCGGCTCTCCGACCACCTCTTCGTGCTGGCCCGCGCCGAGAACGGCGGCGGTGCCAAGGACGTGCTCTGGGTTCCCGGCCAGAACCGGTAACTTCCGCGCGTATTGGTTAACCAAAAGGGCTGGCG
>CAXNIC010000291.1:0-6582 GCA_964201945.1 Alphaproteobacteria bacterium
ACGCAGGCATGGCCCATGTGGCTGTCGATGTAGATCGAGTCGCCCGGATCGAGCGCGACCGGCGCGTAGTGCTCGGTGAAGAACGTGATCTGTCCCGACAGCACGAACAGGAACTCCTCGCCCGAGTGATGGACATAGCCGCCGGCTTCCTCGATCGAACGTGCCTTGATCGTCGCCAGGTAGGGCAGCATCTTCTTGGTCGAGAGCTCGTTGCAGAGCAGCTGATAGAGGTAGCCCCGCCCCTGGTGGATCTCGAGATCGTCGGCCTTGCTCACGGTGCGGCGGGCGACGACCTGCGGGCTCTGCGCCGCGCTGAAGAACTCCACCACCGGCACGTTGAAGCCCTCCGCCACGCGCTGGATGACGTCGTAGGTCGGCGAGACCTCGTCGCGCTCGATCTTCGAGAGCGAGGAGCGCGAGACGCGGGAGCGGACCGCCAGCTCCTCCAGCGTCCAGTGCCGTTCCAGGCGAAGCGCGCGCACGCGTTCGCCGAGCTTGTGGATCACGCTGCCGTTGCCATTGCCGCTGGTCTTCACCTTGAACGGCGGCACCGCGACCGCCTTCTTCGGACGTCGCGTCGCCTTCCTGGCGGCGCGCGGCCGGGAACGGTCTTCCAGGTCTTCTGATTTTCGCATTCCGGTCCCGAATGACGCCGGGCGGAACAGCCGCCGGACGCCCCTTTCCTTCACCCAGTTCCACGATACGGGAACGATCCGCGAACCGTCTATCGCACGGCCGTTCCCGGCGCTCTATTCGCGCGTATAGCCCAGGTCCCATGTTCCCGCAAGGCGACGGAATGCCGGAAAGTCCGGCGTTCCGACCATGCGCATGCCCGTTTCTCTATGACCGCTTCTGCGGGCGCATGCACGGCGCTCGCACAAGAAGACGTGAGCGAATCCATTAAACGAGAAAAATCCTGAATACGCTACGCTTCTCCCTTGCCTGACCCCAGCCGCAGCGATAGCGTCGAAGTCCGACTCTGCTGCATGTCCGTTCTTGGGGAGGATGAAGTGCGCAAGATTCCTGAAGGATTCAACGTCAAGTCGGGCTCGGGCCGCGGCTTGATCGGCCGGCGGACCCTCTTGAAGGGAGGCGCCGCACTCGCGTTCGCCGCACCCTATGTGCTGGGCTCGCGCCGGGCCTGGGCCGCCGATCAGCTCGTCGTCGCCAGCTACGGCGGCGGCTGGGCCGCGGCGATGACGGAAGCCTTCCACAAGCCGTTCACGCAGGAGACCGGCGTCCAGGTCATCGTCGCCTCCGGCACCGACCTCGCCAAGGCGAAGGCCCAGGTGCGGACCGGCAACATCGAGTGGGACGTCGTCGAGCTCAGCGCCGGCTGGCTCGCCACCGGCGTGCTCGACAACATGTGGGAGCGCCTCGACACCTCGATCATCGACCTCAAGACCGCGCTCCCCGGGACCCAGCACGAATACGGCGTCGGCATGTGCATGTCGTCCGGCGGCATCGGCTGGAACACCGCGAAATTCCCGGCGGGCAAGCACCCGGTCGACTGGCAGGGCTTCTGGGACGTGAAGAAGTATCCCGGCCGCCGCGGGCTGATGACGCGCATCGCCGGCCCGCTCGAATACGCGCTGATGGCCGACGGCGTCGACCCGAAGAAGCTCTACCCGCTCGACATCGAGCGCGGCTTCAAGTCGCTCGACAAGATCAAGCCGCATGTCACCAACTGGATTGGCGCGATGCCGCAGACCATCACGCTGCTGCAGGCGGGCGAGGTCGATTTCTGCCAGACCGCCGCCGGCCGCGTCTTCATCGCCAAGAAGGAAGGGGCGCCGGTCGCCTACGCCAGCGACTCCGCGCTGGTGTCGCCGATCTACGTCTCGGTGCTGAAGGGCAACAAGAAGAAGGACCTGGCGATGAAGCATCTGGCCTTCCAGATGCGGCCCGATCGCCAGGCGCATTTCGCCGAGCTGACCAGCTATGCGCCGACCACGGAGGCGGGGATGAAGCTGCTTTCGCCGGCGACCCTCGCGCTCAGCCCCGACGTCACCAAGCCGGGCGTCGCCGTCGGCGACGAGTTCTGGTGGGCGGACAAGTTCGAGGAACTGAACAAGCGCTACAAGGAGTGGCAGCTCACCTGATCGCTGCCGTCGCCGGGCCCTCCCCGGCGGCGGCCAACTCCCTTTCTTGTCGAGGACGGATCACGGAAAGATGTCAGGCAACGAGAACTCCCGTCTGTTCTTCTTTGCCTTTCTGCTGCCGGCGACGATCTTCACCGCCCTCGTGCTGCTGGTGCCGCTCGGCAGCGTCGTCGTCGAGAGTCTGACCAACCCCAGCGGCTGGACCCTCGCCGGCTATCGCGAGATCTTCGCCAGCCGGCTGTTCCGGTTGGTCCTGGTCAGCACCGTCGAGATCACCCTGATCTCGACCGTCGTCACCTTCCTGATCGCCTATCCGATCGCCTATCACCTGAGCAAGCAGACGCCGCGCCGGCGCGCGCTCCTGATGATGCTGGTCATGCTGCCGTTCTGGACCAGCATCCTGGTCAAGAGCTTCGCCTTCATGGTGCTGCTCGGCCGCCAGGGGATCCTCAACACCTCGCTCGACTATCTCGGGCTTCCCGGCGTGCAGCTCCTGTTCAACCGGACCGGCGTGATCATCGGCACGGTGCATTCGCTGATCCCGTTCATGCTGTTCCCGATCCTCACCAGCCTGCTCGCGCTCAACCCGGACCTGCCGAAGGTGGCACAGCTGATGGGCGCGGGCCGCCTTCGCATCTTCCTCACCATCACCCTGCCCCTCAGCCTTCCCGGCATCGCCGCCGGCGTCATGCTGGCGATGGTCCATACGCTGGGATACTACGTCACCGCCGCCCTTCTCGGCGGCAAGGGCGACATGATGATCGCGAGCCTGGTCGATCTCTACACGCGCGAGATCCTGAACTGGAACCTGGCGTCGGCGATCTCGGTCACACTGTTCGTCATGTGCTGCCTCGTGCTGCTGCTGTTCTCGCGCTCGAAGGCACTCGCCACCGTGTCCCAGAGCAGCTGAGCCGTGGCGGCCGCCGAACCCACCATCGAGGTCGAGCGCTCCTGGCTGTCGACCGCGGCGACGGTCTGGGCCTGGCTGGGATATGCCTTCCTCATCCTGCCGACGCTGATCGTCATCCCGCTCTCCTTCAACTCGACGACCGAGCTCGCCTTTCCGCCCAGGTCGCCCTCGTTCCATCAGTACCGTCAGTACTTCTCCGACGCCGGCTGGATCGACGCGACGATGCTCAGCGTCTGGATCGCGATCCTGAGCGCAGGCCTGTCGCTGCTGCTCGGCGTGCCGGCGGCCTATGGGCTGAGCCGCGGCAGCTTCCCCGGCAAGACGGCCCTTTCGGGACTCCTCCTCGGGCCGGCGCTGACCCCGGTGATCGTCATGGCGCTCGGCCTCTACATCTACTTCGCGCATCTGGGGCTGAGCGGCGTCGCCATGCCGATCGTGCTCGGCCACACGCTGATCGCCATCCCCTTCGTCATCGTCACCACCATGTCAGGCATGCGCCACATCGACCGCAACCTCGAGGTTGCCGGCATGATCATGGGCGGCAGCCACTTCTACGTGTTCCGAAAGATCACGCTGCCGCTGCTCCGCCCGTCGATCCTCGCCAGCGGCCTCTTCGCCTTCCTGATCTCGTTCGACGAGGTCATCATCGCCTTCTTCCTCAGCAAGGCCGGCAACCCGACCCTGGCGGTCAAGATCTTCGCCAGCATCCAGTGGGAGATCTCCTCGATCATCGCTGCGATCTCGACGCTGCTGACCCTGCTGTCGCTGGTCATCTGCCTGTTCGTCGCGGCACTCCTGGAAAAGAAATGACAGCAGACGACGTGATGGTACGCCTCGACGGCGTGTCGAAGTCCTACGGCGCGGCGATCGCGCTGACGACGACGAGCCTGGACGTCCGCCGGGGCGAGTTCCTGACGCTTCTGGGGCCGAGCGGCTCGGGCAAGACCACCCTGCTCAACCTGATCGCCGGCATGGTCGCGCCGTCGGCGGGCAAGGTCTGGATCGACGGCCGGGACGTCACCACGATGCCGCCCGCCAAGCGCAACCTCGGCATGGTCTTCCAGAACTATGCGCTGCTGCCGCATATGACCATCTTCGAGAACGTCACCTATCCGCTCCGGATCCGGAAGCTCGGCGAAGCCGACATCAAGGCCAAGGTCGCCGCCGTCCTCGACCTGGTCCACCTCTCGCACGTCGTCGACCGCCTGCCGCGCCAGCTTTCCGGCGGCCAGCAGCAGCGCGTCGCCCTCGCCCGCTGCCTGGTCTACGACCCGGCGCTGATCCTGATGGACGAGCCGCTGGGCGCGCTTGACAAGAAGCTGCGCGAGCAGATGCAGTTCGAGATCAAGCGCCTGCACCAGCAGCTCGGCACGACGATCCTCTACGTCACCCATGACCAGGAGGAGGCGCTCAGCATGTCCGACCGGATCGTGCTGCTGAACCTCGGCCGCATCGTCCAGGCGGCGTCACCGACCGAGCTCTATTTCGGGCCGAGCAGCATCTTCGCCGCCACGTTCCTCGGCGCCTCCAACATCCTTGACGTCACGGACGTCGCCGCCGACGGGCAGGGCAGCGTCGGCGTGCTCTCGACCGGCCAGCGCCTCCATGTCGGCGACCGCCTGCCCCGGCCGACGACCGCCAAGGTGAAGGCGCTGGTGCGTCCCGAAAGCATCGTCCTGCTGCCGGCCGGCGGAACGTCCGAGCTGCCGAACCAGATCGACGGCACGCTGCTCCTATCCTCGATCCTGGGCGGCGTCATCCATCACCATGTCAGCCTTGCCGACGGCAAGACCGTCGTCGTCCAGGAGCTGACCCGCGCCAGCCGCAGGCTGTCGGATCCGGGAACGCCGGTGCGCCTCGCCTGGGCGGCGGAGGACACGGTGCTTCTGCCCGACGACGGGGCCGAGGCGGCGTAGAGCGTGTCACGAATGTCATTTCCAGCTTTCGGGATTCTGTCCGATATGCTGGACTAAAGGCTAGAGCCGTCGATTTCCCAGGGAGGGACACCAACGATGTTTCGCGTGGAAAAAATGCCGGCGCAGATTCCGACCGAGCTTCGCGAACTGCTGCTCAGCGTCGAGCCGGTGAAGGTCGGCCACTTCAAGGAGGGCGGCATCATGGATCACGGCATGGCAGCACTCCTGCCCAACCGCCATGCCGTCGGCACCGCGGTCACGTGCAAGGCCCCCGGCATCGACGGCACCATCATCCCGCTGGTGATGGGCATGCTGCGCCGGAACGACGTCCTGGTGATCGACCGCGGCGGCGACCTCAAGCACGCCGCCTGGGGCGCTGGCCTCGCCTATGCCTGCACCGTGATCGGGGTCGCGGGCGTGGTGATCGACGGGCTGATCTGCGACGTCGGCAAGCTGCGGGACCTGGCGGTGCCGACCTGGTCTCGCGGCGTCACCGCGCTCACCACCCAGCGCACCGGCCAGGCGGGCGAGATCAACACGACGGTGAGCTGCGGCGGCGTCACCATCGAGCCGGGCGATGCGATCGCCGCCGACGAGAACGGCGTCGTCGTGATCAAGCCGGGCGAGATCAAGGACGTCGCCGAGAAGGCGCTCAAGGTCAAGGCCGGCGAGCCGATTACCCGCGCCCGGCTCGATGCCGGCGAGCGGCTTTCCGACATCCGCGGCACCGTCGAATTCATCCGCAGCAAGGGTTTCACGCTGAACATGCCCTGAGGGGCGTCCAAGACAACACGGAATGGGAAGACACGCCATGCAAGCGCTCAAGGGACTGAAGGTTCTGGACATCTCCCGCGTGCTCGCGGGACCGAACTGCACGCAGCTCCTCGCCGATTTCGGCGCCGAGGTCTGGAAGATCGAGGCGCCGTGGGGCGATGAATCCCGCGGCTGGCGAAAGGCCGGCTTCGCCGTGGTCAATCGCGGCAAGAAGAGCATCGTCGTCAACTTCGCCGACCCGCGCGGCCAGGAGATCGTGAAGAAGCTGGCGGTGAAGGCCGACATCGCCGTCGAGAACTTCAAGGTCGACAACCTGGCGCGCTTCGGCATCGACTTCCCGAGCCTGATGAAGCTGAACGAGCGGCTGATCGCCTGCTCGGTCACCGGCTTCGGCCAGACCGGCCCGTACAACGCCGGCCTCGGCTACGACATGGTGCTGCAGGCGATGTCCGGGCTGATGAGCGTCAGCGGCGATCCGGACCGGCCGCCGGCCCGCGTCGGCATCGCCCTCTACGACGTCATGCTGGGCCTGAACGCCACCATCGGCATCCTGATGGCGCTGAACGATCGCCATGTCAGCGGCAAGGGCCAGTACATCGACGTCTCGCTCTTCGACGTCAGCTTGGCCTCGCTGCTCAGCGTCGCCACCAGCTACCTGAACGAGGGCATCGTCACTTCGCGCCAGGGCAGCATCCACCCGACCCATGCGCCGGTGGAGCCGATCGACGCCTCCGACGGCTCGATCCTGGTCTGCTGCGGCACCGACGTGCAATTCGAGCGCCTGTGCAACGCCATCGGCAAGCCGGAGCTGGCGACCGATCCGCTCTACGCCACCAACGCCGCGCGCATGGTCAATCGGGCAGGCCTGGCGGAGATCCTC
>CAXNIC010000292.1:0-6576 GCA_964201945.1 Alphaproteobacteria bacterium
TCGGGCAGGCTTCATTTCCTAAGGGAAACCTCGTAGCGTGTCGCCGCAATCTTTCCCCGACCAGAACGCGAGCCCATCATGAAGATCGAAGAGCGCCTGAAAGAGCTCGGCATCACCCTGCCGGATCCCGGCCCGCCCATGGGCAGCTATGTCCATGCGGTGCAGAGCGGAAACCTCGTCTATCTCGCCGGCAAGGGTCCCTTCGATCCGAAGGGTGGGCCGATGCCGTCGGGCAAGGTCGGCGGCAACGTCACCATCGAGAAGGCCTATCAGGACGCGCGCACCGTCGGCCTCACGCTGATCTCCGTGCTCAAGAACCATCTCGGCGATCTCGACCGCGTCAATCGCGTGGTCAAGGTGCTGGGCATGGTCAACGCCGTGCCGGAGTTCGGCGACCAGCCGAAGGTGATCAACGGCTGCTCCGACCTGTTCGTCGAGGTCTTCGGCGACAAGGGCCGCCACGCCCGCTCCGCCGTCGGCATGGGCAGCCTGCCGATGAACATCACGGTCGAGATCGAAGCCATCGTCGAGGTGAAGTAGCCATGAAGATCGAAGCGCGCCTGAAGGAACTCGGCATCGTGCTCCCGCCGGTGCCGGCTGCGGCCGGCAACTACGTTCATGCCGTTCAGACAGGGAACACGGTCTATCTCGCCGGCAAGGGTCCGCTGGCGGAGCCGGGCAAGCCGCGCCCCTCCGGCAAGGTGCCGAAGGACGTCTCGGTCGAGGACGCCTACAAGCACGCCCGCTCGGTCGGCCTCGTGCTGATCGCGGTGCTGAAGGAGTTCCTGGGCGATCTCGACCGCGTCGAGCGCGTGGTCAAGGTGCTGGGCATGGTCAACGGCACGCCCGAGTTCGGCGACCAGCCCAAGGTGATCAACGGCTGCTCCGACCTGTTCGTCGAGGTCTTCGGCGACAAGGGCCGCCACGCCCGCTCCGCCGTCGGCATGGGCAGCCTGCCGTCGGGCATCCCGGTCGAGATCGAGGCGATCGTCGAGGTGAAATAGGCTTGAAGCGCGGGTCCGCTCCGGACCCGCGGCCTCAGGCCGAGCGCGGCCATTCCGGGTGATGGCTGTCGATCACAAAGGCATGGCTGTGGCGTACGGGCTTCCCGTCGCCGGCCGTCCCGGCGAGGTGGGGATGGCTCGCCTCCAGCGTGTCGTGGACATGCTCGATTTCGTCGGGATCGCGCGCCGGCCATAGCCGCGTCGCCAGGAGCACGGCCAGCCCGCCGATGACCCCGAGTGCCACGAAGGCGACTGGCAGGCCCGCCTTGGCGCCGAGCCACCCGGCGACCGGATAGGTGATCAGCCAGCAGGCATGCGACAGGGCGAACTGGGCGGCGAACAGCGCCGGCCGATCCTCCGGCTGCGAGGACCGGCGGAGCAGCCGGCCGGACGGCGTCTGCGCCAGGGAATAGCCGAGGCCGATCACGAACCAGAGCGCCAGCAGCGGCTCGTAGCTCGAAACGGCGGCGCCGGCGAACAGGCCCAGGACCAGAATGCCGGCGCCGGCGAGCATGGCGCTCCGGTCCGGAATGTCGTCGAGGAGTCGCGGCAGAACAAACGCCGCCACCATCGAACCGCCGCCGAAGGCCGCGAGCGCCAGCGCCGTCGAGCGCTGGGTCAAGCCGAACCCCGCCTGCACCAGCACGACGGTGTTGACGATGACCATGGCGCTCGCCGCCGCCACCGCCAGGTTGAGCGCCAGCAGGCCACGCAGACGCGGGGTGGCGAGATAGATGCGAAGGCCGCGCGTGGTGCGGTCGTAGATGCCCCGGCGTTCGCTCGGCTTGGGGCTCGGCAGCACGACCGAGACGACCAGAGCGGCCGAGGCGAGGAAGCCGACCACGGTTCCGGCGAAAAGGTCGTGGAAGCCGATGACGGTGAGCAGCATGGCCGCCAGCATCGGGCTGACGACGCTCTCGAGGTCATAGGCAAGGCGCGAAAGCGAGAGTGCCCGCGTGTATTCCATCTCGTCCGGCAGCACGTCGGGAATGGTCGCCTGGAATGTCGGGGTGAAGCCGGCGGAGGCCGATTGCAGCACGAAGATCAGGATGTAGACCTGCCAGATCTCGGTCACGAACGGCAGCATCACCGCAACCGCGGCCCGCACGAGGTCGAGGCCGACGAGCATCGCGCGCCGCGGCAAGCGCTCGGCAAAGGCCGCCGCCACCGGCGCGACGCCGACATAGGCGATCATCTTGATGGCGAGCGCAGTGCCGAGCACCGCACCGGCGTTCGCACCGGCGATGTCGTAGGCGAGCAGGCCGAGCGCCACCGTGGCAAGGCCGGTCCCGACCAGGGCGATGACCTGGGCGAGGAAGAGATGGCGATACGTCCGGTTGGCGAGGACTTGCAGCATTCAGGTGCCGATGACGATGCCGCCAGCGAGGCGCCGCGTGATCATGAGCCGGATCCTAACCGAAAACGACCCCTGCGACCCGCCTTCCTTCCCCACGCCGGGCTTGGGGAAGGAAGGGGATTCGCCCTCTCAGATCGGCGTGTTCCAGAACTCCTTGTTCACGACCGTGATCGCCAGCTCCTCGGCGATCGCTTCCAGCAGCTTCTCGCCCTTCTCGGCCGACGCGGTCGCGGCGTCGCCGATGACGCCGTTCGGCGAGCGGGACGGCACGTAGCGCCAGCGATAGGCAGCCGGGTTGACGCCGGCGATCGAGGAGTTGCCGGGGATGTAGGGTCCGTGCATCTGCGAGAGCGACTCCGAGTCCACCAGCTCCGGCGCCAGCGCCATGATCATCGAGGTCTCGGCCTCGCAGGCGTGAAGGAGGGCCTTCTGCCGGTCGAGCAGAGCCGCGATCCGCTTCTCGCCGATGCCCCAGTACGTGGCATAGGCCAACGGGATCTTGAACTCGATGGTGAGCTCGGTGACGATCACGTCCAGCGGGGCGGTGTTGCCGCCATGGCCGTTCAGGATTAAGATCCGGCGGAAGCCGTGCTGGGTCAGCGAGCGGACGACGCAGCGGAAGGTGGACAGCATCGTCGGGAAGTCGAGGGTGATGGTGCCGCCCAAGGGCATGTGATGCTCCGACATGCCGAAGGGCAGCGTCGGCGTGACGGCGATCGGGTCGGTCTTGGCGACGATGCGCGCGGCGCGGTGGCAGACCTCGGTCGCCAGCCGATAATCGACCATCACCGGCAGATGCGGGCCGTGCTGCTCGGTCGCCCCGATCGGGACCAGCACGATCGCGTCCCGCTTGGCGAGATCGCGCAGCTCATGCGCCTTCAGGCGCGACCATTCGACTTCCATCGCTCATTCCTTCCGTTATCCTTGCGGGGCGCGCCACGATTCCAGCAAACTTGCCGGAACGAAACATTTTTCCGATAGTACCGCGCACTCTCAAGGGGAAGGCTTCTCTATGTATGATTTGGTGCTGAAGGGTGGACGGGTCGTTGACCCGAGCCAGGATCTCGACACGACCGCGGACGTCGCCTTCAACAAGGGCAAGGTCGCGGCCGTCGGCCCCGGCCTCAAGGCTTCGCCCAAGGGCGTGACCCGCGACGTCTCCGGCAAGCTGGTGGTGCCGGGCATCATCGACCTGCACACGCACATCTATCACCTCGGCACCTCGCTCGGCGTCGAGCCGGTGCTGACCGCCCAGCAAGGCGGATCGACGACGCTAGTCGATGCCGGCTCGTCGGGCCCCGCCAACTTTATGGGCTTCCGCAAGCACATCATCGAGCCCTGCCCGGTCCGCATCGTCGCCTACCTCAACATCTCCTTCCCCGGCATCTACGCCTTCTCCAAGACGACGATGGTCGGCGAGTGCGCGGACCTGAAGCTGATGGATCTCGGCGAGTGCCGTCGCGTCGCCTCCGAGAACCGCGACATGATCGTCGGCATCAAGGTGCGCGTCGGCCGCGGCGCCGGCGGCGACTCGGGCCACATGCCGCTCGACATGGCGGTCGAGGTCGCCGACGACCTCGGCCTTCCGGTCATGTGCCATCTCGACCATCCGCCGCCGTCGCGCCGCGAGGTGCTCGACCGCATGCGTCCGGGCGACGTGCTGACCCATTGCTTCCGCCCCTTCCCCAACGCGCCGATCGACGGCACCGGCCGGGTCCGCTCGGAGATCAACGAGGCCCGTGCCCGCGGCATCTTCTTCGACGTCGGCCACGGCGCCGGCTCGTTCGGCTTCAAGACCGGGCGCGAGATGATGGAGAACGGCTTCTATCCGGACTGCATCTCCTCGGACATCCACTGCCTCTCGGCCGATCACTCGGCGATCGACAATCTGGTGACGCTGTCGAAATTCCTCTGCCTCGGCATGCCGCTGAACGAGGTGATCCGCGCCGCCACGATCAACCCGGCCCGGGCGATCCGCCGCCCCGATCTCGGCACCCTCAAGGTCGGCGCCGCCGGCGACGCCGTCGTCCTCGACCACCGCAAGGGCAAGTTCGAGTATGTCGACGTGCTCGGCGAGACCCTGATCGGCAAGCACCGCCTGGTGAATGCCGGCATGGTGGTCGGCGGCAAGTGGTGGTTCGACGGCACGCCGAAGCCGGGACGGACCCGCTGACATGAGCGACCCCGCCGATCTCTCGGCCCGCGAAGCGGCCAGGGGGATCGCTGCGGGGTCACTCAAGGCCGAGGCGCTGGCGGAGGCCTATCTGGAGCGTGCGGCGGCCGTCGAGCCGCGGCTCCGCGCCTTCGCCTACCTCGATCCCGACCTGGTCCGCGCCCAGGCGCGCGCCGTCGACCGGGCGGTGAAGAAGGGCGTGCTCGCCGGGGTGCCGGTCGGGGTCAAGGACATCATCGACACCAAGGACATGCCGACCGAGTGCAACTCGGCGATCTACATCGGCCGGCGGCCGGAGACCGATGCCGACTGCGTCGCCGCGGTGCGCGCGGCCTCGGGCGTGATCTTCGGCAAGACGGTGACCACCGAGTTTGCCGGCAGCTGGCCGGGGCCGACGGTGAACCCCTACAATCCCGCGTACACGCCGGGCGGTTCCTCCTCGGGCTCGGGCGCCGCCGTCGCCGCCGGCCTGCTTCCCTTCGCCTTCGGCACGCAGACCGGCGGTTCGGTGATCCGGCCCGCAGCCTATTGCGGTTGCTTCGGCTACAAGGCCACGCGCGAGTCGCTGTCGCTCAAAGGCGTGCATACGCGGGTAGCCAGCCTCGACACGCTGGGATTCTATGCCCGCAGCGCCGATGACGCGCTTCTCCTTCATTCCGTTCTAACCGGGGTGAAGGACACGAAGCCGAAGCTGCCGCGAAAGCCGCGTCTTGCCGTCGTCCGGACGGCGATGCGCTCGAAGATCGAGCCGGCCAGCGCGGATCTGCTCGAAGCGGTGACGCATCGGCTTGCCCCGCATGCGGAGACGATCGAGCAGGTCGAGCTGCCGGATTTGGACAGCGGGTTCGATGCGCAGCGCGTGCTGTTCTCGGCCGGCGTCGCCCGCTCCTACGACGAGATCGAGAGGCGTCACCACAACCTCCTCAGCGTTTTGATGCTGGAAGCGATCGAAAGCGGCCGCGGGCATTCCCAAGCCCGCATCGCCGAGGCCGAGGAAACCCGCACTACCTGCATCGCCGCTGCAGACCGCTTCTTCGACGACTACGACGCGATCCTGACCCCTGCCGCGCCCGGCGAGGCCCCGAAGGGATTGCAATCGACCGGCAGCGCGATCTTCAACCAGCTCTGGACGTTCCTCGGCAATCCCTGCGTCAGCCTGCCGGTCGGCCTCGGCCCGAGCGGATTGCCGGTCGGCCTCCAGCTCGTCGGCCCCCGCGGCGGCGACCGGGCACTGCTGGCGCTGTCGGAATGGGCCTTCGCCATCCTCGGCGGCATCGCGCCGCCGAAGCTGACGGATGCCAAGCCGATGACGGCACTCGCCCGTCGCGCCGGACTCGACCTCGACGACGAGCTGAGCCGGGCCTGGGCCGAGGGCGACCGGGTGCTGCAGGAGATGGCCGGCAAGCTGCCGCGCGACCTGCCGTATGAGATCGAGCCGGCCCATATCTTCTCGCCAAGCCGGGGGTGCCGATGACCGATCCGGCCGATCTTTCCGCCCGCACGGCAGCCGAAGCGGTCCGCTCCGGACGTCTCCGCGCCGAAGAGTTGGCCGAGGCATATCTCGGTCGCGTCCAGGCGATCGAGCCAGGCCTCCGCGCCTTCGCCTATCTCGATCCCGAACTCGTCCGCGCCCAGGCGCGCGCCGTCGACAAGGCGGCGAAGAAGGGCGCGCTGGCCGGCGTGCCGGTCGGGGTCAAGGACATCATCGACACCAAGGACATGCCGACCGAGTGCAACTCGGCGATCTATACCGGCCGGCGGCCGGAAACCGATGCCGATTGCGTCGCCGCGGTCAGGAAGGCGTCCGGCATCGTCTTCGGCAAGACGGTCACCACCGAGTTCGCCAATTCGCGCCCCGGCCCCACCGCCAATCCCTACAACCCCGCGCACACGCCGGGCGGGTCCTCCTCCGGCTCGGCCGCCGCGGTCGCCGCCGGCCTCGTTCCCCTGGCCTTCGGCACCCAGACCGGCGGCTCGGTGATCCGGCCCGCCTCGTACTCCGGCTGCGTCGGCTACAAGGCGACGCGCGAGTCGCTCTCCCT
>CAXNIC010000293.1:0-6568 GCA_964201945.1 Alphaproteobacteria bacterium
CGGAGGATCGGCATGACGCCGATGGTCGGCTGCGGCTCCTTCAGCGTCTCGGTCTGGAAGAAATAGCAGCCGGCGAAGAGCACGGCGCCGTAGGCGGCGAGGACCCAGAGCCCGGCGCGCCAGCCGAACCACAGGTCGAGATAGCCGCCCAGCACAGGCGCCATCGCCGGCGCGATGGTCATCGCCATGGTGACGTAGCCCAGAACGGACGCGGCGCGGTCGCGGTCGAAGACGTCGCGGATGATGGCGCGCGTGATCACCATGCCGGCACAGCCGCCGAAGGCCTGGGCGATGCGGGCGAGGATCAGCAGTTCGATCGACTCGGCGAGGCTCGCCGCCAGGGCCGAAGCGGCCTAGAGGCCGACGCCGGCCAGCATCAGCGGGCGCCGGCCGTAGTGGTCGGAGAGGGGGCCGTAGACGAGCTGCCCGACGGCGATCCCGGCGAGATAGAGGGTGAGGGTGAGCTGGACGGTCGCGATGTCCGTGCCGAAATAGCGCACGAGCCCGGGCATCGACGGGATGAAGATGTTCAGGGACAGGCCGCCGATGGCGGTCGCCAGCACGAGAAGGAGGATCGGCGGGCGCCGTCCGGTCGGTGTCATCGAGGGAAATTGAGGGAAAGGGGGTTCAGCAGGTGTTGAGGCTACCATGGCCCGAGGCTTGACGGGGGTCGCGGTGATCGGGGATACCCCGTGGCTTTCCGACGCGGCCAGGAGAGGATGATGGCGGACAGACTTCTAGTGGTTCCCGGCGTGACGGTCGCGGCCCTCCGCCTGCTCGCCGCCGGGATGGTGGTGCTGGCGGTCTCGCCCGCCTTCGCCCAGAGCTTCGTCGAGGGGAAGAAGCAGTTCGCCAAGTGCAGTGCCTGCCATACCGTCGAGGCCAATGGCCGGAGCGGCGTCGGGCCCAACCTCCACGGGATCTTCGGCCGCAAGGCCGGGACCAAGGAGGGGTTCGCCTTCTCGGCACCGATGAAGAGCTCGAACATCGTCTGGGACGAGGAGACCATCGCCAAATACCTGGCAGAGCCCCGCACCTACATCCCGGGCAACAAGATGGCCTTCCCTGGCATGAAGCGGGAGGATGAAATCAAGAACCTGCTTGCCTATCTCAAGGACGCAACCAAGTAGGCATGAAGCAGATGGCCGTTCCCGTCGTCCGATCCGATCGCCGCAGACTCGTCCTCGGCGCCGCCGCGCTGTCGGCGCTGGCGCTGCTGCCGAAGGCGGCGCTGGCGACGCCCCAGGCGGCGGCCGAGCTGCTCCGGAAGCTGGTGAAGGGGGCGCCCCAGCAGGGCCGCGTCACCCTCCAGGCGAGTGAGATCGCCGAAAACGGCAATTCGGTGCCGCTGACGGTCACGGTCGAGAGCCCGATGACCGAGAAGGATCACGTGACCGCGATCCATGTCGTGTCCGGCGGCAATCCCAACCCGGGCGTCGTCAGCGTCCGGCTCGGGCCGGCCAACGGCAAGGCCGAGATCTCGCTCCGCATCCGGCTCGCCGAGTCCGACAAGCTGATTGCCGTCGCCGAGATGGCGGACGGCAGCGTCTGGATCGCCAGCCGCGAGATCGCGGTGACCGTCGGCGGCTGCGGCGGCTGAGGAGAGAGCCCATGGCCAACGACATCAAGCCGCGCATCCGGCTCCCCTCGCAGATCAAGGCGGGCGACGTGATCGAGGTGAAGACGCTGGTGACCCACGACATGGAGTCGGGGCATCGGCGGGATGCGGCGGGCGTTCTGCTGCCGCGCCGGATTCTCAACAAGATGACCTGCGACTATAACGGCCGGCCGGTATTCGAGGCGACGCTGGAGCCGGCGGTGGCGTCCAACCCCTATGTCTCCTTCTTCCTGAAGGCGACCGAGAGCGGCACCCTCGAATTCACCTGGACCGAGGATGACGGCACCGTCTACCGGGCGAAGCAGGCGATCAAGGTCGGCTGACAGGTGGCCCGGGAGCAGGTTCCGGGCTCTTGAGCGGGCGCCGCCCACGGCGCTAGGCTGAACGCCGAATGACAAAGGCATGACGCGTCCGGGCGATCCCAAGGGGTACTACGCGTGTCTCGGCGTCTCCGACTGGGCGACGCAGACGGCGATCGATGCCGCCTTCAGGGCTCGCTCCCGCGAGCTTCACCCCGACCGCAACCCGTCCCCCGACGCGGCGCGGCGCTTCCAGGCGGTGGTCGAGGCCCATGCGCTGCTGTCGGACGAGCGGCGGCGGCGGCAATACGATCTCGAGGCGCGGGCGGACGAGGACCCGGCCGAGGCCGATGGACCCGAGGCCCGGGTCGAGCCGCCCCGGGAGGGACCGCCCTGGTTCCGGCGAACCTCGCTCGTGACCGGGGCCGTCGTCTCGGCGGCCCTCGCCGTCGCGGTCGTCGCCTGGGTCCGCTCGCCGGCCCAGCTCAGCTCCTCTCCCGCCAGCGCCCTGACGCCGCCGCCGATGCCGGCTCCGCCGCGCTTCGAGCGCCGGACGGTCTCCGCGACCGGGGTCAACCTCCGCGCCGGGCCGGGCATGCATCACGCGGCAACCGCCCGCATCGCCCGCGGCGAGCGGGTCGACGTGGTCCAGCCCGAAGCCGACGGCTGGATCCGCGTCCGCCTCGACGACGGCCGCACCGGCTACGTCGCCGCGAGATTCCTGGCGGCGCCGTAGCTCCCGTCTTGCCCCGGCCGGGCAGGTTGAATACCGTATACAAAACCGCGGAGCGCCTCCTGCAGCCTCTCGACGCCGCCTCGTCCCTTGCCGACCGCGTCTACCAGTCGATCCTGGACGCGATCTGCGATGGCGGGTTGAAGCCGGGCGAGCGGCTGACGCAGGAGGATCTGGCCGAGCGCCTCAAGGTCTCGCGCCAGCCGGTGCTGCAGGCGTTGTCGCTGCTCCGCGCCCAGGGCTTCGTCGAGGAGGCCGGGCGCCGGGGACTCCGCGTGGCGCCGGTCGAGGCACCGCAGGTGGTGCGGCTCTACGAGGTGCGGGGCGCGCTGGATGCGTTGGCGGCCCGACTCGCTGCTCGCGACGGCGCAGCCGAGGCCCGGAGCCGGGGTTCCCGGCTGATCGAGGCCGGGCGGGCGGCGATCGCCGCCGGAGACCGCGGCCGGCTGGTCGCTGCCGACCAGGACTTTCATCGCTTTCTCTATGGTCTCTCGCGGAACCCGCTGATCGGCGAGACCGCCGATCTCCACTGGCGGCACATCCGCCGCGCCATGGGGGCCGTGCTCGACGATCCGGGCGAGCGCCGCCTGGTCTGGGACGAGCATGCGCTGATCCTCGGCGCCATCGCCGAGGGCGACGAAACCGGCGCCGAGGCCCGTGCCCGCGCCCATGCCGAGGCGGCCGCTGAGCGGCTGGTCCGGCGCATCGAAGCGGCTGCCCGCGCGGCGGCCTGATCCAGCGACATCGAGAAGGGTATCCGCACATGAAGCTCTCCGACGCCCAGGTCGCCCAGTTCCAGGAGCAGGGCTTTCTCGTCTTCCCGGACCTGTTCTCAGGTGAGGAGGTGGCGATCCTGAAGGGCGAGGTGCCGGCGCTCTATGCCGAGCGGCGGCCGGAGAACGTGCGCGAGAAGACCGGCGACGTGGTCCGCACCAACTTCGCCGCCCACACCTACAACCCGGTCTACAAGGCGCTCTCCCGCCATCCCCGGATGATCGACCCGGCGATGCAGCTGCTGGGCGGGCCGATCTACATCCACCAGCACAAGATCAACGGCAAAGCCGCTTTCGACGGCGACGTCTGGCAGTGGCACCAGGACTACGGCACCTGGAAGAACGACGACGACATGCCGAACTGCCATGCGATGAACCTCGCGATCTTCCTGGACGAGGTGAACGAGTTCAACGGCCCCTTGATGTTCATCCCCGGCAGCCACCGCGAAGGCGTGCTGAAGGCCGGGCACGACACCAGGACCACCAGCTACCCGCTCTGGACCATCGACCACGCCACCATCCGTTCGCTGGTCGAGCGCGGCGGCATCGTCGCGCCGAAGGGCAAGCCCGGCACCGCGCTGATGTTCCACGGCAACCTGGTCCACGGCTCGACCTCCAACATGTCGCCGTGGGACCGGCTGATCGTCTATGTCAGCGCCAACCGCGTCGACAACGCCATCCGCCGCTTCAAGCGGCCGGAATACATCGCGCATCGCGATTTCACGCCGATCCAGACCCTGGCCGACGACTGCCTGCTGCCGTTCCGCAAACAGGCGGCGGAGTAGGCCCCGTGAACCTTTACAGCCTGCTGCAGAAGCGCGCCGCCGCCGGCCGGCCGGTGCGGGTCGGCCTGATCGGCGCCGGCAAGTTCGGCTCGATGTTCCTGGCCCAGGCGCTGACCACGCCCGGCATGCATGTCGCCGCCATCGCTGACCTCAAGCGCGACCGCGCCGCGGCCTCGCTCGCCCGCGTCGGCTGGGCACCTGAGCGCTTCGCCGCGCCGTCGCTCGGCGAGGCTTTGGCCAAGGGCACGACCTGGCTCACCGAGGATTCGCTCGCGATGATCGCCGGCGACGGCATCGAGGTGGTGATCGACGCCACCGGCTCGCCGCCGGCCGGCATCGCGCACGCCCGCGCCGCCTTCAGGGCGGGCAAGCACGTGGTGATGGTGAATGTCGAGGCCGACGCGCTGGTCGGTCCGATGCTGGCGCGCGAGGCGGAGGCGGCCGGCGTCGTCTATTCGCTCGCCTATGGCGACCAGCCGGCTTTGATCGCCGAGATGGTCGACTGGGCGCGCGCTGCCGGCTTCGAGGTGACGGCCGCCGGCAAGGGCACCAAGTACCTGCCGATCTACCATGCCTCGACGCCGGAGACGGTCTGGGGCCATTACGGCTTCTCGGCCGAGCAGGTCGGCAAGGGCGACTTCAACGCCCAGATGTTCAACTCCTTCCTCGACGGCACCAAGTCGGCGATCGAGATGACCGCCGTTTCCAACGCGACCGGGCTTTCGGCGCCGTCGGACGGCCTCCTGTTCCCGCCCTGCGGCGTCGATGATCTCGCGCACACGCTGAGGCCCAGATCCGAGGGCGGCGTGCTGGACGGCAAGGCCAGGGTCGAGGTGATCTCCTCGCTGGAGCGCGACGGCCGGCCGGTATTCCGCGACCTCCGCTGGGGCGTCTACGTCGTCTTCGAGGGGGCGACCTCATATGTCCGCGACTGCTTCAAGCAGTACGGCCTGGTGACGGATGCGAGCGGACGCTACACCGCGATGTACAAGCCCTACCACCTGATCGGGCTCGAGCTCGGCATCTCGGTCGCCTCGGCGGCGCTGCGCCAGGAGCCGACCGGCGTCGCCACCGGCTTCCGTGCCGATGCCGTCGCCACGGCCAAGCGCGACCTGGCAGCCGGCGAGACGCTCGACGGCGAGGGCGGCTACACGGTCTGGGGCAAGTGCCTGCCGGCCGAGCGCTCGCTCACGCTGGGCGCGCTGCCGATCGGGCTTGCCCATGGCCTCAGGCTGAAGCGCGGGGTCAAGGCCGGGACCGTCGTCGGCTGGGCCGATGTGGGCGTCGACGGCGTTTCCAGCCTGATGGCCGACGCCATCCGTGCCCGGCGCGAGATGGAAGAGGCAGCGCGGACCGAGCGCGGCATGGCGCGGGCGGCGCAGTAGGCGTCAGCCGCCGATCTGCTGGTCGATCCAGCGGCGGAGGTCGCCGGCGCCCATGGCGCCGCTCTGGCGGGCGACCTCGCGGCCGCCCTTGAGCAGGACCAGCGTCGGGATCGCCTGGATGCGGAACCGCGCCGCCAGCGCCTGCTCGGCGTCGGTGTCGACCTTGGCGAGGCGGATGCGCGGCTCGACTTCGGCCGCCACCGCCTCGAAGGTCGGCGCCATCGCCCGGCAGGGGCCGCACCACGACGCCCAGAAGTCGACCAGCAGCGGCAGGTCGGCCGCGCCGGCATGACGGTCGAAGCGGCTGCCGTCGAGCGCCACCGGCTTTCCGGTGAATAGCGGATTGCCGCAGCTGCCGCATTTGCCGCCCTGGGCAAGCCGCTCCTTGGACACGCGATTGGAGGTGTCGCAGCTCGGGCAGGGGATGATGACGGTGTCGGCCATGGCGTCTCCTTCTCTCCTTAAGAGATAGGAGCGCCGGGGCCCGCTTGCGAGTTCCGCCCGCGAGGGAAAGGTTGAGCCGTGCCCCCGGGCGCGCTATCAGGCCGACATGGCTGCCTCCGCCGTCGCCACCGCCGTCACTGCCGGGCTCGAGGCCCAGGTCACCGGCGGCCGGCTGAAGCCCGACCCCGATCAGACCGAGATCGCCCGCCGTCTGGACCGGCTGGCGAGCGAGTTGAGCCAGACCGACTCCGCCTCCGCCGGCTGGGGCGCCCGGCTCTTCGCCCGGAAGCCGGCCGAGCCGCCGCGCGGGGTCTATCTCTGGGGCGGCGTCGGCCGCGGCAAGTCGATGCTGATGGACCTCTTCTTCGCCCATGCCCGGGTCCAGAAGAAGCGGCGCGTGCATTTCCACGAGTTCATGCAGGAATGCCACGACCGCATCCATCGCTGGCGGCAGAACCACGAGGTCTCCCGCACCTCCGAGCCGATCCGGCCGCTGGCCCGTGCCATCGCCGACGAGGCCCGGCTGCTCTG
>CAXNIC010000294.1:0-6543 GCA_964201945.1 Alphaproteobacteria bacterium
CGTCGACATGATGGAGGCGGGCAACCCCGGCATGACCGAGCAGGACAAGGCGGTGCTGCGCGAACAGCTCGGCGTCAACAAGCCGCTGCTGCGCACATTCTTCGACTACACCACCGGCATCGTGCTGCGCGGCGACTTCGGCAATTCGACCCGCTTTCGCTCCAGCGCCGCCGTCCTCATCGGCGAGCGCATCCCGGCAACCCTGGAGCTGGCACTGACCGCGCTGGTGCTGGCGCTGGTGATCGCGATGCCTCTCGGCATTCTCTGCGCGCTGAGGCAGGGCACGGCCATCGACTATTTCGGCACTATCGTCTCGGTGCTGGGCATCGCCGTGCCCGGATTCCTGGTCGGCATCATCCTGATCCTGATCTTCTCGGTCGAGCTGGGATGGCTGCCCTCCACCGGCTACAAGGGCTCGGTCGTGGTCGCCGCCTGGAACGCGCTGCTGGCCTGGGACTTCGCCATCCTCTGGGACCGGCTCCGCTACATCCTGATGCCGGCGGCGTCGCTGGCCTTCGCCGTGATCGCGCTCAACGTGCGCCTGATCCGCTCGACCATGCTGGAGGTCATCCGCCAGGACTACCTGCAGTTCGCCCGCGCCAAGGGCGTGCCCGAGCGCACCGTCTACCTGAAGCACGCGTTCCGGAACGCCCTGATCCCGACCGTCACCATCGTCGGGCTCCAGCTCGGCAACCTCTTGGGCGGCACCTACATCATCGAGAACGTCTTCGCCTGGCCCGGCATCGGGCGGCTCGCCGTCCAGAGCATCTTCTGGCGCGACTATCCGCTGATCCAGGCCAACGTCCTGATCGCCGCCTGCCTCTTCGTCGTCCTCAACATCCTGGTCGACTTGACCTACCGGCTGATCGATCCCCGCATCCGCTATGCCCGCCGCTGAGCCCGTGACCCTGATCGACACCGCCGAGGCGCTGGACCCGCCGGTCTCCGCCGGGCGGCGCTTCTTCACCGAGCTGCTGCGCAGCCCCAAGGGCCTGACCGGTTTCGTGCTGATCCTCTTCGTGGTCTTGGTCGCGATCTTTGCGCCGCTGCTGGCCCCGCACGACCCGGCCCGACAGACCCTCTCGGTCCGCTTCCAGCCGCCGGCCTTCGCCGAGGACGGCAGCTGGACCCATGTGCTGGGCGGCGACAATCTCGGCCGCGACATCTTCACCCGCGTGATCTACGGCTCCCGCACCTCGATCATGGTGGCGCTGCTGGTGGTGTTCGCCGCCATGGTCACGGGCTCGATCCTCGGCGCCATCTCCGGATATTTCGGCGGGCTGGTCGACGCGGTGATCATGCGCGTCGCCGACTTCCAGCTATCCTTCCCGTTCATCCTGGTCGCCCTCCTGCTACTCGCCATCGTCGGGCCGGGATTCTGGACCATGGTCTTCGCGCTCTCGGTCGCGCTCTGGGTCAGCTTCGCGCGCCTCGTGCGCGGCGAGACGCTGAAGATCCGCGAGCTCGAATACATCCAGGCGGCGAAGTCGATCGGCGTCGGCCATGCGGCGATCATCTTCGGCCATGTGCTGCCGAACGTGCTGCCGATCATCATCGTGCTGGCGACCCTCGATATCGCCGCCGTCGTCCTCTACGAGGCGGCGATCAGCTTCCTCGGCCTCGGGACCCAGCCGCCGACGCCGTCCTGGGGCGGCATGATCAGCGAGGGCCGCAACTACCTCTATGAGAACTACTGGATGGCGCTGGGTCCGGGCATCGCCATCATGACCACCTCGATCGCCATCAACCTGTTCGGCGACTTCCTTCGCGACACCTACGACCCGCGCCAGGAGCGGCTGTGAGCGATCCGCTGCTGCAGATCGACAATCTGGTCACCCGCTTCCCGACCAAGCGGGGCCAGCTCACCGCCGTCGACGGCGTCAGCCTGAGCTTGGAACGCCGCGAGACCCTGGGCCTGGTCGGCGAGAGCGGCAGCGGCAAGTCGGTGCTCGGCCTCTCGGTCATGCGCCTGGTGCAGAAGCCGGGGCGGATCGACTCTGGATCCATCCGCTTCGACGGCAAGTCGCTGCTCGATATCGCGCCCGAAGAGATGCGGCGCCTCCGCGGCCAGCGCCTCGCCATGATCTTCCAGGACCCGACCGCGACCTTGAACCCCGTGCTCACCATCGGCGAGCAGATCGCCGAGGTTCTGCGCTGGCACACGCCGGAGATGAGCCCGGGCGAGATGCGGGACCGCGTCGTCGCCATGCTGGACCGGGTCGGCATCCCCAATGCCGGGCGGCGCTACGGCGACTATCCGCACGAGTTCTCCGGCGGCATGCAGCAGCGGGTGATCATCGCCGCCGCGCTCATCCTGAACCCGGCGCTGGTGATCGCCGACGAGCCGACGACCGCGCTCGACGTCACCGTGCAGGCGCAGATCCTGGAGCTGCTGAGAAAGCTCAAGGACGGCGAGCCGGAGACCGCGATCATCCTGGTGAGCCACGACCTCGGCGTCGTCGGCGAGATGTGCGAGCGCATCGCCGTCATGTATGCCGGCAACCTGGTCGAGGTCGCATCGGCCGACGACATCCTGGACGATCCCAAGCACCCCTACACCGTCGGCCTGATCGCCTCGATCCCGCGTATCGACCGCGAGGCCGGCGCCCTGCAGCCGATCCCCGGCCGCCTCGCCGATCCGGTCTCCCCGCCCCCCGGCTGCAAGTTCAACCCGCGCTGCGCCTTCGCCTTCGACCGCTGCCGGGTCGAGCGCCCGGTGCTGAAGACCATCGCGCCCGGCCGCCAGGTCGCGTGCCACCTCCATGACTGACGCCGCCAATACGCCACTGGTCGAGGCGACCGACCTCACCGTGCACTTCGCCGGCCGCGGCAATCTTCTCGGCCGGCTGACCGGCAAGAAGCAGGTGGTGCACGCCGTCAACGGCATCACCTTCTCGATCGGCCGCCAGGAGGTGCTGGGGCTGGTCGGCGAGAGCGGCAGCGGCAAGACCACCACCGGCCGCGTGCTGGCCCGCCTGGTGCCGCCGACCGGCGGCCAAGTGCAACTCGACGGCGTCGACTGGCTGAAGCTCAAGGGCTCGGCGCTGCGCCAGCGCCGCCGCGACGTGCAGATGATCTTCCAAAACCCGTTCGCTTCGCTGGACCCGAAATGGGCGGTCGAGCGCATCGTCGCCGAGCCGCTGAGGACGCATGAGCGGCTGACGGCGCCGGAGCTGCGCGGCCGGGTCGCGTCTCTCCTGGAAAGCGTCGGCCTCGATCCGCGCCTGATGACCCGCTACCCGCACCAATTCTCCGGCGGCCAGCGCCAGCGCATCGGGCTCGCCCGCGCCATGGCGCTGAACCCGCAGCTCCTGATCGCCGACGAGCCGGTCTCCGCCCTCGACGTCTCGATCCAGGCGCAGATCCTGAACCTGCTGGCCGAGTTCAAGGCACGCCACAAGCTCAGCATGCTGTTCATCTCCCACGACCTCGCCGTGGTGCGCCACGTCTCCGACCGCGTCGCGGTGATGTATCTCGGCACCCTGGTCGAGATCGCCGAGACCGCCGCGCTCTACAAAACGCCGCGCCACCCCTATACCCAGGCGCTGCTGTCGGCGATCCCCGATCCCGCCAAGCGGAAGTCCCGCAAGACCGTGGCCTTGAGCGGCGAGATCCCGAGCCCGCTGAACCCGCCCAGCGGCTGCGTCTTCCACCCCCGCTGCCCGCTGGCCCAGGCCCGCTGCTCGGTCGAGACCCCGAAGCTGCGCCCGATCGCCGACGGGCAATACGCCGCCTGCCACTTCGCCTAGCGCTTGGCCTGGGTGCGTACCGATCGCTTCGCCGCGACCCGACGCGCCGCCGCCAGCGCCGTCCGCGCCCAGGTGAGGAGCTCGTCGGGCTCGTCCAGCAGCCGCTCCGGCGCGCGCCAGAAGGCGAGATCGATCAGGCGGCCGCCCTTCTCGTAGTTGAGCGGCGGAAAGGCCTCGGCCTCCTTGAAGGCGGCGCGATTCAGCTCGTCGACCCGGAAATAGAGCGTGTCGTCGGCCACCATGGCGAACATCACCCGGTCCGAGAACACGCCGGTCTTGCCGAACATGCGGCGCATGGTGATGCGGCCGAGCGGCGCCAGATGCTCGCGGAGGATCTCGGCAAAGCTGTCGCTGGCGACCATTCCCGAGAGTAGCACCCTCGTGCCCCCTCCCTCGTGCGAAGCGCGGGGGAGGGCTGGGTTGGGGGCGAGCGAAGCGACACGCTTCCACTGGTGCGGCCATCCGACCTCGCTGATGCTCGGCCCCCACCCCGTCCCTCCCCCGCGTAGGACGCGAGGGAGGGGGTAAGATGCCCTCGGCCATTCTTGACTTGGCCGATGCCCGCCCCGCATCCTCGGTGCAAGCATTCAGAGGTGGGGGACGATGGCTTCTTCGGTGCTGTTCAAGAACATGGAGTTGCTGGATCCGCGCTGGGATTCGGCGCGCGGCGGCTACCAGGTGCTGGTCGAGGGCGAGACCATCAAGGAGGTCTCGGACAAGCCGATCTCGGCGGCGAAGGCCCAGGTGGTCGATTGCGGCAAGCGGACGCTGATGCCGGGCCTGATCGACTGCCACGTCCATGTGATGCTGAGCGAGGTCAACATAAGGGCGCTGGAGTCGATCCCGCTGACCCTGATGACGGCGCGCTCGGCCGAGCTGATGCGCGGCATGATCGACCGGGGCTTCACCACCGTCCGCGACACCGGCGGCGCCGACTGGGGGCTCAAGACTGCGGTCGACACCGGCCTCCTCCCCGGCCCCCGCCTGTTCATCTCCGGGCGCGCCATCGGACCGACCGGCGGGCACTCGGATTCCCGCCGGCGCACCGACTACGGCACGAGTTGCGGCTGCTGCAACGCCATGGTCCACGGCATGGCGATCGCCGACGGCGCCGACGAAGTGCGGAAGACCGTGCGCGAGCAGATGCGCCAGGGCGCCGACCAGATCAAGATCATGTGCTCGGGCGGCGTGGCCTCTCCCTACGATCCGCTGGACAGCCTGCAATATTCGCCGGGCGAGATCGCGGCGGCCACCGACGAGGCCGCCAATTTCGGCCGCTATGTGCTGGCCCATGCCTATACGCCGGAGGCAATCACCCGCGCCGTCACCAACGGTGTGCGCACCATCGAGCATGGCAACCTGATCGACGCCAAGTCGGCGAAGCTGCTGGCCTCCAAGGGCGGCTTCATGATCGCCAACCTGGTCACATATTTCGAGATGAAGGAGCGGGCGGCCTCGTTCGGCATGAGCGCCGACATGCTGGCCAAGAACGACATCGTGCTGGAAGGGGCGCTGCGTTCGCTGGAGATCTGCAAGAAGGCCGGCGTCGAGGTCGGGTTCGGCACGGATCTCTTAGGCCAGCTGCAAACCGAGCAGAGCAAGGAGTTCATCCACCGCGCCAAGGTGCTGAAGCCGATCGAGATCATCCGGCAGGCGACCACCATCGGCGCCAAGATCATCCGCCAGGAAGGCAAGCTCGGCATCGTCGAGCCCGGCGCCTTTGCCGACTTCATCGTCGTCGACGGCAATCCGCTGAAGAAGCTGGAGCTGTTCCTGGACCAGGGCGCGCATCTGCCGGTGATCATGAAGGCGGGTAAATTCCACAAGAACGGGCTCAAGTAATGGCCTCCCCCGCTCCCGCCTCCGTCCTTTTCCGCAATCTCAGCCTGCTCGACCCGCGCTGGAAGGAAGCCCGCGGCGGCTACGAGGTGCTGGTCGAAGGCGAGACCATCAAGGAGGTCTCCGACAAGCCGATCAAGGCGGCCAAGGCCCGCATCGTCGATTGCGGCAAGCGCACGCTGATGCCGGGGCTGATCGACTGCCACGTGCACACCATGCACAGCGAGGTCTATATCAGCCGCCTCGAAGGCATGCCGCTGACCCTCATGACGGCGCGCGCGACCGAGCGCCTCAAATCCTTCATCGGCCGAGGCTTCACCACCGTGCGGGATGCCGGCGGCGCCGACTGGGGGATCAAGACCGCGGTCGAGTCCGGCTTGATCAAGGGCCCCCGCATCTTCATCGCCGGCCGCTCGATCGGCCCGACCGGCGGCCACAACGACCGCAACCGCCGTACCGACTCAGGCGCGCTTTGCAACTGCACCAACGCCATGGTCTTCCTCCGCCACCTGGCCGACGGGCCGGACGAGGTGCGGAAGGCCGCCCGCGAGCAGATGCGCCAGGGCGCCGACCATATCAAGCTGATGTGCTCGGGCGGCGTCGCCTCTCCCTACGACCCGATCGACTCCCTCCAGTTCACCGTCGAGGAGATCACTGCCGCGGTCGAGGAGGCCCATGCCTTCGGCCGTTACACCCTGGCGCATGCCTATACGCCCGAGGCGATCACCCGCGCGGTCTCCTGCGGCGTGCGCACCATCGAGCACGGCAACCTGATCGACGCGGCGTCGGCCAAGCTGATGGCGAAGAAGGGTGCCTACATGGTCGCCAACCTGGTGACCTACTTCGCCATGCGCGAGCGCGCCGCCGAGTTCGGCATGACCCGCGACATGCTGGACAAGAACGAGATGGTGATCGACGGCGGCCTCAAGTCGCTGGAGATCTGCAAGAAGGCCGG
>CAXNIC010000295.1:0-6514 GCA_964201945.1 Alphaproteobacteria bacterium
CCGGGCATCGCCACCATGGCGATGCGCCAGGAGGAGGCGGAGGCCGTCGAGGCCATCGCCGAGCGGGAGAGGGACGAGGACGATGCGCGCGACCGCGAAGAGCGGAGGCGCACGCAGCTCGAGGACGACGAGCCCGAGACCGCGGCGCCTGCCGCCACAGCGGCCGCCGAGACCGAGGACGCATCCGGCGCCGAGCCCGAGGCCGATGGTGCGGAGGCCGAGGAAGACGCTGAAGACGACGACGAAACTGAAGACGACGAAGATTCGGACGACGAGGACGACGACGACGAGGAAGACGAGGAAGACGAGGACGAGGACGAGGACGAGGAAGACGAGAAGGGCGACGACGCCCCGCCGTCGCCACCGAAACCGTCTTCCGGGGGATAGGCGATGCGAGCGCGGGGGAGCAGGGTGGCGGCGCTTCTCCTGGGTCTCGCGACGATCCTCGCGCTTTCGGCCGGCGCGCATGCCGGGCAGGTCCGGGAGGAGGTCCCCAACCAGATCGATCCCAAGGCCCGCTACCTGATCTTCATCCAGGGGCCGGCACCGGGCGAGCTCGTCGCCACGGCCTTCGCCAATCGCGGCTTCGAGGTGGTCACCGAGCGCCGGAAACCCAATCCCGATCCCTTCGATCTCGCCCGGAAGGCGAGCGGACAGATCCGCAAGCTGCGCGATGCCGGCGTGGCGTCCCCCCGCATCGCGCTCATGGGCTTCGACCAGGGCGGAACGGCGACGCTGATCGCGTCGGCGCTGATGCGCGACCCGGAACTCTCCTATGTCGTCCTCGCCGGCTGCGGCCTCGACGAGCGTTACCGGCGCTTCGCCAGCCAGTTCGCCGACCAGATGGCCGGGCGCCTGCTGCATCTCTGGGAGAAGACCGACACCCAGGCCGAGAGCTGCCAGTTCGCCCTCTCCAAGGCGACCGAACTCGACAGCGACGAGAAGCTGCTGTCGAACGGCGGCGGCCACGAGATGTTCGGCGAGGTCGATGCCTTCTGGATCGACCTGGTCATGGCCTTCCTCGACCGGCGATAGCTTGGCTCCGGCTGCGACAGTTCGCCCCGCAGCGAGCCGGCGGTGCCGTTTGCACATGAGAATTCAAAGCAACAGAATGGCCGGCGACAACCGCGCCGAGCCCGCTTGACCGACCACGCCCAGCCTTCGCCCGTTCCGATCCGCCGTCCGATCGTCGATCGCTGGACGCTCGCGACCGCAGCGATCGCGGCGGTGATCGCGGTTCCGATCGTCGTCGTGCTCTCGTATCTCGCGGTTCCGACCGGCGATATCTGGAGCCATCTGGCCTCCACCGTGCTGCCGCTCTACATCGCCAACACGCTCTGGCTGATGGCCGGCGTCGGGGTGGGAACCCTGGTGATCGGCGCCGGCACGGCGTGGCTGGTCACGCTTCATCGCTTCCCCGGGCGCAGTCTCTTCCAATGGGCGATGCTTCTGCCGATGGCGGTGCCGGGCTACGTCATCGCCTATACCTATGGCAGCCTGATGGACTTCGCCGGTCCGGTGCAGTCAGGCCTGCGCGCCGCCTTCGGCTGGGGCCGGCACGACTACTGGTTTCCCGAGATCCGCTCGCTCGGCGGTGCCATCACGGTGCTGACCCTGGTCCTCTATCCCTATGTCTACCTGCTGGCGCGCGCGGCCTTCACCGAACAGTCGGTCTGCGTGCTCGAAGCCGGCCGGACACTCGGCGCCGGGCCTTGGCGGCGCTTCTTCCGCGTCGGGCTGCCGCTGGCCCGGCCTGCGCTCGTCGCCGGCGTCTCGCTGGCGCTGATGGAGACGCTGAACGACCTCGGGACGGTTCAGCACTTCGCCGTCAGCACCTTCACCACCGGCATCTTCCGGACCTGGTTCGGCCTCGGCCAGCCCGCAGCCGCGGCTCAGCTCGCGGCCGTCCTGCTGCTCTTCGTCGTCGTCCTGCTGCTGCTGGAGCGCTGGTCGCGCGGCGATGCCCGCTATCATCAGACCACCGGCCGCTACCGCCAGCTTCCGAGCCTGCGCCTTCGCGGCGCGCCTGCCGGCTTGGCCGTCGCCGCCTGCGCGCTCCCGGTCCTGCTCGGGTTCCTGGTGCCGGTCGGCGTGCTGGTCTGGTGGGCGATCCGCTCCGAGGCTCTGGGATTCAATGCCCGCTTTCTCCAGCTGACCTTCCACAGCGTCACCCTCGGCGTGGTCGCCGCCGTCCTCGCCGTCGTGCTCTCGCTGGTCCTGGCCTATGGCGCACGTCTTCGGCCGACGCCGCTCGTTCGCGGCTTCGTGCGTCTTGCCAGCGTCGGCTATGCAGTGCCCGGCGCGGTCATCGCCGTCGGCGTGATGCTGCCGTTTGCCGCCATCGACCGGACGATCGACGCCTGGGCCCGGGCCAGCTTCGGCGTCTCCACCGGGCTGATCCTCTCCGGCACGATGGTCGCCGTCACCTTCGCCTATCTCGTCCGCTTCCTCGCCATCTCGTTCAACGCCGCCGAAGCCAGCCTCGCCAAGGTCGGTCGCAGCATGGACGACGCCGGCCGCGTGCTGGGCCGCCGCCCGATCGAGATCCTGGCTGCCATCCACCTGCCGCTGCTGCGGCCGAGCCTGCTCGCCGCGGCACTTCTGGTCTTCGTCGACGTCATCAAGGAGCTGCCGGCGACCCTGATCCTCCGGCCCTTCAACTTCGATACGCTGGCGATCTTCGCCTATGACCTCGCCCGCGACGAACGGCTGGCGGAGGTCGCGGCGCCGGCGCTCGCGATCCTCGCCGCCGGCTTAGGCCCGGTGATCCTGCTGGCCCGGTCGATCGGCCGGAGCCGTCCGGGGCACGCCACGTGACCGCGCTCTCGATCGAAGGCGTGAGCCACGCCTATGGCAAGATCCAGGCGGTCTCCGATCTGTCGCTCTCCGTGGCGCCGGGCGAGGTGGTCTGCCTGCTCGGGCCGTCCGGTTGCGGCAAGAGCACGGTGCTTCGTCTCGCCGCCGGCCTCGAAGAGGTCCAGTCCGGGCGTATCGCGATCAACGGCCATCTCGTCGGCGCGCCGGGCACCCACGTCCCGCCGGAGAACCGGAACGTCGGCCTGGTCTTCCAGGACTTCGCGCTCTTCCCGCACCTGACCATCTGCAACAATGTTGGCTTCGGGCTGAGTTCGCGCGATCCGGGCGCGCGCCGGGAGCGGATCCTGGCGGCGCTCGGCGATGTGGGGCTCGCCCATGCCGAGCAGGCCTTCCCGCACATGCTATCCGGCGGCGAGCAGCAGCGGGTGGCGCTCGCCCGTGCGCTGGCGCCCCGGCCGCGACTCGTACTCCTCGACGAACCGTTCTCCGGCCTCGACACCCGTCTTCGAGAGCAGGTCCGTGACGTCACCCTGGAAGCCTTGAGGAAGAGCGGGACCGCCACCCTCATGGTCACCCACGATGCCGAGGAAGCGATGTTCATGGCCGACCGCATCGCGGTCATGCGTACCGGCCGCATCGTCCAGGAAGGGACGCCGATCGATCTCTATCGCCACCCGTCGTCGCTGTTCGTCGCCGCTTTCTTCGGCGAGATCAACCGCTTGGCAGGCATTGCCGGGGCCGGCGAGGTGGCGACTCCGTTCGGGCCGGTCCTGACCGACCTCCCGGACGGGACCAAGGTCGAGGTCGCCATCCGCCCGGAGGCGCTGCGTGTCAGCCTGGAGCGCGAAAAAGGTGCCAGGGCGGTGCCGGCGAGCGTGGTCAGCGCCCATCCGCTGGGGCGCTCGACCCGCCTGGTGGTGGCGCTGGAGAACGGCTCGCGGCTGAAGGCCCGGATCTGGGGGCTCTACCATCCGGCGACCGGCGACCCGGTCATGCTCGCCCTCGACCGCGGCCAGGCGTTTGTATTTCCGGCCGACTGAGCGTACTTAACAGGAACGGGCGGTTGATGGAGCGGGGGGCTTTTGCCATGATCCGCGCCCGGCAAGCACGGCGAGCGACAGGAGCATTCCCATGGGTAGCTTGAGCATTTGGCATTGGTTGATCGTCCTTGCCGTCGTGCTCATCCTTTTTGGCGGCGGCGGCAAGATTTCCAAGCTGATGGGCGACTTCGGCAAGGGCTTGCGTTCGTTCAAGAAGGGATTGAACGAGAACGAGGGCGAAGCCGCCAAGGACGGACAGGCTCCGGCCGCGTCCCCGCAGATCAACACCGCGACCCAGGCACCGCCGCAATCGGCGACGCATCCGGCCGGCGAGGCCTCGCAGACGCCGCGCGCCTGACGTAGGGGCGGCCGTTTCCGGCGTCGGACGAGTCCTCGCATGATCGACGTAAGCTGGCAGGAGATCCTGGTCATCGCCGCCGTGGCGGTGGTTGTCATCGGGCCGAAGGATCTGCCTATGGCGATCCGCACCGTGGCGGGATGGGTGAAGAAGGCCCGCGAGATGGCCGGCGAGTTCCAGCGCGGCGTCGACGAGATGGTGCGCGAGGCCGAGCTCTCCGACGTTCGAAAACAGGTCGAGCAGGCCGCCAGCGGCGTCGTCGAGGACGTCAACAAGATGGCCGAGAGCGCCGTCGACGACGTCAAGAAGACGGTCGACCCGACCGGCGAGCTCGAACGCTCGATCCAGTCGCCGACCACCTTCGACACGCCCGCCAGCCTGGAGCCGCAAGGCCCGCCGTCGCCGGTCGAGCCCGTCGAGACGGCCGCGCTCGAAGCGCCGCAGCAGCTTTCGGGCGATCCGGAGCCGACGCCGCCGCCGGTCCAGATTTCGACGCCAGAGCCCGTGAAGCCGTCGTCACCGGCTGCCGCCTAAGGTTCCGATGACCGACGCCAAGGAAGAGATCGACGACACCAAGATGCCGTTGCTCGACCATCTGGTCGAGCTGCGCGGGCGCATGCTGAAGGCGTTCGTCGCCTTCATCATCTGCTTCATCGCCTGCTACTCGGTGGCGGAATATATCTTCGCCTTCCTGACCCACCCGCTGGCGGAGGCCTTCCACGGCGAGAGCCGGCGGCTGATCTACACGGCCCTCCACGAGGCGTTCTTCACCTACCTCAAGGTCGCGTTCTTCGCCGCCGCTTTCGTCAGCTTCCCGATCGTCGCGGGCCAGCTCTGGATGTTCATCGCCCCCGGCCTCTACAAGCAGGAGCGGCGCGCCTTCCTGCCGTTCCTGGTGGCGACGCCGGTGCTGTTCTTCATGGGCGGCGCGCTGGTCTACTACTTCATCATCCCGATGGCCTGGAACTTCTTCCTGTCCTTCGAGACGCCGGGTGGTCCGGGCGAGTTGCCGATCCAGCTCGAGGCCAAGGTCGACCAGTACCTGTCCCTGGTGATGCAGCTCATCTTCGCCTTCGGGCTCGCCTTCGAGCTGCCGGTGCTGCTGACCCTGATGGCGCGGGTCGGCATGGTGACCGCGGCAGGGCTCGCCGAGAAGCGGCGCTACGCCATCGTTCTGGCCTTCGTCGCCGCCGCCATCCTGACCCCGCCCGACGTCATCAGCCAGGTCGGCCTCGCCGTGCCGATCATGATCCTCTACGAGATCTCCATCATCTGCGCCCGCTTCATCGAGAAGCAGAAAGCCAAGCGCGAGGCCGAGGAAGAGGCGGCCGAAAAGGAAGCGGAAAAGGCGGAGTCGGCCTGAAGCTGGCGTCTGGACCGGTAGCGGCGCGCCGCTTATAACGAGCGCCCATTCATTCGTTTAGACGACCGGTTCGGCCATGATCGACATCAAGCTGGTACGCGACGACCCCGCCGCTTTCGACCGTGCGCTCGCGCGCCGCGGCCTGGAAGCGTCGTCGTCGCGCCTGCTCGGGATCGACGCCAGGCGCCGTGCCGCCCAGACCGAGCTGCAGACGCTCCAGGCCCGCCGCAACGAGGCGTCGAAGGAGATCGGCAAGCTGAAGCGGGACGGCGGCAATGCAGATGCCATCGTCGCCGAGATCGCGCAGATCAAGGATCGCGTGCCGGCCCTCGAAGCCGAGGACAAGGCGCTTGGCGAGGAGCTGGAGCTGCTGCTCGCGACCATCCCCAACCTGCCGGCGGCCGACGTACCGGACGGAAAGGACGAGACGGCGAACGCCTGCGTCCGCACCGTCGGCGACGTGCGCAATTTCGCCTTCAAGCCGAAGGAGCATTTCGACATCGGCGAGGCCCTCGGCTTGATGGATTTCGAGGCGGCGGCCAAGCTTTCCGGCGCCCGCTTCGTCATCCTCCGGGGCGCGCTCGCGCGCATGGAGCGGGCGCTGGCCGCCTTCATGCTGGACATCCACACGGGCGAGTTCGGCTATACCGAGACGGCGCCGCCGCTGCTGGTCCGCGACCATGTCCCCTACGGCACCGGCAATCTGCCGAAGGCGGCCGAGGACATGTTCCGCACCACCAACGGCTTCTGGCTGATTCCGACCGCCGAGGTGCCGCTGACCAATCTCGCGGCCGACCGCATCCTGGATGAGAAGGACCTGCCGCAGCGCTTCACCGCCTATACGCCGTGCTTCCGCTCCGAGGCCGGCGCCGCCGGCAAGGACACCCGCGGCATGCTGCGCCAGCACCAGTTCAACAAGGTCGAGATGGTGTCGAT
>CAXNIC010000296.1:0-6499 GCA_964201945.1 Alphaproteobacteria bacterium
GAGGATCATTTTCAGCAGACTCTGGCGCGAAACCGATTTTCCAACCGTACCGGCATTTGTCACATAATCACGGACGCCACGATAGGCAAGAAGGGGCAAGGACTTGCACGGGCATCCCGGCAGCGCGCTTGGATCATCGTCCTGGATCGAGCGCCATCTCGACCTGGTGCGCGCCGGCGGCCGGGTGCTGGATCTCGCCGCCGGAGGCGGACGGCACGCCCGGCTGGCGCAGGAACGCGGATACTCCGTCACCGCGCTCGACCGCGACGTCTCGGCGCTGACCGGCATCCCTGGCATCGAGGTGGTCGAGCACGACCTCGAAGCCGGCCATCCATGGCCGCTCGGCGATGCCTCCTTCGACGGGGTCATCGTCACCAACTACCTCTGGCGGCCGCTGCTGCCCACGCTCCCCGGCCTCCTCGCACCCGGGGGCGCCTTGATCTACGAGACTTTCGCCCGCGGCAACGAGCGTTTCGGCAAGCCCTCGAACCCTGCCTTCCTTCTGAAGCCCGGCGAGCTCCTGGAATGCGTCCGCGGCCGGCTCAGGGTCGTGTCATATGAAGAACTCGAAATCGCCGAGCCGCGGCCGGCCAAGGTCCAGAGGATTGCCGCCATCCGTTAATGTTCTTGTTATGTTCTAGATCGCTGTTTAGACTCCCGTCATGCCTGCGTTCCTCCTCCGCCTCGCCGCGCCCGCGGCGTTGCTCGGCATCGTGACCGTTGCCGGCACCCCGGCAGACCGGCTTCCCGGCCCGGTGGCGGCGACCGTGATCGACGTCGTCGACGGCGACACCGTGGTCGTCCGCGCCCATATCTGGCTCGACCAGTCGGTCGAGACCCGGGTCAGGCTGCTCGGCATCGATGCCCCGGAGAAACGCGGCCGCTGCGCCGCGGAGCGGGCAGGTGCCGCCCGGGCCGAGGCCTTCGTCCGTGATCTGGCGCTCGGCCGCGAGGTCCGTCTCCGCGACCTCCACCACGACAAGTATGGCGGCCGCGTGCTGGCCCGAGTCGAGATCGCCGACGGGGCCGATCTCGGCGAGGTCCTGGTCCGCCACCAGCTGGCCCGGGTCTATGACGGCGCCGCCCGGGCCGCCTGGTGCGGATAGAGGGGCCATTGGCGGCCGCGCGGTCCTTGGGCTAAGGTTCTTGCCGATCGGCAAAATGCCGGGTCGGGGAGAGGTGTCATGGGCTGGCGAATCGCGATTGCGGTCGCGTTGGCATTGCCGTTTCTGCCGGGCGCCGCCACGGCACAGACCAAGGCTGCCCCGCCGCCGCCTCCAGGCTTCCATATCGTCAACGAGACCCCCGCCCGGGTCTACTACCGCGTGAAGATGTGGCAGGGGGATTTCTCCTTCGTCCAGGCCGGCAAGGAGTTGCGGGTCGAGATCCCGGAGAAGGTCGGCGGCCTCAAGTCGGTGCAGGTCGAGGCGCGGTCGGGCGAGCAATGGGACAATTGCTTCGCCACCGTCCAGGTGGGATCCAAGCTCGTGGTGACCCAGGGCCGCGAGCGGATCAATTGCAAGGTCGAGCGCTGAGCGCGTCCCGCGCCCGACCCTCGTAGGATGCTCCAACCCTATCGCTTCAGCCCGGGGACGACGCCGCTCCTGGTGAGTTGTCCGCATGTCGGGACTCATATCCCGGCCGGGATCGCGGCCCGGATGACGGACGACGCGCTCGAACTCGCGGACACCGACTGGCATATCGAGCGGCTCTACGACTTCGCCCGCGGCCTCGGCGCCTCGATGCTGGTAGCGACGCATTCGCGCTACGTCATCGACCTCAACCGGCCGCCGGACGGCTCCGTCCTCTATGCCAATGCCAACAACACGGAGCTTTGCCCGACCACGCGCTTCGACCTGAAGCCGGTCTATCGCGGCGGCCAGGCGCCGGACGAGGCCGAGATCAAGGCCCGGGTCGAGCGCTACTGGCGTCCCTACCACGATCGGCTCGCGGTCGAGCTGAAGCGCCTGAAGGAGCGCTTCGGCTATGCGCTGCTCTGGGACGCGCATTCGATCGCCTCGGACGTGCCGCGGTTCCACCAGGGCAAGCTCTGGGACCTCAACCTGGGCTCGGCCGACGGGACCAGCGCGGCCAGGGATCTGATCGAGCGGGCCGCCGGCATCTGCCGGAGCGCCAATCCCTATACGGCGGCGATCGACGGACGCTTCAAGGGCGGGCACATCACCCGCACCTATGGCCGCCCGGCCGCGGGCGTGCACGCGATCCAGCTCGAGCTGTCGCAGGCGACATACATGGACGAGGCGCCGCCCTACCGCTGGCGGGACGATCTCGCCGAGGCCGTCACGCCGACTCTGAAGCGCCTGATCGGCTCAATGCTGGCTTGGCGGCCTCAGTGAACGAAACGACAAGCCGCTAAGCCGAGATCGAGGGAGAAAGCACGCCTTCGAACCGCAGCGTGGTAGTATCAATAGTTGTCCTTTTGGGCGACGTAACGCGCGACAAACCGCAACAGGGAGCGGGGTCAAATGGCGGTACTGGAATCTTCTCCCGAGGGACAAGCGCGAACGCCCATCGTGCCTGGCTTCTACCGCCACGCGGAGGGTAACCGGCCAGGCGGCGCCATTACGCGTTCGTCGGCCCTGTTCTATGCCGCTTCCACTGAACAGCTGACCACCGAAATTCTGTTTACGAACTATTGGCGGTTCAAGAACGCTGTCGAAGGAGTGACGCTTACCTCGACCCTCCGCTACGGGAACGGCGATGTCGCAGCGCGGGTCATCCTCCCGATTGACTTCACGGGAGCACGCAGGCTGCGGCTCGCCGATCTCCTGTCCGAAGCCAGCCTGCCCCCCGCTTTCGAAGGTTCGTGGGAGTTGGAGTTCATCGCGACATGCAGCCTGAACGTACCCTATCCGGCCGTCGTGGTGCGATACAGTGGCCCCGGGTGGCACTCGATGACGCACACCTGCTGTCGCATCCTTTCGGCAGCAAGCGCCGATGATACGGCCCGGATCGAAGCGCTACAGCGTACCTGCGAAGGCAACTGGACGGTGTTTCCCGATCGCGGGGTAGAGGCATTCTTCATAGTTCACAACGGGCCTCAAGCTGTCGGGCCTCACGACTTGCGGCTGCGCTTGATCAGCCATGCGGGAGTGGTTCATGAGGTCGTGGTTCCAGAAACATGCTGGGGCCCCTACGAAACCAGACTCTGCCGGCTCGGCGACTTCCTCCCCGACGCACCGGATCTCCTCGGTGGGCAGCCAGGCACGATCGAAATCGAAACGCTCGTGAATGGCGTATTCCCACGGCTCATCTGCGGGACACGACGCCTAAGCGACGGCGCCATGAGCGTCGACCATTCAAACTTCAGCTACGCAAGTGCCGAAGGGGCTCGCGATACGTTTTCGCCGAATGGAAGCAACCGAGAACTCTGTTTCCTCCTTCCGACTCTCGCCGCACCCGAGTGGCGGTGTTTTGTCGATTTCTATCCGACATTTCCCGATCGCGGCTACGAGGTTCGAATGCGGGGGCTGGACCGTGATGGACATCAATGCGGCACCGCCACAAGAACGCTTGGCACGTCGGATACTAACGGTCCTGTGCGCGTGGAAATCGATCCTCTTGTGCAGGGCGCTTGCGAGGCAGCGTCGGTGGATTTCGATTTCCGGCACGCTAGCCGGCTGCCTCGGCGCTTTCACATGGGCATCCACTATGCGTATCGCGATGGCCTGCCGGCGTTCATAGTTGATGGGCCGGTGCCCAGCGATGATCGACCACTATCGACGCGCTGGTGTCCTGTATTCGCCACAGCCGAAACCCGGACACAGGTCCTCATCGCCCACCGGACCTTCACCGGTATCGAGCGAACAGTGAACATCAAGGCGACCCTGTTCAACGCATTTGATGAGCCCCCGCTCGAAGCATCAACGACCCTCGCGCCCGACCATACGCTGGCCCTCGACGTTCGAACATTCTTCGGCGATGCGGGAAGCTATTTGGGGAGTGAGCCGGGTTGGCTCTTCCTCAAATTTGATCCGCCAAGCCATTCCGTTGTGCATTACCTTACGCTGCATGGACATAACTCGGTCGCCGCCGATCATGCCTTTTGATTTGAGCCTCGCCGACATATTCGGCGTCGAGAATGAGTTCTATCGGCGCGCCGATCCAAGCCGGATCTCAAAATTCCTGAGTCATGCCAAGCTGTACGAGATGTCGCTCGGCCTTCCTGGGCATTTCCTGGAGGCCGGCGTTTTTCGCGGCGCCTCATTCTGCCGATTTCGCAAGCTCGCTCGCCTTTTCCAGCCTGACCACGCGCGGTCGTTCTTTGGGTTCGATGTGTTCGGTCGCTTTCCTGCTGCGGAGTACGAAGAAGACCGCGCAGAACTCGCGCGACAGATCGAACTTAGTGGTGACTTGAGTATCGATGTTGATACCCTTCGCCAATTACTCAATGAGCAAGGCCTCGGCGGAAACGTCGAATTGATAAAAGGCGACGTTTGCAAGACGCTACCCGCATTCCTTGCTAGCCATCGCCAGCTTAGCTTCGCGATCGTTAATATTGATCTGGATCTATACGAGCCAACAAGGACGGCAGTACGCGAATTGTATCCACGGCTGGTTCGCAATGGGATCATGATCCTGGATGACTACGAAGGATTTCCTGGCGCCAAGCAGGCTGTGGACGAGTATTTTGCGGAAGCCGGCATCCAGGCACCGATCCGAAAGTTCTCGTTCGCGCTATCGCCCTGTTACGTGGTGAAACCCTAACGGGGACTGCGTTACTTCCGCGGTTCCGTGACGACGAAGCGGTAGGCCGCGAGGCTGAGATTGCCGAGCGCGAAGCCGCGGTGAAGCGGCTCGCCATGGGCGCCGGACCCGGCGGCGCCGAGCGCCACGAACAACGGCAGGAAATGCTCGGTCGTCGGGTGCGCCTGCTTCAGCCCCGGCGCCTTCAGCGTGGCGGCGACCACGTCTTCGAGCCGGCCAGCCGCGAGCGCGGCGGCGAGCCAGTCGTCGAAGCCCTGAGCCCAGGGCTCCGGCGGCGCGTCGCCCCGCATCGCGAGTGCCCGCAGATTGTGGACGGCGCCGCCCGAACCCAGGATCAGCACCCCCTCCTCGGTCAGCGGCTGCAGCGCCCGGCCGAGGACGAAATGATGGGCCGGATCGAGGCCGGCCTGGATCGACAGCGGCACCACCGGCACGTCGGCATTGGGAAAGAGATGGCGGAGCGGCACCCACATGCCGTGGTCGAGCCCCTGGCCCGGCACCATCGCGACCGAGAATCCCACCGTCGAGAGCAGGTCGGTGGTCCGTCGGGCGACGTCGAGCGCGCCCATGGCCGGATAGGAGAGCTTGTAGAGCTCCTCGGGGAAGCCGCCATAGTCGTGCACCGTCCCCGGCCGCTCGGCGCCGCCGACCCGCGGGTCCTGGGTCGACCAGTGAGCGGAGGCGACCAGGATCGCCTTCGGGCGCGGCAGCGTCCGGCCGAGCTCCTGCAGCCGGCGGGCAAGCTCAGGCTCGCCGGGCAGCCGGGGCAGCGCCAGTGTCGGCGCCCCGTGGGAGACGAAGATCGGGTCGATGCGGGAGGACATGGATTTGCCATTCTAGCGCGAAGTGGGCCGAGCAGCGCCAGGGGCGATGTTCGGTCGGCATCCTCATGCAATGGACGGGCCGCCGGGCCGATTTGATCGACCCCGATCACAAGATCTGACTGGCGCGGCGGCTTTCCATTTGGAAAGATAGAGGGCGTCCGTCTCCTCAGAGGATCTCCCCCCAAGATGACCGCGATCAAGAAGCTCTCCAACAGCCGGCAGGAGGAGCTCGAGTGGCAGTGCCGCGTCGATCTCGCCGCCGCCTTCCAGCTCACCTACCAGTTCGGTTGGAACCGAGGCATCGGCAACCACTACAGCCTGATGGTGCCCAATTCCGACGACACCTTCTTCGTGAATGCCCGCGGCCTCCTGTTCTCGGAGATCACCGCCAGCAACCTGATCCGCTGCGACTTCAAGGGCAACGTGCTCGAAGGCAAGGGCGAGATCCGCGACGTGACCTACAACATCCACGTGCCGATCCACCGCGACCACCCCAGCGCCAAATGCGTGCTGCACGTGCATCCGCCGAACATCACCGCGATCTCGCTGCTGGAGAACGGCCGCGTCGCGCTGGCCCACCACAACAACCTGATCTTCAACGACCGCATTGCCTATGACGACGAGATGACCGGCCCTGCGCTGGATCTCGACGAAGGCGACCGCATCGCCCGCGGCCTCGGCGACAAGACGATCATGGTGATGGCGAACCACGGCGTGACGGTGGTCGGCCCGACCGTGCACGACTCCTTCTCCGAGCTGTCGATCTGCGAGAACACCTGCGGCGACCAGCTCCGCGCCATGTGGACCGGCCTGAAGCTGCGCGAGCAGCCGGCCCACCTGAAATGGGACCACAAGGGCGCGTTCGGCGACCGCATCGACGCCAAGCTCAGCTTCGATGCCCAGGTCCGTCAGCTCGAGCGCGACGTCGGCACCGGCTACAAGAGCTG
>CAXNIC010000297.1:0-6484 GCA_964201945.1 Alphaproteobacteria bacterium
GCCGCGATCGGCCGGCGCTTGAGGCTACCGCCGACGACTCGCATCGGACTTCCAGTCTCCGAGCTGTTCGCGCAACACCTTCTTCGGCATCTCGTCGATCTCTCCAGGGGCGAGGTTGCCGAGCTGGAAGGGGCCGTAGGCGGTGCGGATGAGGCGCATCACCGGCAGCTCCAGATGCTCCATCACGCGGCGCACCTCGCGGTTCTTGCCTTCCTTGAGCGCCAGCGTCAGCCAGGCGTTGGTCCCCTGCTCGCGGTCGAGCGCCGCCTCGATCGGCCCGTATTTGACGCCCTCGACGGTGACGCCCTTGGCCAATTCGGCCAGGCGCTCGGGCTGGACCCGGCCATGGACGCGGACCCGGTAGCGCCGGGTCCAGCCGGTCGCCGGCAGCTCGAGCTTGCGGGCGAGCTCGCCGTCATTGGTGAGCAAGATCAGACCTTCGGAATTGAAGTCGAGCCGGCCGACCGAGATCACGCGCGGCAGGGTCTTCGGCAGCCTGTCGAAGACGGTCGGGCGTCCTTCCGGGTCGCGGTGGGTGGTCATCACCCCCCGTTCCTTGTGATAGCGCCAGAGCCGCGCCGGCTGCGCCTCGGGCAGCGGCTGGCCGTCGATGGTGATGACGTCCTCAGGCCCGACCACGGTCGCCGGCGTGGTCAGGAGCGTGCCGTTGAGGGAGACGCGGCCGAACAGGATCATCCGCTCGGCGTCGCGGCGGGAGGCGACGCCGGCCCGGGCCATGCGCTTGGCGATGCGTTCGCGGTCTTCGGTCTCGGCCATGGCCGAGGGTATAGGCGCGCCAGCCACCCTGGCGCAATGTCGGCGCGCTTGACGGCCGGGGGCGCTCTCCCGATGGTGCGGCCATGTCCAGGCCTCCATCGCCGATGCAGTTGGCGCTCGCCGAGGCCGAGGCCGCCGCCTCGAGGGGCGAGGTCCCGGTCGGGGCGGTGGTCGTCGACGTCTCCGGCAAGGTGCTTGCCGTGGCCGGCAACCGGGTCGAGGAGCTGGCCGATCCGACCGCTCATGCCGAGATGCTGGCGATCCGGACGGCCACAGGCGGACGGGGCGAGAAGATGCTCCCCGACTGCGATCTCTACGTCACGCTCGAGCCCTGCGCCATGTGCGCCCAGGCGATCTCGCTCGCCCGCATCCGCCGGATCCATTTCGGCGCCTATGACCCCAAGGGCGGCGGCGTCGAGCATGGCGCCCGGGTCTTCGACCACCCGACCTGCCATCACCGCCCGGAGGTGGTAGGCGGCATCGAGGAGACCCGCGCGGGCGAGCTCCTCAAGAGCTTCTTTCGCGAGCGGCGCTAGGAGGCGAGGGCGCGGGCGCCGATGTCGCGGCGGCAGAAGCCGCCCGGCCAGTCGATGAGATCGACGGCGCGATAGGCGCGGTCGCGCGCTTCCTTGAGGTCCTTGCCGATCGCGGTCACCGCCAGCACGCGTCCGCCATTGGCGACGATGCGATCGCCCTCGGCCTTGGTGCCGGCGTGGAAGATGACGACGCCCTTCTCCTTCGCCGCCGCATCGAGATTGCGGATCTCGGATCCTTTCTCCGGCGCGTCGGGATAGCCCTTCGCCGCCATGATGACCGTGATCGCTGGCTCGGCATGCCAGCGGAGATCGACCTGGTCGAGCTCGCCGTCGCGCGCCGCGATCAGCGCCGGCAGCAGGTCCGAGCGCATCCGCATCATCAGCACTTCGCATTCCGGGTCGCCGAAGCGGACGTTGTATTCGATCAGCTTCGGCCCGGACTTGCCGACCATCAGGCCGGCAAAGAGGATGCCCTTGAAGGGGCGGCCGGCGGCGGCCATCGCCCGCAGGGTCGGCTCGACGATGTCATGCATCGCCCGCCGGGCGCCGGCGTCGTCGAGAACCGGGGCCGGCCCGTAGGCACCCATGCCGCCGGTGTTGGGGCCCTTGTCGTTGTCGAAGACGCGCTTGTGGTCCTGGGCAACGCCGAGGAGCAGTGCGTTCTGCCCGTCGCAAAGCGCGAACAGGCTCGCCTCCTCGCCGTCGAGGAATTCCTCGACCACCACTTCCGAGCCGGAAGCGCCGAATCGTTTCTTGCCCATGATCTCGTCGATGGCGCCCAGCGCTTCTTCCACCGTGGCGGCCACCACCACGCCCTTGCCGGCGGCGAGGCCATTGGCCTTCACCACGATCGGGGCGCCCTGCTTTCGGATATAGGCGCGCGCCGCCTCGGCGTCGGTGAACCGCGCATAGGCCGCGGTCGGGATGCCGGCCTCACGGGCCAGGTCCTTCATGAAGCCCTTGGAGCCTTCGAGCTCGGCGGCGGCCTTGCTGGGGCCGAAGGCGCGGATGCCGGCTGCTTCCAGCCGGTCGACGAGGCCGAGGCACAGCGGGTCCTCAGGACCGACCACGACGAAGTCGATTCGCTCGCTTTTCGCCAGGGCGACGATGCCATCGAGGTCGGTCGCGGCCACCGGCACGCAGGTCGCCTCCTGGGCGATTCCCGCATTGCCGGGCGCGCAGAACAGCGCTTCGCAGAGCGGCGAGGCCGCCAGTTTCCAGCACAGCGCATGCTCTCGGCCGCCGCTGCCGACCACCAGGATGCGCATGCCGGTCTCCCTCCCTCGTCAGGCGCGGCTCATATATCATCGCGCCATGTCGGAGACGACCCACAACCTGCCCGAATACTCGGTCTCGGAGCTGTCCTTCGCCCTCAAGCGCACGGTCGAGCAGGCCTATGACCGGGTGCGGGTCAGGGGCGAGATCTCCGGATTCAAGCGGCCGGCCTCCGGCCACCTCTACATGGCGCTCAAGGATGCCGACGCCGTGCTCGACGCCGTCTGCTGGAAGGGCGTTGCCGGCCGCCTCGGGGTGAAGCCCGAAGACGGCATGGAGGTGATCTGCGTCGGCAAGCTCACCACCTACCCCGGCCGCTCGAAGTACCAGATGGTGATCGAGCAGATGGAGCTGGCCGGCGAGGGCGCGCTGCTGAAGCTGATCGAGGATCGCAGGAAGCGCCTCGCCGCCGAGGGCCTGTTCGATCCCGAGCGCAAGCGGCCGATCCCGACCCTGCCGACGGTGATCGGCGTCGTCACCTCGCCGACCGGCGCGGTGATCCGCGACATCCTCCACCGCGTTGCCGACCGCTTTCCCCGGCACGTCCTGGTCTGGCCGGTGCTGGTGCAGGGCGAAGGCGCCGCGCAGCAGATCGCCGCCGCCATCGAGGGCTTCAATCGGATCGAAGCCGGCGGCGCGATCCCCCGGCCCGACCTGCTGATCGTCGCCCGCGGCGGCGGCAGCCTCGAGGACCTGATGGCCTTCAACGAGGAGGCGGTGGTGCGGGCCGCCGCAGCCTCGGCGATCCCGCTGATCTCCGCCGTCGGCCACGAGACCGACACGACTTTGATCGACTTCGCCTCCGACTGGCGGGCGCCGACGCCGACCGCCGCGGCCGAGCGTGCGGTCCCGGTCCGGGCCGAGCTGGCGACGCGGCTCGCCGAAATCGACGCTCGCCTGTCCGGTGCCGTGCAGCGCGGGATTGAGGACCAGGCACGACACCTGAAGAGCCTCGGTCGCGGCCTTGGCGATCCGGCACAGCTCCTCGGCGCTGCCGGGCAACGGCTGGACGATCGGGCAGAACGGCTTCGCCTGGCGATGCCGCGTTTCCTCGCCGACCGTGCCGGCCAGGTGAGTGGTCTCGGCGCCCGGCTGCTCAGCCCACGCGAGCTGGTGCAGAGCGCCTGTCACCGCCTCGAACTCCTGCTCCGCCGGCTGGTGTCGGTCGAGGCGAAGGAGCGCGTCGAGCGCGACCGCCGGCTCGACCGCGCGGCTGTCCACCTCCGCCCGCAACCGATTCTCGCTCGGATCGAGGAAGGCGGCCGGCGCATCACCGATCTCGGCCAGCGCCTCGCGCGCGCCGGCGGCGAGGTCGCGGTCAAAGCCGAGTCGGACCTGCTCCGCCTCGGACGGCTCCTCGACAGCTATTCCTATGAGCGCGTGCTGGAGCGGGGCTTCGCGTTGGTGCGCGACCGCTCGGGCGCGCCCGTGACGTCGGCCGCCGAGGTGAGGGGAGGCGAGCGCATCAGCCTTCGCTTCGCCGATGGCGAGCGGACGGCGCTGGCGGAGGGCGAGGCGAAGCGGAAGCCGAAGACGGCAGCCGAGCAGGGAACCCTGATCTAGTTCCGGCCTGCCGCCATCCGGCGGATGACGTTGGTGGTCGAGTGGCCTTCGGCGAGCTCGGCCAGGTAGACCTCGCCGCCATAGCTTTGGACCACGTCGGCGCCGACCACGTTCTCGACCGTGTAGTCGGCCCCCTTGACCAGCAGGTCGGGCTTCAGCGCCCGGATGATCTCAAGCGGCGTGTCCTCGCCGAAGACGACGACGAGATCGACGGTGGCGAGCGATCCGAGCACGGCGGCGCGGGACGCCTCGGAGTGCACCGGCCGTTCGGGTCCTTTGAGGCGGGAGACCGAGGCATCGGAATTGATGGCGACGATCAGCTTGTCGCAGCGCGACCGCGCCTGGGCCAGGAGCGAGACGTGGCCGGGGTGGAGCAGGTCGAAGCAGCCATTGGTGAAGCCGACGCGGAAGCCCTGGCGGCGCCAGCCGGCGACCTTCTCCAGGGCCTGGTCGATGCTGGCAGCCTTGGCCTCGCCGAACCTCAGATCTTCGGCGCGGAGCGCGAAGACCAGCTCCTCCGGATAGACCACGGCGGTTCCGGTCTTGCCGACGACGATCCCGGCGGCGACCGAGGCGAGCCTCGCCGCGTCGACCAGAGCGAGGCCGGACGCCAGCCCGCAGGCCAGCAGCGCCACCACCGTGTCGCCGGCGCCGGAGACGTCGTAGACCTCGCGGGCCTCGGCCCTTAGGTGATGCTCCTCGCCCCTGGCGGTGAACAGCGCCATGCCGTCCTGGCTCAGGGTCACCAGCACGGCCTCGATGCCGCCCTTGGCCATGACCACGCGGGCGGCGTCCCGGATCTGCTCGGGCGTGCCGATGCGGAGGCCCGCGAGCTCGCCGAGCTCACGCCGATTCGGCGTGATGACGGTGGCCCCGGCGTAGCGCTTAGGATCGCTGCCGCGCGGATCGACCACGACGGGACGGCCCTGGGCGCGGGCGGCGGCGATGACCTGGCCGATGACGTCATCCGAAAGCACGCCCTTGCCGTAGTCGGAGAGCACCACCGCTTGGCAGTGCTTCAGGTCGTCGGCGGCGCGGCGGACCAGCTCGGATTCGGTATGCGGCTTCGCCGGCCGGACGGTCTCGCGGTCGGCGCGCAGCAATTGCTGGGAGCCGGCGACGTAGCGCACCTTGATGGTGGTGACGCGGCCCGGCTCCGGCAGCAGGTTGGGCTCGACCAGGGGTTCGGCCGCGATCAGGTGGGTCACCTCGCGTCCGGCCGGGTCCTCGCCGATCAGCGAGACGAAGCAGCAGCTCGCCTTGAGCGCGGCCAGGTTGCGCACCACGTTGCCGGCACCGCCCAGCATCGCCGTCTCGCGCACGACGGCCAGGATCGGGATCGGCGCCTCCGGCGAGATGCGTTCGACCGTGCCGTAGACGTAGCGGTCGAGCATCACGTCGCCGACGCAGAGGATCCGCGCTTTGGCGAAGTCCTGGACCCGCTGGGCGAGGTCGGAACGCTCGGTCATACGAAGGCGCGGAAGTAGTCGATGGTGCGCTTGAGGCCGGCTTCCAGCGGCACGGTGGGCTCCCAGCCCAGCTTGGACCGGGCCAGCGTGATGTCGGGGCAGCGCTGGGTGGGGTCGTCCTGGGGCAGCGGCTTGTAGACCAGCGTCGAGGACGAGCCGGTCAGCTTGATGATCCGCTCGGCCAGCTCCTTCACCGGGATCTCGACCGGGTTGCCGAGGTTGACCGGCCCGGTGAAGTCGTCCCCGGTCGCCATCAGCCTGAGGAAGCCCTCGATCAGGTCGTCGACGTAGCAGAAGGCCCGGGTCTGGCTGCCGCTGCCGTAGAGCGTGATCGGCTGGCCGCGGAGCGCCTGGAGCACGAAGTTGGAGACGACGCGGCCGTCGTTCGGATGCATGCGCGGACCGTAGGTGTTGAAGATCCGCGCGACCTTGATCCTGACCTTGTGCTGGCGGTGATAGTCGAAGAACAGGGTCTCGGCGCAGCGCTTGCCCTCGTCGTAGCAGGCGCGCGGGCCGATCGGATTGACGTTGCCGCGGTAGGACTCGGTCTGCGGGTGCTCGATCGGGTCGCCATACACCTCGCTGGTCGAGGCCTGCATGATCTTGGCCTTCACCCGCTTGGCCAGCCCCAGCATGTTGATGGCGCCATGGACCGAGGTCTTGGTCGTCGCTACGGGATCGAACTGGTAGTGGATCGGGGAGGCCGGGCAGGCGAGGTTGAATATCTCGTCGACTTCCACGTAGAGCGGGAAGGTGACGTCCTGGCGCATCGGCTCGAAATGCGGATTCGCCAGCAGCTTGCCGATATTGTCCTTGGTGCCGGTGAAATAATTGTCAACGCACAGCACGTCGTTGCCGGCGGCG
>CAXNIC010000298.1:0-6453 GCA_964201945.1 Alphaproteobacteria bacterium
AACGCGTCGATCCCGATCATCACCGTCTCGGCACTCGAGATCGCCAACCTGCTGGCCGGCGCGGTGATCGTCGAGACCGTCTTCGCCTGGCCGGGACTGGGCCAGCTCGCCGTGCAGTCGATCGCGTCCCGCGACTTCCGGGTGGTGCAGGGCCTGGTCGTGCTGGGCGCCGTCACCCATATCGGGCGCAACTTCATAGCCGACCTGCTCTACGGCGTGGTCGATCCCCGCATCAGCATGAGCCGGCGGGACACATGAGGCGCCTTCCCTTCGGCCTCTCGCCGCTGGCCGCCATCGCCGCGGCCGCGCTGCTGATCTTCGTCATCATGGCGATCCTCGCCCCCTGGCTCGCGCCCTTCGATCCGGCCCGCCAGACCTTGCTGGCTCGCCTCAAGCCGCCGGGCTTCACAACCGCGTCGGGCGCGGTCTACTGGCTCGGCACCGACGAGGTCGGCCGCGACCTCCTCTCCCGCGTCATCTACGGCGCCCGCATCTCGCTTCTGGTCGCGGTGCTCTCGGTCGCGGTCTCCGGCACCATCGGCACGATCCTCGGCATGATCGCCGGCACCTATCGCGGCTGGGTCGAGATCCTGATCATGCGGCTGGTCGACATCGTGCTGTCGATCCCGGCCATCCTGCTCGCCATCGTCACCGTCGCCGTGCTCGGCCCCGGACTGTTCAACCTGGTGCTGGTGCTGGGCTTCACCCGCTGGCCCCGCTACACCCGTGTCGCCTATGGCCAGACCCTGCAGGTCGCCAACTTGACCTACGTCACCGCCGCCCGCATCTCGGGCGTGCGCGGGCCGCGCCTGCTGCTCCGCCACATGCTGCCCAACATCCTGGCGCCGATGATCGTGGTCGCGACCTTGGAGTTCGGGCTGATGGTGCTGTTCGAGGCCGGCCTCTCCTTCCTCGGGCTCGGCATCCAGCCACCGACGCCGAGCTGGGGCTCGATCCTGGCGGTCGGGCGCAACTACGTGGCCCAGGCCTGGTGGATCGCGACGTTGCCCGGCTTCTGCCTGTTCGCCCTGGTGCTGTCGATCAACCTGCTCGGCGATTTCCTCCGCGACCGCTTCGATCCGCGCTCGCAGACCCGCACTCCCTGAAAAGGACCTAGGCGATGCGCTTCAACTTCAAGGACAAGAAGGTGGTGATCACCGGCGCCTGCGGGATCTTCGGCCGGCGCATCGCCGCCGACTTCGCTGCGGCCGGCGCAATCCTCTGCCTCTCCGATAACCGGAAGAAGGCGCTGGCCGCCCTGCCGAAGGAGCTCGGCCTGAAGAAGGGCCGCTACCTCACGCACGCGACCGAACTGACCGACGAAAAGTCGATCGCGAAGCTGGTGCGCCATGTCGCCAAGGCGTGGAAGTCGCCCGACATCGTCGTCAACAATGCCGGGATCTATCCGCGCATGGGCTCGCTCCTGAAGATCAAGACCGAAGCCTATGACCAGCTGATGGACATCAATCTCAGGGCACCGTTCCTGATCTCGCGCGACTTCGCCAACCTGATGGTCGACAACAAGGTCAAGGGATCGATCATCAACATCTCGTCAGGCGCCGCGCACCGCATGGCCATGGGCTCGGTCCCCTACTGCACGTCGAAGACCGCGATCGAGCGGTTGACCAAGGGCTTCGCGCTCGAGCTGGCCCCGCTCGGCATCCGCGTGAACGCGGTCGAGCCGGGATTCGCCTCGGGAAGCGACGTCAGCCTGCTCTCCGACGACTACATCAAGGCGATGCTGGCCCGCATCCCGATGGGCCGCGAGTCAGGCCCCCATGACGCGCCCAGCGCCATCCTGTTCCTCTGCTCGGAGGCCGCAGGATTCATCACCGGCGCCTCGCTCGCCGTCGACGGCGGCAACGCCATCGGTACTTTCAACCCCGATTTCTACAAGCCCAAGCGCTAGGACGGTCACCATGTTCAAATACGCCGCTCCCTATCAATGGCCGAAGGGCTACACCTCGGCCGCCGTGTTCTCCGCCGACGTCGACGGCGAGAGCCCCTACATCTGGCGGAACCGCGGCAAGAAGGTGGAGACGCTGGGCGAGATCGAGCAGCGGCGCTTCGGCCCCCGCGTCGGTCTCTCGCGCATCCTCGGGCTTTGCGAGGAGATGGGGATCAAGGGCAGCTTCTATGTGCCGGCCTGGATCGCCAAGACCTACCCCGAGATCCTGCCGGCGATCGTCGGCGGCGGCCACGAGGCGGCGGCGCATGGCTATTTCCACGAGCGCGTCGACGAGCTCGGCGAGGCCGAGAACGACCTGATCCTCGACCGCTCGATCAAGGTGTTCAAATCCCAGATCGGCAAGGCGCCGGTGGGCTACCGCTCCCCCTCCTGGGAGCTGACACCGACCGTGCACAAGTGCCTGAGGAAACGCCGCTTCCTCTACGACAGCTCGCTGATGGGCATGGACCATCCCTACAGCCTCGACGGATTGCCCGAGATCCCGGTGCAGTGGTTCGTCGACGACGCGCCCTATTTCCGCTACGTCGGCGGCCCGGTCGACAAGGCGGCCCCGGCCAACCCGGTCGCGGTGCTCGAAGCCTGGACCGAGGAGTTCGAGGCGACGCGCGAGAACAACGGCCTCTTCATGATCACCATCCATCCGTGGATCTCCGGCCGCGGCCAGCGCATCCGCATGCTGCGGAAGCTCTTGACCAAGGTCTGCGCGACCCGCGGCGTCTGGGTGACCACGGCCGAGGAGATCGCGCGGTATCACCAGAAGTCGGTGAACGCGAAGACCTTCGCGATGAAGCTGAAGCTGGTCTCGACCGACATCTCGCTCTGAACCCATGACCGCCGCCCAGCCCCTCCTGACCGTCGAGGATCTCACCGTCGCCATCGCCGGGGCGGCGGTGGTCGACGGCGTCTCCTTCCAGGTCGGCAGGGGCCAGGTGGTCGCCATCGTCGGCGAGAGCGGCTGCGGCAAGTCGATGACCGCCTTCGCCCTGATGGACCTGCTGCCCGCCGCCGCACGGCGGACGCAGGGCCGGATCACGCTGGACGGAGCCGAGATTCAGGATCTCGAAGAATCCGAGATGCGGAAGCTGCGCGGCAAGGAGATGGCGATCATCTTCCAGGAGCCGGTGGCGGCCCTCGACCCGCTGATGAGCGTCGGCGACCAGCTGGTGGAGGCGATCCGCGCGCATCAGGACCTGGACCGCACCCAGGCGCTGGCTCATGGCGTCCGGCTGCTGGAGACCGTCGGCATCACCGACGCGCCGCTGCGCTTGAAGCAGTATCCCTTCGAGCTGTCGGGCGGCATGTGCCAGCGGGTGATGATCGCCGGCGCGCTGGCCGGCCAGCCGCGCCTCTTGATCGCCGACGAGCCGACGACCGCGCTCGACGTCACCATCCAGGCGCAGATCCTGGAGCTGATCAAGGCACGCCGCGCCGAGATCGGCGCCAGTGTCATCCTGATCACCCATGACATGGGCGTGGTCGCCGACATGGCCGACCGCGTTCTGGTCATGTACGCGGGCCGCATCGTCGAGGAGGCCGACGCCTTCGACCTCTTCGCCCGCCCCCGCCATCCCTATACCGAGGCGCTGTTGAAGAGCGTGCCGCGCCTGGACGACGTGCCGGGCACGCGGCTCCCGGTGATCGAGGGCGCGGTGCCACGGCCGGGCAGCCATGTCGGCGGCTGCCGCTTCGCCGGCCGTTGCCCCTTGGTCATCGACAAGTGCCGCGCCGAGGAGCCGGGCCTGCTTCCCGTCGAGGACGGGCTCCGGCGCTCGGCCTGCTGGCGCCGCGACGAGGTCGGGCTCGCATGAGCGAAGAACTCCTCGGCCTCACCGACCTCGCCGTCCACTTCAAGGGCCGGCGGAACTGGCGCGGGCGCTATCCGCTACCGGTGCGCGCGGTCGACGGCGTCTCGCTCCAGGTCGGGCACAAGGAGACGCTCGGCCTGGTCGGCGAGAGCGGCTGCGGCAAGTCCACGCTCGGCAATGCCGTGCTGCGCCTGATACCGCCGACCGCGGGCCAGGTGCGCTTCCAGGGCCGCGACGTGAGCCGGGTCACCGGCGAGGAGCTGCGCGACCTCCGCCGGGAGATCCAGATGATCTTCCAGGATCCCTATTCGGCGCTGAACCCTAAGCTCCGCGTCGGCGAGAGCGTCGGCGAGCCGCTGCTGGCGCATGGACTCGCCAGCGGCGCCGCTCTGGAAAAACAGGTCGCCGAGCTGCTCGACCTCGTGGGGCTGCCGGCCGAGCGTGCGTCCCGCTATCCGCATGAGTTCTCCGGCGGCCAGCGCCAGCGCCTGGTGATCGCGCGCGCGCTCGCTCTCAGGCCGAAGCTCATCGTCTGCGACGAGCCGGTCTCCGCCCTCGACGTCTCGATCCGCTCGCAGATCCTCAACCTGCTGATGGAATTCCAGCAGCGTTTGGGGCTCAGCTATCTCTTCATCTCGCACGACCTTTCGGTGGTGCGTCACATCAGTCACCGGGTCGCGGTGATGTATCTCGGCCGCGTGGTCGAGCTGGCTCCCCGCGACAATCTCTTCCGCGAGCCGCTGCACCCCTATACCGAGGCGCTGATCAGCGCCATCCCGCTGCCCGATCCGGTGGCGCAGAGGAAACGTACCCGCATCATCCTGAAGGGCGAGCTGCCGAAGCCGACGGCCCCTCCCCCCGGCTGCCCCTTCCACACCCGCTGCCCGATCGCGGTGCCGATGTGCCGCGAGATCGTGCCGCCGCTGGAAGAGAAGCGCCCCGGACACTGGGCGGCATGTCATTTGAGGGGTTAGCCCTCGTATCCCCTCTCCTGCCGAAGGCGGGGGAGGGTTAGGGAGGGGGCGCCGCTAGATTGAAGAAGCCCCCTCCCCATCCCTCCCCCTGCTTCGCAGGGAGAGGGGGTACGAACCGAACTCAATGCGGCAGGTGGTCGCCGCGCCAGTGGCCGCCGCGGATCTCGCCTCTGCCGGTACGGCCGTAGAGGGTCTTGAAGCTGTCGGGCAGCGGCCGGCTGTTCGGGGTCGAGAGCCAGATGCGAAGCAGGTGGCGGGTCTGCTCCTCGGTGTTGCCGTCGGCGAACTCGGTGCGCGAATGCAGCAGCGTGTGGTTGGTGAACCACTCGATGTCGCCGGGCTGCATGGCGAAATGGAGGCAGGTCTCCTCGGCGATCGCGGCGTGGAAGTCGATCGCTTCCAGCTGCTCCGGGCTGATGCGCGGCACCTCGGGAAATTCCTGGGCGGCGCGCACCAGGCGGCGCGAGATGTGGGAGGCGAACCAGCCGTCCTTCATGCCGAACACCGGCATGGTGTAGTAGCGCGGCTCGCCCGGCCGCTCCTCGGTGTTGCGCGAGCTGTGATAGGGCTCGAACAGGAGCTCCAGCAGCTCCGGGCGCCGCTTCAGCATCTCGTTGTGGATGGTGATCGAGCTCGCGATCTTGCTGATGCCGCCGCTCCGCGCCGTCCGCATGCACATCAGGCCGGTGATGTCGGCGGTGTCGGTGTGGAACATCAGCTCCGCATTGGTCCGGTTGCCGCGCGAAAAATTGGTGCCGGGCTTGTCGCCGAAATTGCGGACGTCGTCGAACTTGGAGGCCTGCTGGGCGAAGGGGATGGCGGTGCCGAGATAGAGGCTCATGCCCCAGTACATCTGGCGGAGCTCGTCCTTGGTGTAGCGCAGGCCGTCGATGCCGCGGAGAAGCACGAAGCCGATGCCGGTCTCGATCTCCTCGGCGACCAGCGCCAGCTGCTCGGCGGCCTGCTCCAAGGGGAACTCGGCCTTGGTCGCCGCATAAAGGGGGACGCCCTTGGCCATCACCGCCTTGGTCGCGCGGTCGAGCTCGTCGAGCGCCCCCGGCGTCAGGGTGCGGATCCAGCGATCCTTGCGGCCAAGCTCGGCTCCGTACCAGGCGGCGGGCGAGTCAATGGGCTGGCGGGTGGTCATCGGCTTGGCTCCGTTTATAGGGTGCTCAACCCCTTGAACGACATTCTTGCAGATTTGCGGCCACCCGATAAGCTTTCCCAACGGAAAACCAGCGGTCGGTCGTGGCCCAAAGCCTCGATACAACCGCACAGGGAGGTTGCGACGGCCGGTGTTTCCTCGGGATCGAGCGGAACGCCGGACCGGCCATTTCATGCGAGACAACTCGGGAGGTAGGTCGATGACTGCGAGGAAACCGTTCAAAGCGTTGCTGGCGCTGGGCGCCGGCGTTCTGGCCTCGGCGTCCGTTCCATCCACCGCCTTCGCCGCCGGCGACCGCGTCCGCTCGATCGAGCTGACCGCCGACACCAAGGCTGCCAATCCCAACGCCAACCAGGCGGCTTACCTGCTCGCCGACATGTGGAAGAAGCTCGGCCTCGACGTGAAGGTGAAGGAGGTCCCCTACAAGCAGAAGCTCGACGTCGTCTATTTCGACCGCAGCACCTGCGAGGGTGCGGCCTGCTTCGACATGGCGATGTGGTCGATCGTCGGCCGGCCCGAGCGCAGCGATCCGGACGAGGT
>CAXNIC010000299.1:0-6414 GCA_964201945.1 Alphaproteobacteria bacterium
GGTCGAGCGCCAGCGGGAAGGTCCGGCGGATGTCTTCGAGGCGGTCGGCGAGGCGATCGGCGACCTCGCGGACGAGGAAGTCGGCGCCCGCGAAGCCGGCCGCGGCGCGGGCGCGGTTGAGGCGCACCCTCCGGCGGTCGAAGACGCGCGCACCTTCCGGGACGGTTCCGGTCATGCGCCCTTATGGCACGGCGCGAGCCGGCGTTGACAGCCTCCCGCGCCCGCCGCCACCATCGCCGTCCATGACGGCGACGGCGGCAATCCTCGGGTTCGGGCGGCGACTGGGGCGGGCGGCACTGGACGCACTGCTGCCGCCGCTCTGCCTGTCCTGCCAGACCATCGTCGACCAGCCGGGCGCGGTGTGCCCCGCCTGCTGGTCGAAGCTGTCGTTCATGGGCGCGCCGATGTGCCGGAGCTGCGGTCTGCCGTTTCCGCATGACGTCGGCACGGATGCGGAATGCGCCGCCTGCATCGCCGAGCCGCCGCCCTGGGACCGGGCGCGCGCGGTCTTCGCCTATGACGAGACCAGCCGCAGCCTGATCCTGGGCTTCAAGCATTCCGACCGCCTGCACGCCGCGCCTGCCTTCGGGCGCTGGCTGGCGCGCGCCGGAGCCGAACTCACGGTTGATGCCGACCTCGTCGCCCCGGTGCCGCTGCATTGGCTGCGCCTCGCGCTTCGCCGCTACAACCAGGCGGCGCTGCTGGCCGACGCGCTGGCCAAGGCCAGCGGGCGGGTCGCGGTGCCCGATCTGCTGAAGCGCACGCGGCGCACACCGAGCCAGGGCCGCCTCGGCCGTAGCGAGCGGCTGAAGAATGTCGCCGGCGCCTTCCGCGTCCGCGACCGCCATCGCCCACGGATCGAGGGAGCCCGCATCCTTCTGGTCGACGACGTGCTGACCACGGGCGCCACGGCCCGCGCCTGTGCCAAGGCCCTGCTCGCCGCCGGCGCCGCCGCCGTCGACGTCGTTACGCTGGCGCGGGTCGTCCGCGCCGAATAGGAGAGACCATGACCGTCCCCAGCCATCTTCTGACCGTGCCCGACGTGCTGGCGAAGCTGGAGGCGCAGAAGACGCCGCGCTCGATCAGTTCCTTCAACTCCGGCAAGGTCGAGGTCAAGCTCTACGCGCCTCGCGGCACCGATCCGCAATCGCCGCACAACCGGGACGAGGTGTATGTCGTGGTCACCGGCCGCGGCCGCTTCGTCCATGGCGACAAGGTCGATGCTTTCGGCCCCGGCGACCTCTTGTGGGTGCCGGCCGGCGTTATACATAAGTTTAAGGACTTCACGGACGACCTGGTCGTCTGGGTGGTCTTCTTCGGCGACCCCTGATCCGGACGAATCAAAACCATGGCCAAGGTCGAAATCTACGTCAGCGCCTATTGCCCCTACTGCCATCGCGCCAAGGCGCTGCTGGATTCGAAGGGCGTCGCCTACAAGGAATACGTCGTCGACGGCGATTCCTCGCTGCGCGACACCATGATCGAGCTCGCCGACGGGCGCTACACGGTGCCCCAGGTCTTCATCGACGATGTCGGCGTCGGCGGCTCCGACGACATCCACGACCTCGACCGCCGCGGCAAGCTCAACCCCCTGCTCGGAATTTAGGCAGAGAATTTTCTCCTTCGGGTCCGCGCCCCCGCCAAGCTAGGGTATCCCTTGCAAGAGCCGCGTGAGACGGCCGGCGAGGGAGAGGACGGGTCGGAAGGGTGACCAGCGTGCACCAGCAGCGCGCCGAGCCGCTGCTGTCCATCGAGAATCTGCACGTCCATTTCGTCACCTCGCGCGGCGTGGTGCGCGCGGTCGAGGGCGTCAGCTACCAGGTCAACAAGGGCGAGATCGTCGCCGTGGTCGGCGAATCCGGCTGCGGCAAGTCCGTGACCGCGCTCGCGGTGATGCGGCTGCTCTCGCAGCCGGCGGGGCGCGTCGTCGGCGGGCGCGTCATGTTCGAGGGACGCGACCTCCTGACCCTTTCCGACGAAGAGATGCGCGCCATCCGCGGCCGCCACATCTCGATGATCTTCCAGGAGCCGATGACCTCGCTCAACCCGGTCCTCTCGATCGGGCTGCAGATCATGGAGCCGCTGACCATCCATCTCGGCATGAACGAGACTGAGGCGCGCGCCCGCGCCGCCGAGCTGATGACGCTGGTCGGCATCACCGATCCCGAGCGCCGCCTCGACCAGTATCCGCACCAGCTCTCCGGCGGCATGCGCCAGCGGGTGATGATCGCGATCGGGCTCGCCTGCAATCCGAAGCTGATCATCGCCGACGAGCCGACCACAGCGCTCGACGTCACCATCCAGGCGCAGATCCTGGAGCTGATGAAGGATCTGGTCCGCCGGCTCGGCATCTCGCTGGTCATCATCACCCACAATCTCGGCATCGTCGCCCGCTACGCCGACCGGGTGAACGTGATGTACGCGGCCAAGCTGGTCGAGCAGGGAACCGCCGACGAGGTGTTCCTGACGCCGCGCCATCCCTACGCCATCGGCCTGATGCGCTCGGTCCCCCGGCTCGACCGGCCGCGCGGCGTCCGGCTCGAGACCATCGAAGGACTCCCGCCCAACCTGCTGAAGCCGCCGACCGGCTGCCGCTTCGCCGATCGCTGCCCCTACCGCATCGAGATCTGCGCGACCGAGCCGGCGCTCGAGCCAGTGGAGCCGGAGCATCTCTCGGCCTGCCATCGCGCCCGCGAGTTGCCGCTCGCCGCGGCGAGCGTCGGTGAGGCCGCAGATCAAACGGTCACGGCGGATTTCTCGACCCAGCCGAACCTGCTCGCGGTCGAACACCTGGCGAAGCACTTCATCATCCAGGGCCGCGGGTTGATGAGCGGCGATGCCAAGGTCGTGAAAGCGGTCGACGACGTCTCCTTCGCCATCGCCAAGGGCGAGACGCTCGGCCTCGTCGGCGAGTCCGGCTGCGGCAAGACCACCATCGGCCGCGTCGTGCTGCGCCTGGACGATCCCACCGCCGGCGAGATCCGCTATGACGGCCGCGATCTCGGCCGCGCCGCCGGACCAGAGATGAAGACGCTCCGGCGCGCCATCCAGGTGATCTTCCAGGACCCGTTCTCGTCGCTGAACCCGCGGATGACGGTCGGCCAGATCATCGGCGAGCCGATCTCGGTCTACCGCCTTGCTACCAGTTCCAAGCAGATCAAGGAGCGGGTCTCCGACCTCCTGACCCAGGTCGGCCTGTTCCCGTACATGGCCGAGCGCTATCCGCACGAGCTTTCCGGCGGCCAGCGCCAGCGCGTCGGCATCGCCCGCGCGCTCGCACTTGAACCTTCGTTCATCGTCTGCGACGAGCCGGTCTCGGCCCTCGACGTCTCGATCCAGGGCCAGATCATCAACCTGCTCGAGGACTTGCAGCGCCGCTACGGCCTCACCTTCCTGTTCATCGCCCATGATCTCGCCGTGGTGCGCCACATCTCGCACCGCGTCGCGGTCATGTATCTCGGCAAGATCATGGAGCTGGCCGATCGCGACGCGATCTATGCCGACCCGCAGCACCCCTACACGCAGGCGCTTCTCGACGCGGCTCCGGTGCCCGATCCGCTGATCGAGCGGACGCGGGCCCCCCGTGCCTTGACCGGCGAGCTGCCGTCACCCTTGAATCCACCCACCGGCTGCGTATTCCATACCAGGTGCCCGAAGGCGATCGACGACTGCCGGCGCATCGTGCCGGAACTGCGCGAAACACGACCCAATCATCTCGCGGCCTGCATAAGACTCTGAGGGAGGTTGTCATGAAGAGACTCGCGATCATCGGACTCGTGGCGGCGCTGGCAGTGCCGGCGACCGCATCGGCGCAGGCGCCGAAGAAGGGCGGCACGCTGACCTATGCGATCAGCGCCGAGACGCCGACCTACGACTGCTCGGCGACCGACACCTATGCCGGTCTCCACTTCCTGGCGCCGTTCTACTCGACCCTGCTCAAATTCGACCTGGCGGCATATCCGAAGGTGATGGGCGATCTGGCCGAGAGCTGGACGCTCTCGGCCGACAAGCTGACCTACACATTCAAGCTCCGCAGCAACGTCACCTGGCATGACGGCTCGCCGTTCAGCTCGGCCGACATCAAGGCCACATACGATCGCCTGCGCAATCCGCCGACCGGCGTCGTCTCGACCCGGAAGGCGACCTTCTCCGACATCACCTCGATCGACACGCCGGACGCGAACACCGTGGTCTTCAAGCTGTCGGCGGTGAATCCGGCGATGCTGGAGCACTTCGCCAGCCCGTGGAACTGCGTCTACTCCTCCGCCAAGCTGAAGGACGATCCGCAGTTCCCGACCAAGGCGGTCATGGGCACCGGCGCCTTCCGCTTCACCGAGCACGTCAAGGGCAGCCACGTCGCCGGCGTCCGCAACGACAAATACTTCCTCCCGAACCGTCCCTATCTCGACGGCTTCAAGGGCGTGTTCATCCTGCAGCCCGCCGCCATGCTGAACGCGATCCAGGGCGGCCAAGTGATGGGCGAGTTCCGCTCCGTCTCCCCGGCCGAGCGCGATCGCCTGGTCCAGGGGATGGGCGACAAGATCCGCATCGAGGAGTCGAGCTGGGTGCTCAACATCCTGATCGCCTTCAACACCGAGAAGAAGCCGTTCGACGACATCCGCGTCCGCCGCGCGCTGTCGCTGGCTCTCGACCGCTGGGGCGGAAGCCAGGGCCTGTCGCGGACCTCGACGCTGCGCGCGGTCGGCGGTCTGCTCCGCCCAGGCTCGCCGATGGCGACGCCCGAGGCCGACCTCGTCAAGTTCCCCGGCTTCGGCAAGGACATCGCCGCCAACCGCGCCGAGGCGAAGAAGCTGCTGGCCGAGGCAGGCGTCCCCAATCTCAAGTTCGAGATGGTCAACCGCACCATCGCCCAGCCCTACACCCCGGCCGGCATCTTCGTCATCGACCAGTGGCGCCAGATCGGCGTCGAGGTCGAGCACAAGCAGATGGAGACCTCGCCCTACCTCGCCGCCCTCAACTCCGGCAACTACAGCGTGGCGATCGACTTCTCCAACCTGTTCATGGACGAGCCCAGCCTGGCACTCGCCAAGTACGTCTCCTTCGACAAGGCGCCGGAGAATCGCTCGCGCGCGATCGACCGCGAGCTCGACTCGCTCTACGAGAAGCAGAACCGCGCATCGAGCGATGCCGAGCGCCTCGGCTTCATCCGCGCCTTCGAGTCCCGGATGCTGAACCAGGCCTACCAGGTGCCGCTGCTCTGGTGGCACCGCATCGTGCCGACCAACAAGGTGGTCATGGGCTGGCAGATGTCGCCGAGCCACAATCTCGGCCAGGACCTGGTCAACGTCTGGCTGAACCAGTAGGGGCGCATGAAGAGCCCCCACCCCAACCCTCCCCCGGCTTTGCCGAGGGAGGGAGCTTATCGTGAATCCTCCCCCGGCTTTGCCGGGGGAGGTAAGCGCGACGACGCTTCGCGTCGCGCGTAGGGTGGGGGCATTTCATGCTGACATACGTTGCCAACCGCGTGCTGATGATGGTGCCGACGCTGTTTGGCGTCGCCCTCCTCGTCTTCTTTCTGCTCCGCGTCGTTCCCGGCGACATCGTCGAGGTCAAGCTCCGCGGCGACGGCGGCACCGTCTCGGCGGAGACGCTTGAGTTCGAACGCAAGCGCATGGGCCTCGACAAGCCGCTGCTGGCCCAGTTCGGCGACTGGATGGTCGGCATGGCGACGATGGATTTCGGCCGGTCGATGTGGACCGACCGGCCGGTGTCGGAGGAGATCGGCGCCCGCATCGAGCTGTCGCTGCAGGTGGCGATCATGGCCTCGATCATCGCGGTCCTGATCGCCGTGCCCCTGGGCACGCTGTCCGCGCTCTTCCACGACACGCCGATCGACTACGGGATACGACTATTCACGATCGCCGGCCTTGCCGTGCCGTCGTTCTGGCTCGGCATGCTGGTGATCCTGTCGCTGCTCAGCTTCTTCAACTGGCTGCCGCCGATCACCTACACGCCGCTCTACGTCGATCCGATCGCCAACCTCTCGCAGCTGATCTGGCCGGCGCTGGCGGTGGGATACCGCTATGCCGCGGTGGTCGCGCGCATGGTGCGCTCCTCGATCGTCGAGGTGATGAAGGAAGACTACATCCGCACCGCACGCGCCAAGGGCGTCTACGAGCGCCTGGTCGTCTCCCGCCACGCGATGCGGAACGCCATGCTTCCGGCGATCACCGTCATCGGCCTCGAATTCGCATTCCTGATCGGCGGCCTGGTCGTCACCGAGCAGGTGTTCAACCTGAACGGCATCGGCAAGCTGTTCGTCCAGGCGGTGTCCCGGAACGACTTCACCCTGATCCAGACCATGGTGATGCTGCTCTCGGTGATCTTCATCCTGGTCAACCTGATCATCGACGTGCTTTACGCCGCGCTCGATCCCAGGATCCGCTACCGATG
>CAXNIC010000300.1:0-6321 GCA_964201945.1 Alphaproteobacteria bacterium
CGCTCGAAGGCATCGCGGGCCAGGTTGTGGCGGCGGATCGCATCGGCCAAGGGCGTCACCACCTCGTGCCGACGCGGCGGCTTGCCGGCGTCGATCTCGTCCAGCGCATCCCGCCACCATTGCAGGCGGATATGGCCCAGCATCGGCTCGCGCACGGCTTCGCGGGTCCGCGCGATCTCCAGGTTGAAGGCATAGAGCGCCAGCAGGTCGTCGCGCCGGTCGGCCGGCGCGAACAGCGCCGTCAGATAGCGCTCGCGGTCATGGCGGCGGACCGTCTCGGCGACGGTGCTCGGAACTCCGGACATGCCTACTATTAACCCGCCTCGACCCGGTTGCGGCCATTCTGCTTGGCGCGGTAGAGCGCGGCGTCGGCGCGGGCCAGCGCCGGCTCGATCCGATCCTCGCCGGGAATGAAGCTGGCGAAGCCGATGCTCGCCGTCACCTTGACCGGGCCTGCAGGCGTCGGGATGTCCATCTCGGCGAGGCTGCGGCGGAGCCGCTCGGCCGCGCGGGTGACGTCATCGGCCGCGGTTTCGGGCAGGAGCGCGCCGAACTCCTCGCCACCGGTGCGGGCGATGATGTCGGTGATGCGCATCTGCGAAAGCGCGTGGCGGGCGACGCTCTGCAGGACGACGTCGCCGACCGCGTGGCCATAGGTGTCGTTCACCCGCTTGAAGAAGTCGAGATCGAGGACGAAGACGCCGAGCGGCGGGCCGTAGCGGCGCGCCCGCTCGACCTCGCGCTGGGCATGGTCGAAGAAGCTGCGGCGGTTGGCGATGCCGGTCAGGGGATCGGTGGTGGCGAGCCGGGTCAGTTCCGCCTGCTGGCGCTCGCTCTCGGTGATGTCGGTGATCAGCGTCGCCGAGCCGCCGTCGGGCAGCGGGAAGTAGCGATAGAGCGCCCAGTCGCCGCCCGGCCGAAGCCGCTTGAAGGTCCCCTCGCCCCGCTTGTGCAGCGCGACCCGCTCGGCGATCAGCGCCTCGATGTCGCCGGGCTGCTCAGGATATTGGCCGCGGGCGATCGAGATCCGGAACAGTTCCTCGAACGTCCGGCCGGGAGACAGCGCATCGACGATCGGCGCGTTGTGGCGGCGATAGGCCTCGTTGAAGGTCAGGAGGCGGTGGTCACGGTCGAAGACGGCGACGCCGTCCGGCAGGCGGTCGAGGGCGCCTTCGATCAGGCCGATCCGGGCGCGCTCCTCGTCGATGTCGACGGCGATGCCGAGATGACCGTCCGCGGCCGGTGTCGCGCCGATCCGGGTCCAGCGCCGGGCCGGCCAGAAGCGGAGCGCCAGGTCGCGGAAGGGCGTGGCGGATGCCAGCGCCTGCTCCAGGCGGCGGCGGTCGACCTGACCTTCGACCAGATCGGCGAAGGGGCGGCCGATGGCCTCGCCGATCGGCAGACCCGCGGTCCTGGCGAAGCCGGCAGTAGCGGCAACCAGGCGTCCCTCGCCGTCGATGCGCCAGAGGAAGCCCGAGAGCCCCTCGGCGAAGAGATCGGCGGCCGGCCAGAGGGCCGAAAGCTCGCTCACCCTCTTGGCCTCGCGGCCGGAAGCGCGCGCCGTCTCGCCGGGGGATTGTCGGTATGGGTGTGCATTCCTGGTTGGTAGCCTTCTGCTGCCAGCGACACGAGGTAGGTCGATACCGGCAGTTGCATCGAGCGTGCCAGCCTCGGAACCGATGGTCGAGCTAGCATGCACCCGCCACCGGCGCCAAGTCGGGCAGTACCTGCCCGGCGCGATCGCGGCCCGGCCGATCTTGCCGCCTTGCGCGCCCAGCGAACCAAAACGTCGCCGGTTGATGTTCACCCCCTTCGCGAATCCGGCCGACACGCCTATCTTAGGAAGCATGAGCGACAACGCTGACTGGGAAATCCCGGAAGAGGCTCGTCCTCAACCATCCGACTACGAGTTCGACCTCGACCGGGCGCTGTCCTGCGTGGTCGCGCTCCGGGCTCGGATTCCCGACGACGCCTTCACTGCCTCGATCCTCGGCACCGAGCGCGGCGGCAACGGCGTGATCATCCGCGAGGACGGCTTGGTCCTCACCATCGGCTACCTGATCACCGAGGCCGAGAGCGTCTGGCTGACGACGGCCGGCGGCCAGGCGTTGCAGGCCTACCCGATCGGCTATGACCAGACGACCGGCTTCGGCCTGGTCCAGGCGCTCGGCCGGGTGAAGCTCCCGGCGCTGGCGCTCGGCAGCAGCGCCGACGTGAAGATCGGCGACGATGTGGTGGTCGGCGGCCATGGCGGCCGGCGGCGGTCCCTGGCAGCCCGGGTCACCGGCAAGCGCGAGTTTGCCGGCTACTGGGAATACGTCCTGGACGAGGCGCTGTTCACCGCGCCGGCGCATCCGAACTGGGGCGGCACGGCGGTGATCGGCCCCAACGGCCGCCTGGTCGGCGTCGGCTCGCTGCATGTGCAGGAGCGCCAGGGCAAGAGCCAGGTCGACGTCAACATGTCGGTGCCGGTCGACCTCTTGAAGCCGATCCTCGACGACATCCTGGCCCAGGGTCGCCCCCGCGACCCGGCTCGGCCCTGGCTCGGCATGTACGCGATGGAGGCAGAGGGGCATCTGGTGGTCGCCGGGCTTGCCGGCGGCGGGCCGGCGGCGCGGGCCGGCATCAAGATCGGCGATCTGGTGCTGGCGGTCGCGGGCGAGCCGGTGAAGACCCTGGCTCCGCTGTTCCGCCGGATCTGGTCCCTAGGACCGGCCGGGGTCGAGGTGCCGATGACGTTGTCGCGGGACGGGCGGACGATGGAGACGAAGGTCAGATCGGCGAACCGGACCGACTTCCTGAAGGCGCCGAGGCTGCACTAAGAGCCCGGCGAAACTTTCCTAGCTCTCGCTTTCCTTCACCATCAGCTTGCGGGCGACCGGCTGCCAGGCCTCGCCGGTGCCCATCAGGCAGGTCGGGCCGGTGGGCGGGGTGACGATCAGCGTCCAGCTGCCCTTGGACGAGGTCAGCAGCTCGACGACGGCACCGTTGCTGGCGAGACCGATGCCGATCGGGGCTTCCTGGTATTCGGTGGCGAGTTGCTTCATCACGGCATCGCGGCTGCCGCAGAGCGTCTCGGCGGCAGCGGCCGGAACGGACAGCGCGGCGATCAGGGCGGCTGCGATCAGGTTCGTCTTGGTGAGCATGAAACCCCTCCCTTCGACTGGCGGCGTACCCTGCTACTGCATGCTATGTGCCAACTCCTGCGATTTGGTTAACGCGGGCAGCGCGCCGCCGTCACCTTCGCCGACGGGTTTTCTTTGATAAACAACGAGATAACAATCGCCGGCCTGCCGGCGCCTCCCCGGCGCTTTCTTGCGTGTCCGTCTCCCTCCCTCCGCCAGCTTGCCCGGGACCGCCGGCTCAAGGCCGAGGGCAAGCCCTTGCGGCAAGGGGTTGAGGGAGTTAACCAAGTTGATGGCTGGCCTGACGCGCCCGAGCATGGTAACAAGCGAAAAAGAACCAATAAGCAACAAGGGTGGGGTCGTCCCGACTGCATGACGACGTCTTTCGCCACGGCAGAGAAATTCTGGCCGCTGACCTTCGGTGAGCGCGGCGTGCTCGTGCCGTTTACGACGCCTTTGCTTGCCGCGGGCCGCATCCGGGGGGCCGATCTCAAGACGGCGGAGATCCTGATGCCCGGCCTTGCCGGCGGCAGGGGCACCTATGTCATCCCGTGGAAGTCGGTGCTGGAGATGTTCAAGCTCACCGTCCATGACCGGGCGCTGCACGAAGCGATCTGCGAGGCGCCGGACTTCTCGCCCCGGCAGATCCGCCTGGCGGCGCTGAGGGTGGCACAGCTCGGGCTCGCCGGCCGGGCGGCGTCGGGCGCCGCGCGCGCTCTCCTCCAGCGGGAAGACAGCCTGGAACTCGTCGCCCGCTTCTTCCTGACGCTCCGCATCGTCGAGCGGATGGCGACCGAACCCCTCACCCTGGCCGAGCTCGGCACCGCACCCGGCCAGAAGAAGGCGGGGCGCATCCTGTCCGGCATCGCCAGCTCGCTTGGCTGGACCTACGACCAGCTGCACGAGCGCATCGACATCTGGTCGCGCACGGTCTCGCAGGTCGGCCTTGCCGAGATGCCGACGGAAGCGATGGCCCGGAAGCTGATCAACCGCCTGAAGCCGCTCGGCGACCAGTTCGTGGAATGGGGCAAGGGCGAGACCGAAGACCAGATCGACGGGGCCGCCGATGCCCAGCTCGCCTCCGACATCTCCCGCGAGACCTGGCGGCTGGCCACCGAATACGCGACCGACATCGACGTCACCGTCAAGCAGCCGGCGGAGTCGCTGCGCAACTGGGACGGGACGCTGCGCACCACCGAGCGCACCGTTCACAAGCTGTTATGGATACTTGACGGGTGGGAGCAGGTGGTGAAGCTCTGGGATCAGGCGTCTCACCGACCGAGGGAAGAGCAACGCTCGATGCTGCGCGACGTCGTCCGTCACCTGCCGGTGGTCCCCCGTGACGAGCTGCCGTCCACCAGCCAGGACGTGTGGTCCGGCATGGTCAACAGCCTCCGCAAGCAGATCAGGCCGATCTCCGGGGAAGGCTCGCTGACCATCGGCATCGACTTCGACCACATGCTGCGCCTGGAGAAGCTCAAAGGAGCGCCGCTGTGACGGGCGCAGAGGAAAACCTGGCGGAACTCGAAGGCAAGCTCTTCGAGATCCCGGAAGCTAAGTTCGTCCAGCTCGTCCAGTTCCTCGAGAAGAACCTCGAGCGCGGCGGCGACACCACCCCGCTCCGCCTGCTGCTGTCGAAGATGCGCCCGCGCATCGTCCAGGTGCGCCCGCCCCGCCGCAACACGGTGAAGCGCCAGCTCTGCCGGCCGTTCGAGGAGCTGCTCTACAACACCAAGAGCCTGGTGCCGGTCGAAGGGCGCATCCCGCGCACCGCCATCGACGCCGTCTACAACCTCTATGAGGAGGAAGGCGACAAGGGGCAGATCGCGGCCATCGAGCAGGACCTGGTGGTGCTGCCGGTCGACGATCCGCGCTGCGATGCGATCGCGACCAAGATCTGGGCCCAGGGCGCGGTCAACCTCCGCAGCCTGATGGTCCGCTCGGCGCGTGATTCCATGTCCAAGCGCGACCTGATCGACAAGCTCAAGGGCGAGCACATCTACAAGGCGCTCGGCGACATCGTTGAGATCCTGGAGATCGCCGACATCGTCCACTCGATGCGAAAGCAGCTGCCGCCGCGGCCGATCCAGACGGTGTCGACCGGCGTCATCAAGGTCATCGGCGAGCACATGGACAAGGCGACCAAGTTCGCCCCGCGCAAGGCCGAGACCTTGCTGCTGGTCGCCATGGCCTGCCTCGAGCGGCCGTGGGAGATCATGGAGGCGCTGGAGAAGCTGGCCCTCGAGCAGAAGAAGATCGTCGATCCGGCGCTCTCCGCGCTCGCCGTCCGCGCGCTGGTGACCGGCGCCGAGCAGCAGCTCGAGACCATGCGCCTCGACCTCGATGGCAACGAAGTCAAGCCGGACTCGGAGTTCCTCGCCCGCCAGATCGCCGACCTCGCCAGGACCATGCTGGGCGCCAAGTCGGCGGTGCAGTCGAGCGGCCAGGGCAAGGGCCTCGACCGCCAGCTCGAGCGTGCCCGTCGCACGCTTCGCGACATGGTGCACGTCAACATCCTGAACGGCGCCGACAAGTCGATTCTGGCGAACGTGATGGCCGGCGGCTCCTTCGTCACCGGCGCGACCGGGCTCGGTGGCTGGGACCAGCCGCCGGACGAATCCAAGCTGAAGGAAGCCGAGCAGCGCGCCATCGCGCTCCGCCTCTGCGCACGCTACGCCGAGGAGCTCGGACTGGGCGGCGAAGCCGAGGAGAAGCTGTCGACTCTGCAGGAGCAGCTGACCGGCCTGACCGGCGGCATGATCGAGTCCCTGCACGGCCGCTACATGTCGTCCAAGCAGCGGGGATCGGTGGAGGCTCATCTCTTCGCCTCCGTGCGCCTGGTCGAGCTCCTGGCCGGGCCGGACGTCGCCAACGACCTCCGGCTCAAGGGCATCGCCTCGCTCGAAGCCTGACCTTCGCTCCGGCCTTTCGCGGGAGGAGCAATACCGATCGCCCCGCGCCCCGGACACGCTAGACTCCCCTCGCTCGAAACGTCGGGAGATCCCCAGGTGAAACAGCTCTACATCGGCGGGCTCGTCTTCGACGGGATCGCGCCACCGGTCGGCGGCCAGGGCGTGATGATCGAGGGCGGCCGCATCGTCAGGGTCGCGCCGGCAAGCGAGTTCGGTGGATTCTCAGGCGCCCGCATCGACACCAGCGGGCAGACGCTGCTGCCCGGCATGATCGACTGCCATGT
>CAXNIC010000301.1:0-6301 GCA_964201945.1 Alphaproteobacteria bacterium
CTCGGCAACGGGCTTCTCGAAGTCGAGGAACTGCTTCATCCACGGATCCCTGGGGCCCGGCCCGGATACGGGCAAAGGCCGGCAAAGTCAAATGATTGGCGGTTGGTTAACGCCGGCGCCTGGAGAGCGGATGCCGCTCGGCGACCAGCCTGCCGAGGCGGTCCTGGGCGACATGCGTATAGATCTGGGTGGTGGCGATGTCGGCATGGCCCAGCATCTCCTGGACGCTGCGAAGGTCGGCGCCATGGTCGATCAGATGGGTGGCGAAAGCGTGGCGAAGCACGTGCGGCGACAGGCGCTGCGGGTCGATCCCGACCTCGGCCGCCAGCTCCTTCAGCGACTGGGCGAACCGGTGCCGGGTCAGATGCCCCGAGGCGCCGCGCGACGGGAACAGCCAGGGCGAGTCCTTGGCCGCCGGCAGACGATCACGCTCGACGCGGTAGGCAGCCACCGCCTTGATCGCCGAGGTGGTGAGCGGCACCAGCCGCTCTTTGTCGCCCTTGCCGCGGACCAGCAGCACGGGCGCATCGCGGCGAAGCGCCGAGACCGGCAGCCCGACCAGCTCGGAGACGCGAAGCCCGGTGCCGTAGATCAGTTCGAGAAGGGCGACGAGGCGAAGGCCCTCGATGCCACCGCGGGCCGCGGCAGCCTCGATCAGGCGCCTGACCTCGTCCTCGGCCATCACCTTGGGTAGGGGGCGGCCGAGCTTGGGCGAGTCCAGGCTCGCGGTCGGATCGTCGGCGCGGATGCCCTCGTCGACGAGGAAGCGATGGAACTGGCGGAGCGCCGAGAGCCGCCGCGCCTGGGTGCGGGCCGACATGCCCGCCGCGTCCTGTCCGGCGAGATAGCTGCGAAGATCCTCCGGCGTGGCCGCGGCCGACGCACGTCCGCGCCCGAGGATGTGAGCGGCGAAGTCCTCGAGGTCCCGGCGATAGGCGGCAAGCGTGTTGCTCGCGGCGCCGCGCTCGGCCGCCATCATCTCGAGGAACGATCCGATGTGGCGGTCGCGGCTCACAATCCGGCAGCGACCGCAGCTTCGACCGCCAGCGCCCGGGCGTCGCCCGTGAGGCCGAGCTTGGCCAGGCCGGCGACCACGGGCGCCAGCACCGGCGGCGGCAGGTCGGCTAGGCGTGTCTCGCCCAGCGCCAGCGTACCGAACGCGATGCCTTCGCCGATCCGGCCCTTGGCCGCAGCCTCGGCCAGCGCGGGCAGCAACGCCGGCGCCGGCATCGCCACCGGCCGGCGGTCGCCGTCGGCAACCAGGTCGCGCCAGAGACGGCCATCGACCGGCTCGCCGGTCGCTTCCATCAACGCCAGCAGGCGGGCCAGCCGTGCGGCTTCCTCGGGCTGCGTCTTCGCGCGCTCGGCCCAGGCCAGCAGCCGGTCATTCCGCCACGGTTCCAGAGCATCGCCACCGGCGAGACGCGACAACGCCCATAGCCGGTCGGCGGCGACACGGCCGGCATCGTCGCGCGGCGCCTCGGCGACCCGCATCCAGTTGCGGGCGGCGTCGAGCCGCCCCGCCACCACCAGCGCCCGGGCCGCGGCCGGAGCGAACCAGGCGAAGTCGACCGACGGCTCGATCGCCGCGATCGCCGCGGCATAGAGCCGGGCTTCGCCGGCGTAGGCATTGTTCTTGGCACCGAGCGCCAGCGCCTTGTCGATCACCTGGGCACGGGCGAGCGGGGTCTGCTGACGCTCCAGCGCTCGGCGCAGGATGGCGCGGCCGCGCGGGCCTGGATCGGCTTCCGCTCGGCTCAACGGATTGTCGAGAAGCTCGGCCGGAAGGTCGGCCTCGAGCATCACCTTGGTCCGGCGCTCCACCGACCAGACCCCCGCCGCCTCCAGCCGCTCGGCCAGCGCGACGCGCATGCTGGGTTCGGTCGACGGAGAGTCCGCGAGCGCCCACCAGACGCCGGGCGAACGGCTCGACGCCGCATCCGGCGGCGCCGGCTGCTTGGCGGCCCGGAGAAGAGCCAGGTCGAGGGGACGAAACTCCTTCACGCCGGGAAGACGCGCCCGGCTGCCGTGGATCAGCGACTCCATCAGGGCGTCATAGACCGGGTCGGGCTTGAAGCCCTGCTCGGAGAGGAGGCGGAGAGACAGCTCGGCCTTGCCGCCGTCGCCGGCAATGGCCAGGCAGAAGGCCTGCCCGCGCTGTGCCGCTTCACTGCGGCTGACGCCGAGCGCGCGGCGCACCTCGGCGCAGGCGCCGTTGGTGTCGAAGAGAAGATAGGCGGCGTCGAGCTTGAGGCGGATCAGCCGTTCGTCGTTGATCCGAGGGGGAAGCGATTTCAGGAGGCGGTCGACCCCGGCGATCTCGCCCAGCGCCGCGAGCTTCTCGGCCCGCGCCACCAGCAGCTTCGGTTCGGCCGCCGGGCCTTCCGGCAGCAGCGCCTGGGAAAGCAGAAGGCGCCGTTCGAGATCGCGCCCGACGCGCGCTTCGGGCAAGACCGGCAGGAGGCCGATCAGCCGGTCGGCGACCGGGCGCGGCGTCCCCTGCCAGAGCGTCGTCGGGAGGGCGCCCTCTTCAGCCGACAGCGTACCGATCGCGTCGGCATCGACGGCCTGAAGGGTATCGACCTGGATGCCGGGCGGAGGCGGGCTCGGTGTCGTGGTCAGGATGCCCGGCGACGGCGCGGTCTCGGTCGCGACGGGCTTCGGATCCTCGGCCGGCTTGACCTCGGTCGCCGGCGGAGGCGCCACGGGACGCGTCGGCGTCAGGCGAATCGGACCGGAGGACTGAGCCTCAACGGCACCCGACCACAGGACGGCAACCAGCGCCGCCGCAAGGGCGAGCCTAGCGGCTGAACTTCTCATTCGGGATCACCCGTTCGACCGTGGTCGACGGCGCCGGGATCGTCCAGGTCGCCAGAAACACGAAAACGCCGGCCACGATGACGACGACACCGAGGCCGAGCATGAGACCGATGCGCGACTTCACCGTCTTGCCTTCCACCATCCGAGTTGTCCGATCCCCCGTCCGATGCCATCCGCCGGGCGCGGCTGGCATCACCCCTCTTGATAGCCTATACCTCGGCCGGGCGACAGGCCGAGACGGGCATGGTAGACTTCAATCGTGGCGACTCTGCGGCGGCGACGGTGGCGCGTGATCCACTGACTCCCGCGGGTGCCGGCTACCGGCCATCCCGCTCCGTGGTCCTGGTCGGCCTGATGGGGGCCGGAAAGACCTCGATCGGCCGCCGCCTGGCGCAACGCCTCGGCCTCACCTTCGTCGATTCCGACCACGAGATCGAAACCGCCGCCGGCTGCACCATCGAAACGATCTTCGAGATGTACGGGGAAAAAGCCTTCCGGGATTGCGAGCGCCGGGTGATCGGGCGGCTGCTCGAGGAGCCGGTCCAGGTCGTCGCCACCGGCGGCGGCGCCTTCGTCGACGCCGAGACCCGCGCCCAGGTGAAGGCCCGCGGCCTTTCGGTCTGGCTCCGCGCCGATCTCGACCTCCTGCTTCACCGGGTCGCCCGCCGGGCCAACCGGCCGCTGCTCAAGCGCGGCGATCCCCGCGAGATCCTGGCCGGCCTGATGGCGCAGCGCTACCCGCTCTATGCCGAGGCGGCGATCACCGTCGACACCAGGGACGCTCCACCGGACGTCACTGTCGATGCGGTGCTGGCCGGTCTCCAGGCGCTCGAGCAGGTCGCCGAACCGGCGGCGGTAACGCCATGAGCGGCGACGGACACAGTACGACCGAGCAGCTGACCGTCGCGCTCGGCGACCGCAGCTACCAGATCCTGGTCGGCCCCGGGCTGCTCGGCGAAGCCGGCACGCACATGCTGCCGGTGCTGGCGCAGCGGCGCGTCGTCATCATCGCGGATGCGACTGTCGCCGGGCTGCATCTCGCGACGCTGACCGCTTCGCTCGACCGCGCGAAGATCGCCCACGACACCGAGGTGATGCCGCCCGGCGAAGGCACCAAGGACTTCATCCATCTGCAGCAGCTCACCGACCGGCTGCTCGACCGCCGGGTCGAGCGGCGGACCATGCTGGTGGCACTCGGCGGCGGCGTGATCGGCGACCTGACCGGCGTCGCCGCGGCGCTGATCCTTCGCGGCATCGACTTCGTGCAGATCCCGACCACGCTGCTGTCCCAGGTCGACAGCTCGGTCGGCGGCAAGACCGGCATCAACACCCGGCACGGCAAGAACCTGATCGGCGCCTTCCACCAGCCGCGGCTGGTGCTGGCCGATACCTCGGTCCTGGATACGCTACCGAGGCGCGAGCGGCTGGCGGGGTATGCCGAGGTGGTGAAGTACGGCTTGCTCGGCGACGCCGCCTTCTTCGACTGGCTGGACGCGAACGCACCGGCGGTCCTCGACCGCGACGGCCCCGAGCGCCGCCACGCGGTCGCGCATTCCTGCCGGATGAAGGCCCGGATCGTCGCCGCCGACGAACGCGAGAGCGGCGAGCGTGCTCTCCTCAATCTCGGCCACACCTTCGGTCACGCTTTCGAATCCGAGCTCGGCTATGGCTCGGAGATGCTGCACGGCGAAGCGGTCGCCATCGGCATGGGGCTCGCCTTCGACCTTTCGGTCCGCCTCGGCCTCTGCCCGCCGGCGGATGCGGCGAGAGCCAAGCGTCACCTCGCCCGCATCGGACTGCCCACCGGGCTTTCAGGGCGCAACTGGCCGCCCGAGCGGCTGCTCGATCACATGGGCCGCGACAAGAAGGTGGTCGACGGCCGCCTCACCTTCATCCTGGTCCGCGGCATCGGCCAGGCCTTCGTCAGCCGCGAGGTCGAGGCCGACGACGTCAAGGCCGTGCTCGCCGCGGCAATGGCCACCTGAGAAGAAGGCCATGCCGTTCTTCCACGGTGACTCCGAGCTGTGGGCGACGATCGCGGCGATCACGCTGCTGCTGCTGATCTCCGCCTTCTTCTCCGTCTCCGAGACGGCGATGACCGCGGCGTCCCGCCCGCGGCTGCACGCGCTCGCCCGCCAGGGCTCGCGGCGCGCCAAGATCGTGAACGAGATCCGTGCCCATTCCGAACGGCTGATCGGTACCGTCCTCGTCGGCAACAACCTGGTCAACATCCTGGCGTCGGCGATGGCGACCAGCGCGCTGATCACGCTCTTCGGCGAGGTCGGCGTCGCCTATGCGACCGTGGTGATGACCGTGCTGGTGCTGGTCTTCGGCGAGATCCTGCCCAAGACCTACGCGCTGAACAACCCGGACCGGGTGGCGCTGGTTCTGGCGCCGGCGCTGAAGCCGATCGTCTGGCTGCTGGCGCCGGTCACCCGCGCCCTCGCCGTCGTCGTCCGCGGCGTGCTCCGTGTCTTCGGCGTTCAGGTGAAGGCCGAGCTCGGCTCGGCCGAGAGCGAACAGGAGCTTCGCGGCGCCATCGAGCTGCACAAGGGATCGGAGCCGGAGATCAAGGAAGAGCGCGAGATGCTGCGCTCCATCCTCGACCTCGATGACGTCGAGGTCGGCCAGATCATGATCCACCGCAAGAACGTGATCATGCTGGACGTCGACCGGCCGGCGACCGAAATCGAGGCTCAGGTGCTGGCGAGCCCCTATACGCGGCTTCCGCTCTATCGCGACGAGCCCGACAACGTCGTCGGCGTGCTCCACGCCAAGGCGCTGCTGCGGGCGCTGCAGGCGGCAGGCGGCGACGTCTCCAAGGTCGATATCCTGGCGATCGCCGCCAAGCCCTGGTTCATCCCGGATACTTCCTCGCTGCTGGGACAGCTCCGCCAGTTCCGCGAGCGCCGCGAGCACTTCGCGCTGGTCGTCGACGAGTACGGCACGCTGATGGGGATCGTCACGCTCGAGGACATCCTCGAAGAAATCGTCGGCGACATCTTCGACGAGCACCAGGCCGCCGTCGTCGGCGTCCGCGCCCAGCCCGACGGCTCCTACCTGATCGACGGCGCGGTGCCGATCCGCGACCTCAATCGCGAGCTCGAATGGCATCTGCCCGACGACGACGCCTCGACCATCGCCGGCCTCGTCCTCAACGAGGCGAGGCGCATTCCGGAGGTCGGACAGGAGTTCACCTTCCACGGCTTCCGCTTCGCCGTGCTGCGCCGCCAGCGCAACCAGATCACGCTGCTCCGCGTGACGCCGCCCCGACAGGCCCCGGCCGAACAAGCGGCATAAAGCCGAGGCTTGTCGGATGTTCCCGATAAATCACTAGGTGGTGTTTACAAAGTAGCGTGACGCAAGAGGCGTCGGAGCGCCGCTAAATGGAGCATATCGAGGAACGATCTGGCGAGCTTGTCGTATCGGGTGGCGATGGCGCGGTTGATCTTCAGATGACCGATCAGCCGCTCGATACGGT
>CAXNIC010000302.1:0-6282 GCA_964201945.1 Alphaproteobacteria bacterium
GCCGGAGAGATTGTCGCCGGACCGCATGTCCGGAATGCCTGCCGGCGTCACCTTCAGGACCTGGTCGAGGGGTCGAAGCGAGGGCTTGCCTGGGATCTGGCCGCGGCGATGCGGGCGATCGAGTTCTTCCCGGACGTGCTGCGCCTCGCGGTCGGCATCTTCGAGGGCCAGGTCTTCACGCTCCATCCTTCGCAGAAGTTCATCGTCGGCAGCCTGTTCGGATGGAAGAAGGCCGACGGCTTCCGGCGTTATCGCCGGGCCTACATCGAACAGGGCAAGGGCAACGGCAAGACGCCGCTGGCGGCGGGGATCGGCATGTACTGCCTGGTCGCCGACAGCGAGCCCGGCGCCGAGGTCTATGCGGCGGCGTCGATGAAGTCGCAGGCGATGTACATCTTCCGGGCCGCCGTAGCCATGTGGCGACAGTCGCCGGCGCTCTCCCGGAGGCTGACGCCGTCGGGAGGCAATCCGATCTGGAATGTAAGCGCCGGAGTGAAAATCCCTCAGTGAAGCGGCCGGGTTGTCCGGTTGCGCCGGAGTAAAAATCCGGCAGCAGATAGCCTTTTGCCGTTTGGTGGAAGGCGGAGGGATGAAGGGCGTGGAGCTGTATGGACGGGTTCGGCATGCGGTGCAGATCGAGGGTCTGAGCCGGCGCGAGGCGGCTCGGCGGTTCGGGATCGATCCTCGGACGGTAGCAAAGATGCTGGTGTTTTCGGTGCCGCATGTCTCTCCGCCGACGGCCGCGTAGCCGTCTACTTGCGCAGATCCCCTCAGGACTACGCGCCCTCTTGCTTCCACGGTGCTTCCACGGGCGGGATTTAGGATTGGGCCTATAAGCGGAGACGCCCGCTAACCCTTTGGGTTAGCGGGCGAATTTGGTTGCGGGGGCCCGCAGCCACCTTTACCGAACTCGTGTAGCGCTCCGGTGCTGCAAGGCGAGCGTCACAATCAAAAATTGACCGAACCCATACATGAACACCTAACATTTCGATCGGCGATTCCATCCGGACGGCGAGTGCTGGTCATTTCGAGGCCACCACCGACAGCGTCGCCGTCATACGGCGGACCACATCTTCGATCAGCGAGGCGAAGCCGTCGTCGTCGTGGTGGAGCTGAGCCGCCTGAGCCACGGCCATGGGAAGAGCCAGCCACGACAACGGCGCTCCTCCGGCCCAGCGATTGCCGAGGTGGCTCGCCTGCCACAGCGCGAGACCGTCGCGGGCGCGAACGAGCTCGATCTCGAGCCCGAAGCGCTGGTCCGCCAAGATCACCGCGAACCGCCCGCTGCCGTCGAGAATCCGCCATCGGAGCAGGCTGCCACAGGCGATTCCGGCGGCCAGAGCCCGCTGTTCCTGTTCCCCGGCACCGTCATAGGCCATCCGGCCTGCGGCGCGCTCCGTCTCTTCGGATCCAATAACCCGCTCGAAGCGATCGGCGAGGTGGCGTCTGAGCGAACCCGAGACCCGCGAGGCGATGCCGTGCTCGAGCCCCGGATCCGCGGGAACGATCATGACGCAGCGCGGCATATCCTGCGCCATCTCCGGCGCGACATGGGCATAGACGCGACGTTCGAACGGCGAGGCCGCCGATTCCCTTTGGTCGTAGGGCCGGTAGGTCGTGGCCGTGCAGCCCTCGGCCAATGCTGCAATGAAGCAGAATCCGATGCGGGTCAGAGCCTGGCGCACGGGCGCCTCCCGGCTCCGGTCAGATCGATCACGCCCGGGACGACACGCCCGCCGGCGACGATATCCTCGACCAGCAGCCGACCGCCGGCCAGCACATAGCGCGCCCGGATCGCCCCCTCTCTCTCGTAGCCGGATCCGACGAGATGGCGAAGACCGCCGAGAAGCAGGGCATCGGCGACCCGGGGCAGCAGGAACGCCGGCTGTGCCGAGGGAAGTCCGCCGTGACGATCGCGGATGCGGCGTTCCTCCGCATCGGCGCCTCCGCTCATCGACCGGTCGATCTGGCGGACGAAGCCGCTGTAGCGGTCGATATTGAGGTCGCTCGGCCGGCCGCGCTCGCCATCGGCGAGGAACAGTCGTCCCTGCGCGTCCACGAGGGCCATCCTGAGATCGAAGCAATCCCGTAGAAGCCCGAACAACCGCTCGCGCTCGACCGCGACGGCCGGCCAGGCGATCTCCACCGCCGGCCCCTTGCCGTGCTCCAGGAGACGCAGGAGAACGCGGCCCTTGACCACGATCTCCCTGCCGACGGTCTCCACCGAAACCGGGGACGAAGGCACCGGAGGCGCTTCGAACGGCACGACCCGTTTCTCGACGCGCCGAATGACGCTTTCGATGGGTGTCGTCGGTGCAGCCGACGTCGGCGGCGCCGGCCTGGTCGCCGGCTCAAGCGGCACGAGCGGCCGGCGCGGCGGCTCTTCCAGGAGCTTGGCCGGACGAAGCGGCGGCCGCTCCGCGACGGGCGGAGGAGCGGCTTCGCCGACCGGCGGTGCCGGTTCCGCGGCCGGCAGCAGCGGGACCACAAGAAGAGGCGGCGTTTCCGCGGGCTGAGCCGGGCGCAGGGGTGCGACCGTGGCCTTCGGCTGAGCCACCGCCACCAACAGCGGCTCCATGGCGACGAGCTGGGGCGGGTCGAGCGCGGGCGGCGGTGGCAGCGTGACCTCCTCGACCGCGGGCGCTGCGGCGCTCCTTGCCGCCTCCGCCGCATCGGATCCCGGCGCTGCCGCCGGACTTGGCGGCAGCGCTGGCACCGGTTTCGACCGCGACATCTGTGTGATCGTCGTCCCGGCCAAGGCCATGAGCAGAGCGGCCGACAGAAGGGCGGATGCGGTCTGGGCCATTCGACGCCTCCGGCTCACCGGTGGACCTTGTCGGCGTAGAGCAGCTCCATCTCCTCGGCGAGCCTCTGCAACTCGCGCCGGCGGTCGCGCGGGCTCATGAACTCGACCCCTTCGGCCTTGCGGATGAGCTGGCGGCCGGTCGCGACGGCGCCGGCATCGGGCGTGCGACCGAGAACCTCGTCCCGCCGCTTCGCCACCGCAGGATCGTCGACGGGAGGGAGAACCGGCGGACGGATGACGGATCGCGGCGCTCCCGGAGTCACGGTGACTTCGAGTGGCGCCGCTTTGGGCACCGGCCGCACCGGAATGTCTCTGGTCGGCAGCGGCTCCAGAACCGGTGCAGACGCCGCCGCCACTTCGGTCGCCTCCTTGAGCGGCGCCATCGGTGCCGGCGGGATCGCGGGCGGTATCGGGGGCTTTTCCGCCGCGCTGGCGGGCGAGGGTTTCGCGGGCTCCGGCAGCGGCCTGGGCGCCGGGGCGGGATCCGTCTTGGGTTCCGCGGGTCGCGGCGCTGCCTGCCCGATCTCGCGGACGGCGGCGGCACCGGTGTCGCGGATGGCGGTCGCGATGCCGTCGGTATCGATGCGGCCGGGCTGGCCCCACAGCAGGTATGCGAGTGCCGCGGCGGAGGCGATGTTGAAGATGAGGAACCGCATGGCTTCCCTCTCTCGCTAAGCGATGGGTGAACGATGAGGCTGGGACTTCCACGCCCGCACGATCGCCAGCGTCGCCCTGAAGAAGGCGGAAACCGGCAGGCCGATCACCGTCGTCATGAACGCCATGGCGAAATCGGCGGTGAGGCCGCGGATGATCCCCTGCACCGTGGTGGGGGTCAGATCCTTCTCGGCGAGCTGGCCGATGCCGAGCGCGATGCCGAGCAGCGTGTAGGTCAGCGCCAGCGTGGCGATGCCGTTCGCGGAATTGATCCCGGCCTCGTACCAGACGGCGGTTCCGCTCGCTCCTTCGCCCTGCCAGAGCCGCACCAGACAGAGGATCGTCGCATAGGTCAGGAGGAGGAAGATCGCCACGAACGAGGCGCTCAGCACGTCGACGGCCCAGGTGCCGATGGCCGGAACCGGCCGCGCCGTGGCGGCGACGGAGACCGCCAGCGTGACGGCGGTGGCGCCGAGGAACAGGCTCAGAGCCCGGGAGCCGACCTCGAGATGAGCGACGATGGCGCGCATGTCACCACCGCCGTCCGTGCCGCGCCGACATCAGGCTCTGGGTGGTGAGCCCGAGCTGGTCCATCCACTGATCGGCCACCGCCAGGTTCTTCTCGATCGCGGCGTGGACCAGGAAGGTCAGGTCGTAGTTGGCGAAGGCGCGGCGGACGACCGGCGTATTGCGGCCGGTGATGCCCTCGTCGCGGAGCGTCATCCGCTCGAGGTCGACCAGCCGCCGCTTGGCGGTCTCCAGACGGCCCTCGCGCTCGCCGGGTTGCAGCTCGGGATCGAGGTAGGCCAGGATCAGCACCGCCCGCTCCCGCTCCATGTTCTCGATCGCGCCGGCCCTGGCCGGCATGGCGGCCAGCGTGACGGCCAACGCCGCCTTCGCGACCAGCAGGGTCTTCATCCACGACCGCATGACGGTTCTCCTTTTCAACGCGAGACAAAGAAGCTGACGGCGCCGGCCGGGTTGACCGCGTCCGGGACGTCGGATTCGGCACGGGCCACGTCCATGGCCTCGTCGGCGAGCGCCATGGCGTCCAGCGACACCAGCTTCGCCATGTAGCCCAGCATCGACTCTTCCTGCTGGATCAGCGCCAGATCGGCCTGGGCCTCGCCGAGCATGGCCCTGACGGCGTCCTGCCGGCTCATCGGCTGGCCGTCGCGGGTCGCGCTGTCGCTCATCGGATGGGCGCTGATCGCCTGGGCCAGCTGCTCGATGGCGGTCATGTTCTTGCCGTACTCCGCGGCGTAGCGGCTCTCCGGCGCGGCGGAGGTGGCGAAGACCTGCAGGTCCACCTTGGAGAGCGAGGCGGCGAAGCGCGTCCGCGCCTGCTGCTGCTGGACGATCAGCTCCTGGCGGCCGGCCGAGGCGCCCTCCTTGTCCTGGCCCATGCGCTCGAGCATCCGCTCGAACAGCTTCGCCTTGGTCTCCAGGTGCTTCTTCCGGAGCGCGTTCTTGCCGCTCATCAGGGCGACATAGGCCTTCTTCTCGGCGAGGAACTGGTGGCGCAGTTCCATGCCGACGTCGCCCGCGGCCGAGCCGACGGCGTTCTGCAGATCGGCCATGGTCTGGGCCTTGAGGCCGATCTGGTTCTCGGAGTCGCGGATCGCCTGGCCGAGCGGCGACTGGGCGAAGTCCTGGTCCAGGGATTTCTTGAGATAGCTCGCCGGCAGCTTGACCAGGCGCTCCATCGGCGCCGGCTGCCAGGTCGGGTTCTCCGCCGCGAAGACGGCGGGATCGTCCGAGAGCACCATCGCGCCGGCCGCCAGCAGCCTGAGGGCGACGACGGACGAAAGACCGAGACGGAACATCGGGGCCTCCTTCAGTTGCGCGTCCAGTAGCGGACGCGGCGCAGCTCGTCCTTGACCGCACCCGGCGCGTTGGTGGTGGAGAACTCGCCGACGGCCGTCTTGTCGCGGAGCCCGAGCAGAAGCTCCATCGTCTCGACGAACGATCCGCCGTCGGGGTAGTAGAGGTCCTGCCCGGCGAAGGCGGCCTTGAGCGACTCGAGGTTGCTCCTCGCCTTGGCGACGTCGCCGCCCTTGAGATAGTTCTGGATGCCGAGGGCCCAGGCCCTCAGGCGCTCCTCCTGGGCGACGCCGGAGGCGCCCGGGCCGATATCCGCCTCGCACTTCTCGATCAGTTTGGCGCTGGCGAGATAACGCGCCGGCGCCGCCGAAGCCCGAGCCTGACGATCGAGCTCCAGCGCCTCGTCCCGGCAGGCCCGGTACTGGCGCATGGACGAGACCTCCTGGAACCGGGTCTCGCGGAAACCGATGCCCTCGGCGATCGGGTTGGGGGTCGTGGTGCAGGCCGAGACCGCGGCGAGCGCCGTCGCCAGCAGGATGGTCCGGGCTCTCGTGCTTCGCTCATTCATGACGGGGGTCCTTTGCACTTCCCACACTGGAGGTGATGCAGAGGGGTGAGCGGTTTTCGCATGACGGGGTCCCTCTGCACTCCTCACACGGGATATGATGCAGAGAGGTGAGCGGTTTTCGGGTGATCGGAGGCGCGATCGGCTGGCGATCAGCCGAGAGCCCAGAGGCGCGGCGCCCGTCGCCCCGAGAGGCCAGGACGGGCGCCGCCCCTGGGATCGCTAACGCGGGCGATCCCCGCTCATCATGGCCGGCCCTGGACGCACCCTCGACACTCCCGGCTGATCCGTGAATCCGCCGGCTCAGGCATGGAGGCGTGCTGGCAACGCGGAAGCCGGCATTGTTGTTCCGGTTTCCGGTGGTGTTCCTGTTGCGGTTGGCCGCGCGGAGGTTCCTTGGATTGTTGTTCCAGGAACCGCCGCGCAGGACGCG
>CAXNIC010000303.1:0-6226 GCA_964201945.1 Alphaproteobacteria bacterium
CACCGCATTGGCGTCCGTTGCCGGTCCCATCTTGCAGGTGCCGGCGAGATGGCCGACCGAGGCACCGGTCTCGCGCGCATGGGCCAGGATCTCGTCGTCGCTGTCGACATGCGGCGCCGGCCAGATCTGATGGCCCCGGTACGGATCGAGCTCGGGCGAGGCCACGATCCGGCGCGCCAGCCTGACGCCGTCGATCAGCACACGGCGGTCGGTCTCGGTCGCCAGGTAGTTGGGCCGGATCGCCGGATGCGCCTTCGGGTCGGGGACTTTGAGGTGGATCGAGCCGCGGCTCTCCGGGCGGAGCTGGAAGGCCACGATCGACATGCCGGGCTCGCGCTCCAGCACGCCGACCTTGCCTTGCTGCATCGACCACGGCGTGATGGTGAGCTCGAGGTCCGGCAGGTCGAGCTCCGGCCGCGAGCGGACGAAGGCGCAAAGCTGGGCCGCACAGATGCTCATCAGCCCGCGCCGGGTGAGCGCGTATTTGAGCACCTCGGATGCCAGCCGCCAGCCGCGCAGCCGCTCGTTGAAGGTGACGTTCTGCGTCACTCGCCAGACCGAGCGGGCGAGGTAATGGTCGTGCAGGTTCTCGCCGACGCCGCGGAGGTCGTGGACGACACCGATGCCGAGCGCCTTCAGCCGCTCGCCCTGGCCGACGCCGGAAAGCTCGAGCAGCTGCGGCGAGCCGATGGCGCCGCCGGCCAGGATCACCTCGCCACGGACGCGGACCTCGCGCGGCTGGCCCTGGATCTCGTAGGCGAGGCCGACGCAGCGCTTGCCTTCGAACTTGAGCCGGCGCGCCTCGGCATGGGTCTCGACCGTGAGATTGGGGCGCGTGCGGACCGGATTGAGATAGGCCTTCGCCGTCGAATCCCGGAGCCCGTTCCGGGTGTTCATCTGGAAGTAGTTGATGCCGTCCTGACGGACGCCGTTCGGGTCGGGATTGTAGGGGATGCCGTTCCGCTCGGCCGCCTTGAGGAAGACCTCGCACAGCTCCCAGCGGTCGCGAGCGTAGCTCACCGTCATCGGCCCGTCGCCGCCGCGGAACTCGTCGGCGCCGCCCTCGAACCGCTCCATCCGCTTGAAGTGCGGCAGCACCTCGGCAAAGGACCAGCCGCGGTTGCCCATCTGCGCCCAGGAATCATAGTCCTCGGCTTGGCCACGGGTGAATCCCAACCCGTTGATCGAGCTGGATCCGCCCAGCACCTTGCCGCGCGGGATCATCAGGCTGCGGCCGCCGGTCGCCTCCTCGGGCTCGGTCTGGAACTGCCAGGCGACGCGGGGATCGCGGAAGGTGCGGCCGTAGCCGATCGGGATATGCAGCCAGGGATGGCGATCCTCGCCGCCGGCTTCCAGCAGCAGCACCTGGACCCGCGGGTCCTCCGAGAGCCGGGCTGCGAGCACGCAGCCGGCCGAGCCGGCACCGACGATGACGTAGTCGAAGAGCATGGACGAGGATGATGGAAGGCGCGCGCTCGCGGCGTCCAGTGCCAATCGCCGGCCACGAAAGCGCGGGCTTAGAGCCAGCCCTGCAGAACCTCCTCAGGCGTCGTCGTCGGCAGCACGTTGATCTCCTGGCAGGCGGCGTTGCCGTAGAGCCGCTGGATGCCGACCGTGCCGCCGGCGCCGAGATGGCTTGCCCGCCAGTCGAGGCCGTCGCCGCTGCCGGGCGGCGTGGCCGGGCCGATCGGATAGACCACCTTCCCCCGGGCCGTGGAGTAGGAGAGGACCTCGCTGATGCCGCTGCGGGCGCTCAGGTGGTAGCCGGCGAGGTCGGCCAGCGGGATGATCTCGGCCAGCGGGCAGTCGAAGGGGATCGCGCCCGGGATCGCCGTGTCGTGCGCCAGCGCGATCGCATCGAAGCCGCGCGACCCGTTTCGCTGGTTGACGGCGACGGTGAGCCCCTTGGCGGCCAGCAGGCGGACCAGGGTCGTCCACCAGCCCTTCGGAATGATGTGCGGGATGCTGTTGGCGATCGGCGCCAGGATCACCGTCTTCCCCGGCACCAATCCCAGCGCGCGGAAGCGTTGTTCGGCCTCGGCCCTGACCCCCTCGGGCACGACCGGCGGTGCGGTCTCGGCATCCGGCGGCAGGTGCATCAGGTGGCGGGTGAGGTCGGCGAGGCTGATGTCGTGGTCGAGGCAGAAGTCGTAGAGGCGCCCGTCGCCATGCAGGCCGTTCCAGGGAAAATACGGATGGCCGAGGGCGAAGCGGGCATAGGGCTTCATCGCCCACACGTTCACGCCCCCGACCACGACCAGCCCGTCGAAATAGCCGTGGTAGAGATGCAGCAGCGAGACCATGCGCTGGTCGGCGCAGACCGTGATCCGGCCGCCGTGATGGCGACGGAAGGCCCTGAGAAGGCTCAGCATCAGCATCTGGTCGCCGATGCCTGATGCCGGGAACAGGAACCAGGACTCCTCGACCGGATAGGCGAAGCTCTCGCGCGCGGTCTTGCAGACGTTCCGCCAGATGCGGAGATAGGGATCGCTTTCGTTGAGGTCCATCGGCAGGCCTGTTTGCTCGGGCCGAAGCTAGCATGGCGTCTGTCGCCGGCCGGGGCGGCATTCGCCCTGCGGGTGCCGCCGGCCGCCCGGGATTGCCAGCTAAGCCTCACAAATATCGGGCAAATCACCGATAATGGTTAACATAGTATTAACTCGCTATCAGATAGTGTGACGGGGATCACCGACAGGAATAGCGAATCGGAAGATCCAGATGACCATGCGTGCGACCCAGCAAGGCGATCTTCGGGTGGGCGACCGCTTCCGTCACGAACGGGATGACCGGGTGACGGAAACCGCGACCATCGTCGCGACCCGCGTCGACGCGTTCGGCATTCCCCATGTCCGGTTCACCGTCACCTTTGCCCTACCGTCCGGCCGCGTCTCGGAAGCCGAGCGCTCGCTCTCGGTCGGCACCTTCGTCGGTCGCTATAGCGAACTCGCGAACTAGCTGATCGGCGGACCGCAGCGATTCCAGACCTGGACGCTGGTCGATCCAGGCGGCGTCAGGTGCATGACGTTGTCGCTGAGCAGGCGCATGTTGACCGTGCCGCCGGCGCCGGTCTCGGCCGCCGGCACGACATAGCGGAACCCGTGGCGGTCGTAGTCACCCTGCATCTGCGTACCCCCCGGCGTGCGGATGCGGGGTCCATTGATGTCGATGCGCTTGCCGTCGACGGCGCACCACTGGCCGTCGATCGCGTCCGCCCGTGCCGGGCTCGGGCAGAGCCAGATTGCCGCGGCGAGGACGGCAAGGACGCGGGCGTGTCGGACCATGCGAGCCTCCGGTTTGACCTCTGCGGATCTTAGGATGCGCTGCCGCCGTGTCGAGTGGCCCCTGACCGAATCCATTCGGTGCCGATTTCCTGACCGTGCGCCGGCAGGCCCCGCCTATCATGCGGGCAACCCGGCACGCCGGGGATCGCCAGCGTCCGAGGATCGACACAGTGCGGCCAACCAATCTTCTGGTCATCATGTCCGACGAGCACAGCCGGCGCGTGCTCGGCTGCTACGGCAACAAGGTGATCAAGACCCCGAACCTCGATGCGCTGGCGGCCAGGGGCACGCGGTTCACCGACGCCTATTGCAACTCGCCGATCTGCGTGCCGTCGCGGGCGAGCTTCGCCACCGGCCGCTACGTCCACCAGATCCGCTTCTGGGACAACGCCATCCCCTATGACGGCTCGGTTCCGGCCTGGGGCCATCGATTGATGGACGCGGGCTCGCGCGTCACCTCGATCGGCAAGCTGCATTACCGCGACACCCATGACCCGAACGGCTTCGACGAGGAGATCATCCCGCTCCATGTCGTCGACGGCGTCGGCGACCTGCTGGGCCTGATCCGCGAGGACGCGCCGGTCAGGACCGCGGCGCTCAGGCTCGCCGAGGAGGCGGGGCCGGGGCCGTCCTCCTACCAGCGCTACGACGATGACATCGCCGCCCGCTCGGCCGACTGGCTGAAGACGCGGGCGAGGGCGTATGCCGGCAAGCCCTGGGTGCTGTTCGTCTCGCTGGTGCTGCCGCACTTCCCGCTCAAGGTCGAGCAGCGCTTCTTCGATCTCTACCCCGAGGACTCGGTGCCGCTGCCGGCGATGTATGCGCCTGACGAACGGCCCCGGCACCCCTATATCGACGAGATGCGGCGCACGATGGTCTACGACCAGGCGTTCACGCCCGAGCGCGTGCGCCGCGCCATCGCCGCTTACTACGGCATGGTGACGAAGCTGGACGAGAACATCGGCACGGTGCTCTCCGCGCTGGAAGAGTCCGGCTTCGCCGGCGACACCCGCGTCATCTACACCAGTGACCACGGCGACAATCTCGGCACCCGTGGGCTCTGGGGAAAGTCGACGATGTACGAGGAATCGGCCGGCGTGCCGCTGATCCTGGCCGGGCCTGACGTTCCGGCGGGCAAGGCCGTGCACACGCCGACGACGCTGGTGGATGCGTTCCCCTCGATCGTCGAAGGCACCGGGCTTCCGCAGCATCCTGACGACCGCGACCTGCCCGGGCGCTCGCTCTGGCAGATGGCGAAGGGCGCCGCGCCCGAGCGCACGGTGCTCTGCGAGTACCACGCGGTCGGCGCCTCGGCCGCGACCTACATGATCCGCGTCGGCAAGTACAAATACGTCCACTACGTCGACATGCCGCCGATGCTGTTCGACCTCGAGGCCGACCCGGACGAGCGCCGCGATCTCGGCCGCGATCCGGCGCATCGGGAAACGGTCTATCGCTGCGAGGCGGCGCTTCGCAAGGTCGTCGACCCGGAAGCGGCCGACCGGCTCGCACGCGCGGACCAGAAGGCCCGCATCGACCAGTTCGGCGGGCGGGAGGCGGTGATCCGCCGGGGATCCTTCGGCCATTCGCCGATCCCCGGCGAGAAGGCCACCTTCGGCTGAGCGGCGGAGCCGGTTGATGAAGCGGATCACCTATCGCGCCTTCGGCGACCCGGCCGAGGTCTGCCGCGTCGAGGAGGTTCCCGATCCTGGCCTGCCGTCGGCGGGCGAGGTGCTGATCGAGATCCTGGCCTTCCCGATCAACCCGTCGGACCTGCTGGTGATCCAGGGCCGGCACCGCACGCGGCCCGCGTTTCCGGCGCAGCCCGGCGCCGAGTCCGTCGGCCGGGTGCTCGCGGCCGGCAGCGGTGTTGAAGGTTTCGTGCCGGGCGATCTCGTGGTGCCGACGGTGCGGGAGGCTTGGGTTCAGCGCCGAGTTCTGCCGGCGACCTCCCTGCTGGCCGTGGATGCCGGCGCCGATCCGCTGCAGCTCGCCATGCTGCGGGGCCTGCCCGGTACTGCCTGGTACATGCTGGAGGATCACGCGCCCCGGCTGCCGGGGGGCTGGGTGCTTCAGACCGCCGCGAATTCCGGCGTCGGCGTCTGCCTTGCGGCACTCGCCCGCGCCCGCGGCCTTCGCAGCGTCAACATCGTGCGTCGGGCCAGTGCCATGAAGGCGGTCGAGGAGGCCGGCGGCGACGTCGTGCTGACGGAAGAGCCGGTCGCCGACCTCTCCGAACGGGTGCTGGCGGCGACAGCGGGCGCCCGTCCCCAGGTCGCCTTCGACGCGGTCGCCGGCGCCAATACCAGCCGGCTGGCCGCCTGTCTCGCCGACGGCGCGCCCGTCGTGGTCTACGGGCTGCTCTCAGGCCGCGCTTGCGAGTTGACGCCGGAGCAGCTGATCTTCCACGGCCTGTCCCTTGTCGGATATTCCCTGCCGGCGGCCCTGGCGCGACGGTCGGCGGCGATGGTCGCCAGCGACTACCTCGCGCTGTCCCGTCTGGCGGCGGCCGGCCGGCTCCGGGTTCCGGTGGCCGCCACATATCCGATGGGCGAGATCGCCGCCGCTCTCAGGCACGCCGCGAAGGGCGGCCGCGACGGCAAGATTCTCGTGCTGCCGAACGCTTAAGGGTCGATGGCCGCCGCGCAGGCGTCGGTCGGCGTCGCCGCCTGATGGCCGACGACCGGGATGGCCTTGGCGACCGCCGAGACCAGCCGGCAGGGAGCGGCCGCGAGGCCGCAGCCGGAGAGCGACAGGGCGAACGCCAGCAGCACGGCGACACGCCCGAAGGCGGTGGGCTGAAGGCGGGACGTCGTGCCGCTCGGGTTCACCTGGAACGACCTCGTGCGACGGGAAGTGGTGGGCGCGACAGGGATTGAACCTGTGACCCCTGCCGTGTGAAAGCAGTGCTCTCCCGCTGAGCTACGCGCCCGGACCCGAGGGAT
>CAXNIC010000304.1:0-6211 GCA_964201945.1 Alphaproteobacteria bacterium
AAGCAGCCGAGCTTGTGGTCGAGCGCGCGGATCAGCGGCTCGGCGACGTCGCCCTCGGGCAGTTGCAGGGTGTGGCGCTCGACGGCGATGCCGCCCTTGGTGACGTAGCGGTCGAAGCGCGGCTCGGCGGGACGGGACATGGCTTGAAAGCTCCCAGTTACGACGGTTGTCCTTAGGTCTTTAAGGACCGCGTCGGTCGACCGGGGGCTCGTTTGATTTAGGGAGGGTCTAGAAACTGTAAAGGCCGCCCGGTCTCCCTGGCGGCCCCTTTCGATCGATCAAAGTCAATCGTGGCGGCCGCCTGTCAGGCCCGCCACCACCAACGACGCGCGATCATGATCGACCGGTTCATACGCAACAGGATGCATGGCGGCGGTGGAGGCGTCAAGCGGGAGGTTGGGGATCGCGGTCTTGTCGCTCGTACGCGGCCTGCCAGGTGAGGACTCTCGCAATCGCGACTGCCTCGGCCCCCCGCTAACAGGCCTTCCGTTTCGAGATACGCTTCGAAGCTTGAGCCTGTGTGATCGGTGGTCTTCTTCATTCTTCTCGGCTTTTATCCTGCTTTGCGCGTCCGCGTATGGCGTTTCACGTGCTCGCGGAGCGCCCGATTCATGTTCGTCTGATAACCTTCTCCCTTCGGCGTGCGGCTCTTGAACCACGCGACCAGATCAGAGTCGATGCGCAGAGTGAGTTGCTGCTTCACCGGACGATAGAACAACCCCCGCTTCGCATCCGACCAATCCTTGACTTCCGGCATGTCGCTGGTGTCGATCCGATCGTCGGGTAGAGCCGCAAGCGCATCCAGCTCCGCGCGCTGCTTCGATGTAAGCCTGCTAGAACTCACCTTCTTCATATGCCCTTCTTTCACGCGGTGTAAACTGGCGCCTATTCCCATTTCTTCAGGAACGCTTCGACGGGTCCCGTCCACAGCCCGCGGCCGTCGGCGTTGCCGAACATCTCATGGCCTTCGCTTTTGAACGCCGGCAGCAGCAGGTATTCGGCCTTGCCGCCGGCGGCCCGGTAGGCCTCGGCCATGCGCTGGGCCAGCGCCGGTTCGAAGATGCTGTCGTTCTTCGCATAGAGCCAGAGCGAGGGCACTTTGGTGCCGGCGCCGAAGTGGCGGGCGGCTGCGACCAGACGGTCGGGCGAGCAGACCTGATCGGACTTCGGGCCCTGGTGACCGCCGCGGCCGCCGGCGAAGTTGAGGACGGCGAAGACGCCTTCGGGGTTACGATGCGCGGCCGCGACCACGCCGAAGCCGCCGGCCGACTGCCCGGCCAGGAGCACGCGGTCCTTCCGCACCATCGGCAGGCCACGCAGGTAGCCGGTCACCGCCTCGATGTCGTCGGCACTCGCCCTGCCGGCGCCGACATAATCCGGGTGGCTACACGCCCCATAGGTTTCGGCCCAGCGGCTGTCGTTGCCATAGCCGCGACGTTGGGGCACCACCACCATGTAGCCGCGGCCGACGAACCATTCACTGGCGGCGCGATAGGCCGGCACGGCCATGTCCGGCCGTTTGTCGGCGCTCGCGGGCGAGCCGTGATTGATGACCGCGACCTTGAACGGCCCGGCGCCGGCGGGGCGGAAGACCCGTGCCTTCAGCAGCGCCGGCTTGCCGTCGGGGCCGGGACCGCCAGGGACGAACCACGCCTCCTCGCCCAGCTTGGCCGAGATCGGGCCGATCGGGCCGGGCTTCCGCGCGGCCCTGGCCCAGGGATCGGTCTGCGCGCCCGCCACCGCCGGAACGAGCAGCAGGAAGACGGCCGCGAGCAGGATGCGAATGGCGACAGATGTGCGCATGGTGTCTCCCCCGGAACGTAGCTTGGCCGAGACAGTCTAGCCGAACCCCGCACGCCCTCAACGCGACGCTGATGCTATCCTGACGCCGACACCGTACCGCCGACCGAGCCCCCCGATGCGCCTCCTCTTCCTGATCCTTGCCTTGAGCGCGCTGGCGCTTCCGGCGGCGGCTGACGACGCCGACTGGGCCGCCGATCCGCGCACGGGCTGCCGCGTGTTTGCGGCGAACCGCGACCCCGGCCAGATCCCGATCTGGGAGGGCGCCTGCACCGACGGGGTCGCCGACGGCCCCGGCCGGCTCGTCTGGATCATGGGCGACCGCCCGCAGGCGATGTACGAAGGCGCGCTCGCAGAGGGCCGGATGCAGGGACCCGGCGTCTTCCGGCTCGCCAACGGGCAGCGCTACGAAGGCGAGTTCGCGAACGACAGCGCGAGCGGCCGCGGCGTCTATCACTGGCCCAACGGCAGCCGCTACGAGGGCGGGTTTCTCGACGGCAAGTTCCACGGGCACGGCATCCGCACCTGGCCCGACGGCGCCCGCTACGAAGGCGGCTTCCTGAACGACAAGCGCACCGGGCGCGGCACCCATTCCTGGGCCAATGGCGAGCGCTACGAAGGCGACGTGATCGACGGCCGGATGACCGGGCGCGGGGCCTATATCTGGCCCGACGGCGGACGCTACGAGGGCGAGATCGTCGACGGCGTGTTCCACGGCAAGGGCTACCGGCTCTGGGCCAACGGCTTTCGCTACTGGGGCGACTTCGTGCGCGACCAGCGCACGGGACAGGGCGTCTATCGCTGGCCCGACGGGCAGCGCTACGAAGGCACGTTCGTCGACGGCGTGCGCAGCGGCCAGGGCATCTACATCTGGCCCGGCGAAAGCATCTACGAGGGCGAGTTCGCCGAGGACGAGGCGAACGGCCATGGCATCCGCGTCTGGACCGATGGCCGCCGCTACGAGGGAGCCTGGGTGAAGGACAAGCGCCACGGCGATGGCTGGTGCACCGACCCCGACGGCGAGCAGGGACCGTGCCGCTGCGTCGACAACGAATGCCGCTTCAAGTGAGCGGCTATTCCAGCGCGCCGAGGAACGTCGAGACGTAGGGGCTCCACCTCGGCACGCCGTCCGGATCCTCGAACATCTTGTGCCCGTCGTCCTTGAACGGCGGCAGCAGGATGTAGACGGCGCGTCCACCCTCGTCGCCATAGGCCGAGACCATGCGGTTCGAGAGCACCGGATCGAAATAGCTGTCGTTCTCGGTGTAGAGCCAGAGCGACGGCACCTTGGCAGTCTTCCCGAAGGTGCCGTTGGCGGCGACCAGGCGGTCGGGCGCGCATCTCGCCTCGTTCTGGCCGCCGAGGCGCCCGCCGGCGATGTTGATGGCGGCGAAGACACCGGGCGGGTTCCGGCTCGTCGCCGCGGCGACGCCGAAGCCGCCGGCCGACTGGCCGACCAGCAGGATGCGGTCCGGCCGCACCACCTGGAGCCGGCGGATGTGGCGGACGACGGCGGTGATGTCGTCGGCGGCGGCATTGCCGGCAGCAATGAAGTCGGGGTTCTGGCAAGGCCCCGGATTCTCCGGCCAGGGGCCGGTGTCGCCGTAGCCCCGCCGCTGCGGCACCACCACCATGTAGCCGCGATCGAGGAACCACCTGGCAGCCGCCGGATAGCTCGGCATCGCCATGAACTGGCGCCCGGGCTCGCCCGGCGAGCCGTGGTTGATGACCGCCGCGGGGAACGGCCCGGCCCCGGGCGGAAAGAAGACGTGGGCCTTCAGCATCGCCGCGTTGCCGTCCGGCCCCGGCCCGCCGGACACCATCCACGTCTCTTCTGTCGCCCGCGTCGCGGACGGCGCCGCGGCGCAGGCCGAAAGCAGGGCCAGGAGAAGAAGAGCCGCGAGGGAGCGGGCGATGGTCATCAGAGACAAGGTATCCCGGAAGTGAGGGCGGCAGTGGTATCAGCCGCAGGCCCCGCCGCCAAGCGGAGCCCTCACGCCTCCGTCTCGACGACGCTCAGCAGCCGACGCGTACCGGCGTCGTCGATCAGGACAAGCTCGTGCGTCCCGCCGACGTTGCTGACCTCGACCTTCGGCGTCCACGGCTGAGCGACCGGCAGCGCCGAAGCCGGGCAGATGCGGATCTCCATGCTGCGGCGCACGCCCCGCATTTCGGGTTCGAGATAGGTCCGATGCGGCACGTACTGATCGAAGATAATGCAGTCGCCGCTGCGGAAATCCGGATGCCAGAATGCCTCGGCCGAATAGTGCTGCTGCAGCGTCTGGAGATCGAGCTCGATGTTGCGGTGATAGACGAATTGCCGCTGCTCGTAGGGAACGATCTTGAGGCGGCGGCCGACCGGTGCCGCCACGACTTCGAGCGACGGCATGCCGAAGCGGGGACCGCAATCGTCCAGCGCCACCCAGCAGTTCATCGAGGGGAAGTTCTCGGTCATGAAGGCGACGTCCTGGTGGAACGGCACGTGCGAAGGCACATGCGCGACGTCGACCGCGCGAAGCATGCACATGCGCAGCGGGATGGCCGCGAGAGCCGGACGATCGAGATGAGTCCACATCTCGCGATAGGCCGGAGAGGCGACATAGGCGCTGAGGATCGCGGCGATCACCCGGCGTTCCTCGGCAGCCTCCAGCAGTTCATTGAAGAACATGGCGCTCGCCCCGGCCGACAGCCGACGGTTGCGAGTGAATATCTCTGCGGCCGACTCGGCGAAGGCCTGGGTTTCCTCGGCCTCGAAGATTCTCTCGAGCTTCTTCACCGCGCCCACGGCTATGCCCACGCTCGTCATTGCCCCCTAGAACCCCCGCTGACGTGCGCCATTATAGCATGTCGGTCGAGAGGGAAGGGACGAACCGAGGCAACCCGGCTCGATGGACAAATGCCCTCCGAATGTCCGATATGTGGCGACCACACGACTCCGGAAGACGAGACATGCCGGCATATCGCTCCCGTACCACCACGCATGGCCGCAACATGGCCGGCGCCCGCGGCCTCTGGCGCGCGACCGGCATGAAGGACTCCGACTTCGGCAAGCCGATCATCGCCGTCGTCAACTCCTTCACCCAGTTCGTGCCCGGCCATGTGCACCTGAAGGACCTGGGCCAGCTGGTCGCCCGCGAGATCGAGGCGGCCGGCGGCGTCGCCAAGGAGTTCAACACCATCGCGGTCGACGACGGCATCGCGATGGGCCATGATGGCATGCTGTATTCGCTGCCCTCGCGCGAGTTGATCGCCGACAGCGTCGAGTACATGGTCAACGCGCATTGCGCCGACGCCATGGTCTGCATCTCCAACTGCGACAAGATCACGCCGGGCATGCTGATGGCGTCGCTCCGCCTCAACATTCCCTCCGTCTTCGTCTCCGGCGGGCCGATGGAGGCCGGCAAGGTGGTGCTGGCCGGCAAGGCCCAGGCGCTCGACCTGGTCGACGCCATGGTCGCGGCCGCCGACGACCGCATCAGCGAGGAGGACGTCAAGGTCATCGAGCGCTCGGCGTGTCCCACCTGTGGATCGTGCTCGGGCATGTTCACGGCGAACTCGATGAACTGCCTGACCGAGGCGCTCGGGCTGTCGCTGCCCGGCAACGGCTCGACGCTCGCCACCCACGCCGACAGGAAGCGCCTGTTCATCGAGGCCGGCCACCTGATCGTTGACCTCGCCAAGCGCCACTACGAGCAGGACGACAAGACCGTACTGCCGCGCGCCATCGCGTCCAAGGGCGCGTTCGAGAACGCGATGACCTTGGACATCGCCATGGGCGGCTCCACCAACACCGTCCTCCACATCCTCGCCGCCGCGCACGAGGCGGAGCTCGACTTCACGCTGGCTGACATCGACCGCCTGTCGCGCCAGGTGCCGGTGCTGTGCAAGGTCGCGCCGGCGAAGTCCGACGTCCACATGGAGGACGTGCACCGGGCCGGTGGCATCATGGCGATCCTGGGCGAGCTCGACCGCGCCGGGCTCCTCCGTCGCGACCAGCCGACCGTGCATACCGCGACCCTCGGCGAGGCGATCGATCACTGGGACATCGCCAGGACCAAGAGCCAGAAGGTCCGCGACTTCTTCCTGGCGGCGCCGGGCGGCGTTCCGACCCAGACCGCCTTCAGCCAGGACCGGCGCTGGGATGACCTCGATCTCGACCGCGAGGCCGGCGCCATCCGCAGCGCCACGCATCCGTTCTCCAAGGACGGCGGCCTCGCCGTGCTGAAGGGCAATCTCTCTCCCGGCGGCTGTATCGTGAAGACCGCCGGCGTGGACGAGAGCATCCTCAAATTCTCCGGCCCGGCGCGCGTGTTCGAAAGCCAGGACGCGACCGTGCAGGCGATCCTGCTGAACGAGATCAAGGCCGGCGACGTCGTCGTGATCCGCTACGAAGGCCCGCGCGGCGGCCCCG
>CAXNIC010000305.1:0-6203 GCA_964201945.1 Alphaproteobacteria bacterium
ACGCGCCTGCATCTGGAGCAGGACGCGGGCAAGAGCCTGCACGACCAGCATCCGAGCCAGAGCTATATCGATCTCAACCGCTCGGGCGTGGCGCTGATGGAGATCGTCTCAGAGCCTGACATGCGGACGGCCGAGGAAGCCGGCCTCTACATCAAGAAGCTGCGTTCGATCCTGCGCTATCTCGGCACCTGCGACGGCAACATGGAGGAGGGCAGCCTCCGTTGCGACTGCAACGTCTCGGTCCGGAAGCCCGGCGATCCGCTCGGCACGCGGACGGAGACCAAGAACGTCAACTCGGTCCGCTACGTCATGCAGGCGATCGAGTACGAGGCGCGGCGCCAGATCGAGGTGATCGAGGGCGGCGGCACGATCAAGCAGGAAACCCGCCTGTTCGATCCGGGCAAGGGCACGACGCGGGCGATGCGCTCCAAGGAGCATGCGCATGACTACCGCTACTTCCCCGATCCCGACCTGCTGCCGCTCGAGATCGAGCCGGCCTACATCGAGCAGACGCGGAAGGCGCTGCCCGAGCTTCCAGATGCCCGGAAGGCGCGCTACATCGCCGACTACAAGCTCACCCCCTATGACGCGGGCGTGCTGGTGGCCGAGCAGGAGACGGCGCTGTTCTACGAGACCGTCGCCAAGGGCCGCGATGCCAAGCTGGCGGCGAACTGGGTGACCACCGAGCTGTTCGGCGCGCTGAACCGCACCGGCAAGGCGATCCAGGACTCGCCGGTGACGGCGATGGCGCTGGGCGGCCTGATCGACCTCGTCTCCGACGGCACCATCAACGGCCGCATCGCCAAGGAAGTCTTCGAGGCGATGGTCGAGACCGGCAAGGACGCCGCCCAGATCGTCGAGGAGAAGGGGCTTCGCCAGGTCTCCGACACCGGCGCCATCGAGACGGCGATCGACGAGGTGATGGCGAAGAACCAGGACAAGGTCGCCGAATACCGATCGGGCAAGGACAAGCTGATGGGCTTCTTCGTCGGCCAGACGATGAAGGCGACCGGCGGCAAGGCCAACCCGGGCGTGGTCAACGAACTCTTGAAGAAGAAGCTGGCGCCGTAAGCTCTGCGTAGACCGAGTGTCCCTCATGCTTCGACAGGCTCAGCATGAGGGACTGAAATAATGAGCCTCACCCTGAGCCTGTCGAAGGGTGAGTCCATAAAGGGGCACAAATGGCTGACTACACGCTCTACGGCGTCGCGCTCTCGATCCCGGCGGTGAAGGTCGGGACCTCGTTGAACATGACCGGCCAGAGCTTCACCTATAAGCACGTCAACCTGCGCGGTGGCGAGGGCAAGACGCCCGAGTACCAGGCGATCAGCCGCTGGGGCCAGGTGCCGGCACTGGTGCATGGCGACGTCAAGCTGGTGCAGTCCGACGTGATCCTCGAATACCTCGGCGAGACCACGGGCAAGCTGTGGCCGGCCGATCGCATGGAGCGCTACCGGGCGAAGGAGTGGTTCGCCTGGGAACTGGACCTGCTCTATCCGGGCATCGCGCAGCCGCGCGGGCTCAAGATCTTCGCCGGCGGCGAGCCGGCGGCGGTGGTCGAGTTCCAGAAGAAGCGGGGCGAGCGCGCGCTCGGCATGCTGAACGACCATCTCGGCAAGGCGAAGTGGCTGGCCGGCAGCGCCGCGTCGCTGGCCGACGTCGCGGTTGCCGTCGACTGCGCCTATGTCGGCGATGCCGACCTCAGCCTCGATCCCTATCCGGCGGTGAAGGAGTGGGCGGGCCGTGTCGCCGCTCTGCCGGGCTGGAAGAACCCGAAGGAGCTGCTGCCGGTTCCGGCCGCCTGATCCGATGCACGATCTCTCCAACCTGCATCCGGCGACCCGCGCCGCCCAGGCTCTCGGTCACATCGACCGCGAGACCGGGGCGATCATCCCGCCGATCCATGCCGCGACCACCTTCGAGCGCGACGCCGATCTCAGCTACCCCAAGGGGATCAGCTACTCGCGCAACGACGGCCCGACGCAGTCGCTGCTGGAGAAGATGCTGGCCGACCTTGAAGGCGCTGCGGCGGCGATGACCTTCGCCTCGGGCATGGCCGCGACCTCCAACGTCTTCCTGGCTCTGCCCGTCGGTGCCCATGTCGTGGTACCGCAGGTGATGTACTGGGGTGTGCGCAAATGGCTCCTGGAGCAGCACGCCGGCGGCCGTCTCGCGGTGGATTTCTTCGAGCCCGGCGACACCTCAAATATTGGCCGCGCGATCCGGCCGGGACAGACCCGGCTGGTGTGGATCGAGACGCCGAGCAATCCGACCTGGGACCTGACCGACATCGCCGCCGCGGCCAAACTCGCTCATGACGCGGGCGCGCGCCTCGCCGTCGACTCGACGGTGGCGACGCCGGTGCTGACCCGGCCCCTTGCCCATGGCGCCGACATCGTCATGCATTCGGCGACCAAGTATCTCAACGGCCATTCCGACGTGCTGGCCGGCTGCCTGATGACGGCGAAGACGGACGAGTTCTGGACGGCGGTGCGATCCGTCCGCACCCAGCTCGGCGGCGTGCTCGGACCGTTCGAGGCCTGGCTGCTGCTGCGTGGCATCCGCACGCTGTTCGTCCGCGTTCGCCAGGCCTCGACTTCAGCGCTGGCGATCGCCGAGCGGCTTCGGAAGCACCGGAACGTGCACTCCGTGCTCTATCCCGGCCTCGCAGATCATCCCGGCCATGAGATCGCCAAGCGCCAGATGCAGGGCGGCTTCGGCGGCATGCTGTCGGTGCGGGTCAAGGGCGGCGAGGCGGCGGCCGTCGGTGTCGCGGCGCGTCTTCGCGTGTTCGTCCGCGCGACCTCGCTGGGAGGGCCTGAGAGCCTGGTCGAGCACCGTGCCTCGATCGAGGGCGCCGGCAGCCCGTGTCCGCCCGACCTGCTGCGTCTGTCGATCGGCCTCGAAGATGCGGGCGACCTGATCGGCGACCTCGAGCAAGCTCTGGATGGCGTCTGACCTACGCGTAAGGCGGGCGACGCAGATCGATCGGCCGCGGCTCGCCGAGATCTTCCTGATCGCGCGCCGCCACGCCTTTCCCTGGATCGACGCCGAGACGTTCCGGCTCTCCGACTTCAAGCGCGAGACCGAGGGCGAGACCATCCTCCTGGCCGAGGACGACCAGGTCATCCTCGGCTTTGCCTCGGTGTGGGAGCCCGACGCGTTCCTCCACCACCTCTATGTCGATCCGCCGGCGCATCGCCGCGGTATCGGTCGCCGCCTGCTCCTGGAAATGGGAAGATTCTGCGGGCGGCCGCTCGAGCTCAAATGCCAGACCAACAACCACCGGGCCATCGCCTTCTACAGGCGCCTGGGCTTCACCACCGGCGAGTCAGGCGTCTCCGACATCGGGCCCTGGGTGCGCTTCCGGGCGCCGCCCGAGGGCTGAGCCGGCCAGATCCGGTCGAGGCGGCGCTCCATCGCGCCCAACCGATCAGCGATGAAGGTCTTCACCGCCGTGTCGTCGCCGCGCCGCCAGCGCCAGAGCGCGACGGGGACCAGCGCGCTCACCGCCACCTCGGTCGCCTGGCGCCGCTGTCCGTCAGCGGTGGAGCCGGCGGTGTCCAGCATCCACTGCACCAGTCGGCTCAGGCTAAAGATCAGCGGAACCCAGTGATGCGGATGCGAGGGATAGAGCTTCGCCTGCAGCATGGCGAGGCTCGCGTCCCGGTGCGGCGCCAGAGCATCCAGCCAGCGGCCGAAGACCTGGGCGAGCCGTTCGTCGAAGGGGAGGGTGCAGTCGACCGGCGTGGCGGTTGCCGCCGCCAGCGCGCGCCCGAACCAGGCGTCGGCGATCTCGTCCAGATCCCGGTAGTGGGCGATGACCAGTTCAGGCCCGCCGCCGAGGCGGCTGCCGATGGCGCGCGCGGTGACCTGCGGCCAGCCGATCTCGTCGGCGAGCGAAAGCGCCGCGACGAGAACGTCGTCGGCTGTCGAGGGGGAGGTCATGAACGTGACGTGGCCACGCCCATGACCTCCGGCAAGACTCGAGTCAGCCGCCGGCAGCCTTCTTGACGAAGCGGTCGACGAAGGTCTTCGGCAGGTCCTCGTCCTTCACGCCCTTCAACTCCTCGTCGAACTCCTTCAGCATGCCGAGCGCGCTCTTCATGCCGTCCAGGGGGACGATGCCGGTGCGGGAGTAGGTGTCGAGCGAGGCCTTGACGGCGCGGATGTAGAGATCCCTGTCGCCGAGCCAGTAGGCCTCGGGCACTGCCTTGGCGATATCCTCCGGGCTCGCCGAGACGATCCATTTCAGCGCCCGGTAGTGTGCGGTGACGATCGCCTGGGTGGTGTTCGGGTTCTTCTCGATGAAGTCGTTCTTGAGATAGACCACCGCCGCCGGGTTGGAGCCGCCGAAGATCGCCTTGGTGCCGGCCTCGGTGCGGGAGTCGGCGAGGATGACGACGTCGCCGTCCGTCTCCAGTTTCGAGATCACCGGATCCAGGTTGGAGATCGCGTCGATCTCGCCCTTCTTGATCGCGGCGACGGCGGAGAGGCCGGTGCCGACGCCGATGAAGGAAGCGTCCTGGTACTTGGCGCCGGCCTTGGCCATCAGGTAGTTGACGAAGAAGTTGGTGGACGAACCCGGCGCGGTCACGCCGATCTTCATGCCCTTCAGGTCGGCGGCCGACTTGATCTGTCCGGCCTTCTCCTTCTTCACCGCCAGCACGATGCCGGGGAAGCGGCCGAGCTCGAGCACGGCGCGGACGTCCTGGCCCTTGGTCTGCATGCGGATGGTGTGCTCATAGGCGCCGGTGACGACGTCGGCCGAGCCGCCCAGCAGCGACTGGAGCGCGCGCGCGCCGCCGCCGAAATCGGTGATCTCGACCTCGAGCCCGGCGTCCTTGAAGTAGCCCTTGCTCTCGGCGATGGTGAGCGGGAGGTAGTAGAGCAGCGGCTTGCCGCCGACGCCGATGACGATCTTCGGCTTCTCCGGCGCCTGCGCCAGCGCCGGCCCGGCGAGCAGCGCCAGCGCAGCCGCGGCGGCCAGCAGTTTCATGATCCTCATCTTTCGTCTCCTCCTGGATTTCAATCAGCCTTGGGCGGTGGTGGACTGCGTTCCCGGTCGCCAGACCAGCAGCCGATTTTCGATCGCCGTGACGAACATGTCGATGATGATGACGAAGACGGCGAGAATGACCATGCCGGCGAACACGCCGGTCACGTCGAAGACGCTCTCGGCCTCGTGGATCTTGTAGCCCAGGCCCGCCGAGGAGCCCAGATACTCGCCGACCACGGCGCCGACAAGCGCGAAGCCGACCGAGGTGTGGAGCGAGGAGAACATCCAGGTCAGCGCCGCCGGCCAGTAGACATGGCGCAGCAGCTGGCGCTCGTTCATGCCGAGCATGCGGGCATTGGCGAGGATGGTGGGGCTGACCTCGCGCACCCCCTGGTAGACGTTGAAGAAGACGATGAAGAAGACCAGCGTGAATCCGAGCGCTACCTTCGACCAGATGCCCAGCCCGAACCAGAGCATGAAGATCGGCGCCAGCACGACGCGGGGAAGCGCGTTGGCCGCCTTGATGTAGGGATCGAAGATGGCGGCGACGATCGCACCCCGGGCGAAGATGAAGCCGAAGACGATGCCGCCGATGGCCCCGGTGATGAAGGCGAGAACGGTCTCCAGAAGCGTGATGCCGAGGTGGCGCCAGATCGTCCCTGAGTAGAAGTCCTTCCATACCCGCGCCAGCACGTCGAGCGGGCGGGAGAAGAAGAACGGATCGAACAGCGGCTTGCCGTTGACCGGCACGGTCACCAGCAGGTGCCAGGCGGTCAGCAGAACCAGTGCCACGCCGACGCGAAGCCCGAACAGGGTCCAGCGGTTCATGCGGACCTTCCTTCGCCGAGCGCGTAGGCCTTCTGCACCTCGCCCCGGAGCTTGCCCCAGATCGCCTTGTGGATCGCGTGGAAGCGGGGCTCGGTGCGGATCTCCGCGATGTCGCGGGGGCGCTCCAGGTCGACCTTGTAGTCGCCGACGATGCTGGCGGCGGGGCCGGCCGACATCACCACCACCCGGTCGGCGAGAGCGATCGCCTCTTCGAGATCATGGGTGATGAACAGCACCGCCTTCCTGTCCTGTGCCCAGAGATCGAGGAGGAGGTTGCCCATGATCTGCCTCGTCTGGGCGTCCAGCGGTCCGAAGGGCTCGTCCATCAGAAGGATCGCGGGATCGCGGATCAGGATCTGGGCGAGGGCCACCCGCT
>CAXNIC010000306.1:0-6194 GCA_964201945.1 Alphaproteobacteria bacterium
GTGCTGGCGCTCCCCTGGGGCTTCGAGATCTACGGCCTGCTGACCCGCTGGAACCCGCTGAACATCCACCGGCCGCTGCCGAAGCCGGAGTCCGGATACAAGGTGCTGGTGGTCGGCCTCGGCCCCGCCGGCTTCAATCTCTCCCACCACCTGATGAATGACGGCCACACGGTTGCCGCCATCGACGGGCTCAAGATCGAGCCGCTGGCAGCGGAGATCTCCGGCGTCGAGGCGCTGGGACGTCGCGTGCCGTTCCAGCCGATCCGCAGCCTCGACGTGCTGAGCGAGCCGCTGGACGACCGGGTGATGGCAGGCTTCGGCGGCGTCGCCGAGTACGGCATCACCGTCCGCTGGGACAAGAACTTCCTCAAGATCGTGCGCCTGCTGCTGGAGCGCCGCGCCGCCTTCGCCATGTATGGCGGGGTGCGCTTCGGCGGCACGCTCACCGTCGACGACGCCTTCAAGCTGGGCTTCGACCACATCGCGCTCTGCATGGGCGCCGGCCGGCCGACCATCGTGCCGATGAAGAACGGGCTCGCCCGCGGCGTGCGGGCGGCGTCGGACTTCCTGATGGGGCTCCAGCTCACAGGCGCGGCCAAGATCGACAGCCTCGCCAACCTGCAGATCCGGCTTCCCGCGGTCGTCATCGGCGGCGGCCTCACCGCGATCGATACCGCGACCGAGATCCGCGCCTACTACCCGATCCAGGTCGAGAAGTTCCGCCGCCGCCACGAGGCGCTGATCGCCGAGCAGGGCCTGGATGCGGTCCATGCCGGCTGGACGGACGAGGAAGCCGAGGTCGCAGCCGAGTTCCTGGCCCATGCCGAGGCTCTGGCCCGGCCGGGCGCCGACAAGGACAGGCTGATCGACGACTGGGGCGGGGTCACCATCGCCTATCGCCGGCGGATGATCGACGCGCCCAGCTACACGCTCAACCACGAAGAGGTTGAGAAGGCGCTCGAGGAAGGCATTCGCTTCGCCGAGAACCTGACCCCGGTCGAGGTCGAGCTCGACGCCCATGAGCACGCCCGCGCCGTCGTCTTCGAGCGCGACGGCACATCGGTGCGGCTTCCGGCCCGCGCCGTGATGATGGCGGCCGGGACCCAGCCCAACACCGTTCTCGCCCGTGAGATGGGCGGGCGGATCGAGCTCGACGGCAAGTATTTCCGCACCCTCGACGAGGACGGCAACCCGGTGACGCCCGAGCGCGTGGCGAAACCCGAGACCGCCCAGGTGCTGGTCGCGATCGAGCCGGACGGCCGCGCGCTCAGCTTCTTCGGCGACCTGCACCCCACCTTCGCCGGCAATGTGGTGAAGGCGATGGCCAGCGCCAAGCAGGGATACCCCGTCGTCAGCCGCACGCTGGCGAAGCGCCCGCCGACAGGGGTCACGCCGAAGGAGATGTTCCAGCGTCTCGACGACGGGCTCCGCGCCCGCGTCCACGCCATCCATCGCCTGACGCCCAACATCGTCGAGATCGTCATCAAGGCGCCGCTGGCGGCGGGCGCCTTCCATCCCGGCCAGTTCTACCGCCTGCAGAACTACGAGGCACGCTCGCGCCGGGCCGACACGACCGTATTGACCATGGAGGGCCTGGCGGTGACCGGCGCCTCGGTCGACCGCGGCGCGGGCCTGGTCTCGACCATCGTGCTCGAGATGGGCGGCTCCTCCGATCTCTGCGCCGAGCTGCAGGCGGGCGAGCCGGTGATCCTGATGGGACCGACCGGGATGCCGACGGAGACGCCGCCCGGCGAGACCGCGATCCTGATCGGCGGCGGCCTCGGCAACGCCGTACTGTTCTCGATCGGCGCGGCGCTGCGCGCGGCCGGATCGCGCGTCCTCTACTTCGCCGGCTACAAGTCTCCGGGCGACCGCTACAAGATCGAGGAGATCGAGGCGGCGGCCGACGTCATCGTCTGGTCCTGCGACCAGGCCCCCGGCCTCGTGCCGACCCGCCCGCAGGATCTCTCCTTCGTCGGCAACATCGTCGATGCGATGACCGCCTATGCCCGCGGCGCGCTGGGGCCGATACCGATCGAGCTCAAGGAGGCCGACCGCCTGCTCGTCATCGGCTCCGACCGCATGATGGCCGCGGTCGCCCATGCGCGCGAAGGCGTGCTGAAGGCGTATCTGAAGCCGAGCGTGGTCGCCATCGCCTCCATCAATTCGCCGATGCAGTGCATGATGAAGGAGATCTGCGCCCAGTGCCTGCAGACCCAGGTCGACCCGGTGACCGGCAAGGAGACGGTGGTGTTCTCCTGCTTCAACCAGGACCAGCCGCTGAACACGGTCGACTTCGACATGCTGCGCCAGCGCCTCTCCCAGAACGGCGCCCAGGAAAAGCTGGCCGCGCTCTGGATCGACAAGTGCCTGCGCGAGATCGGCCGGCGGCCGGTCGCGGCGTAAATGAGAACCCTCCCTCGCGTCTTACGCGGGGGAGGGAGTCCAAGCAGACCTAACCGAAATTCCGCTTCAGCACCTTCGCCAGTCCCGGGTGCGTGTCGGCCTTCAGCGCGATCGCATGGAGCTTCGGGCAGTTGGCCTTGAACCAGGCGCGCTGCGGGCGCCAATGGGTCATCGCGCCGAGATAGAGGTCGATCGCCGAGAAGCGCTCGCCGAGGAACCAGGGGCCGACCGCCGCGCCCTCGACCATCAGCCACATCCGGCAGCGCTCCGAGATGGCACCGCGGGTGAGCGCCGCCTGATTGTCCTCGCCGGCGATCCAGCGCTGCGGCACGTCGCCGACGGCGAAGGTCGGGTAGATCGCCGCGACCAGGAAGACCAGCCAGCGGAGGAAGTCCGGCCGCGTCAGATCGCCCGGCGGCGGCACCAGCCCGGCCTCGGATTTCAGATCTGCGATGTAGAGAATGATCGCGGCGCTCTCGGTCATCACCCGGCCGTCGGGCAGCACCAGGGTCGGCAGCTGGCCAAGCGGGTTCAGCTTGAGCAGCCGGTCCTGGCCCTTGCCGCGGGGATCGACGCTCTCGATCGTGTAGTCGAGCCCGGCAGCGGCGAGCGCGCCTTCGACGATCGTCGAGCCCCAGCCTTCGAGGGCGTACAGCGTGAACTTGGACATGGAACCTCTCATCGTCCGGTGGTGCGCAACATCAGGAAGGTGGCCGCGAACATGACGAGCGCGCCGACGCCCTCGGTCGCGGTGTAGCGCTCGCCGAACACGGCCCAGCCGACGGCGGCCGCGACCGTCGGGCCCCAGGTGCGCAGCAGGCGGAGATAGATCGTGTAGGCGGAGATCGACCCGCCGAAGACCAGGAAGGCCCAGCCGGCGAGCACGGCCGGATCCGCATAGGCGGCGAAGAGCGACAGCGGCGGCGCCTCGAACGCCAGCGACAGCAGCGCGAGCCCGATGCCGCCGAAGATGCAGTGCCAGCCGGCGACGACGAAGGCAGGGATGTCGCGGGCGAGCGGCCGGGTGAAAACCGAGCCGATGCAGAAGGCGATGGTGCCGGCGACGATGGCCGCAGCACCTGCCAGCGCCTCGGACGAAGGATCGATGGCCGATCGGCCCTCGAACATGACGGCGAGGCCGGCGACGCCGAGGACCACGGCACCGAGCTTGGCCCAGGTGAAGCGTTCCTGGCCGGCGGCAACGCCGATGAGGAAGACGCCGACCGGGATCAGCGCGAGGTTGATGACGGCGGCGAAGCCGGTCGGGACATAGCGCATGCCCCAGAAGGCGCCGGCATAGCAGATGGTGTTGGAGAGGAGCGCCGTCACCAGGAGCTGGCGGCCGCGCCCGGGAGTGATCAGCCGATGGCCGGACATCCAGGCCATGAACAGAAGCAGCGGTCCCGCCGCGAGAAAACGAGACGCGGCAAAGAAAAAGGGCGGCAGCACGTCGACCCCGACCCGGATGGCGATCCAGGTCAGTCCCCAGATCGTGGACATCGCGATGAAGAGGATGATCGCCCAGCCGTTGGACAACGCTCGCGGAGAGTCGGACACGGATGCCTCTAGCTGATGGCGCGTACGATGGCGACCACCCCCATCGCCGCGACGGCGCTGACGAGGTCGTTGCCGCTGAGGCGCATCATAACGATCGCCGTCGCAAGCCCCAGCCACTCCGTCGGCCCGCCCCTCGCCGCGATAGGCCCGAGGATGGCGCCGATCAGCGCGACCGGAATGGCCTTCAGCCAGGTCTCCACCCGCGGCGTCAGCACGACGTAGCCCATCAGGACGTAGCCGCCGACCCGGCAGAGATACGAGGCCACCCCCATCGCCAGGATGGCGACAAGGACGTCAGCGTGCAGGATCATCGGAATAGACCGTGCCGGCGACGCTGCCGGCCAAGGCGCCGCCGAGGATGGACCACGGCCCGGGAACCAGGCGGTCGACGACCACCGCGACCAGGACGCCGACGGCGAACGGCACCAGGCTCTTCGACGAGCGGAGGAAAGGGACGGCCAAGGCGGCGAAGAAGGCGGCCATCATGAAATCGAGGCCCAGCCGTTCGGGCGAGCCGAGGACGCTGCCGAAAACATGGCCCGCCGCCGTACCCGCCACCCAGACGACCCACATCACCAGCCCTGCTCCGAGCAGGAAGGCGGCATCGGTCCGCCCCTCCTCGCGCTCGCGCAGCGCCATCGTCCAGGTCGCGTCGCCCATGACGAAGAGCGACGGATAGACCTGGCGCGCCGGAAGGCCGTGGAACCACGGACGCAGCGTGGCGCCCATCAGCAGGTAGCGCGCGTTCATCGCCAGCGTCGTCAGGCAAACGGCGACCAGCGATACCGGCGTCGTCCAGGCCTGGAGCGAGGCCATCTGCGCGCCGCCGGCATTGACCCAGCCGCTGATCAGCGCCGCTTCCGCCGTCGTGAGCCCGGCGGCCGACGCCATGATGCCAAAGGCGACGGCGTACATGGCGACGCTCGGCGCCAGGGGTGCGGCACCGGCGGCACCGGCGCGCAGGCCCGCGCGCGTGAACGGCGGCGGATCCCTCGTCGTCAATTCAAACCCCTCATGGGGTTAGAATGCGGAGATGTGCCTCAGTCGTCAACCTCCGACCGGCTCATCTCCGTATTCTCACCATCGGGCCGAGGCTGCCGGCGATGCGCTCGAAGTCGACGGCGAGGCCCCTCGCCCTCGCCGCGCCTTCCACCGCCTCGATCATGGAGAGCAGCGTCACCCGCGCGTCCACGTGCTCGTCCTCGCGCAGGTTCGACATGATCAGCCAGTTGCCGACCCGGCGCTCGCTGGCGCGCCAGGGCTTGCGGCCGATGTAGAGCTCGAAATGCCGGTTGGCCAGCCAATGGACCTCGAGGACGGCCGGCACCAGCGCGGTCTCGTCCTCGATCAGCAGCACCTCGACATAGGTGCGGAGAAATTCGGCGGCGGTGGACCACGACTCGGCAACCTGGAGGAACGAGGCCAAGTCACGCGGGAGCACGGTCAGGAATTCCGGCCGCGTCGCCGACAGGCCGGGCCGCCGCCGCGCCCCGGTGTGCCAGCTCATGATCACCTGCCGGGGATCGACCGATCCCAGGATCGGGTGCCGGATCAGCCTCGCCTCCACCGCTCTCGATCGAGGGCGGAGTCTATCACCCTCAATGCAGCCGGAGTTCCGTGCCGACCAGACGGACCTCCGCCGGCTTGACCAGGCCTGCCGAGCAGACCTTCACCGAATGCAGCTTGCCGTCGAGGTTCCGGCTCCAGAAATCGAGGAAGCGGCCGAGGATGGGGAACCGGGGAGCGATGTCGAGGGCCTGCCAGATATAGCTCTGCAGCAGCTTCGGGTGATCGGGCAGGTGGTAGAGGATTTCCGCCGTGGTCAGGCGGTAGCCCTGCAGTTGCCGGGCGAGGTCGGTCATCTTCGCTCCTTCTGCTTAAAAAGGGACGTCGACAGTGAAACCTTCCGTACCCGGGAAGGATGCCACGAAATGGCCAGCGCCTCCAAATTATTTCTGAAATATCAATATCTTAGCAGCCGAGCAGAAAGAGTGCTGCTGATTTAATCCCCTACCCTTGACAGGGACAGCCGGCGCCCTTATTTGCCTTGGCACTCACCGAGGATGAGTGCTAACAAGCGCGTCCTCGACAACACCAAGATATGAAGACGGAGGGTGAACATGAAGTTCAGGCCGCTGCATGACCGCGTGGTGGTCAAGCGGGTCGACGGCGACAACAAGTCGGCCGGCGGCATCATCATCCCGGACACCGCCAAGGAAAAGCCGATGGAA
>CAXNIC010000307.1:0-6194 GCA_964201945.1 Alphaproteobacteria bacterium
CTGCTGGCGCTCCTCTTCGCCCATGCTGCGGCTGCGTTGATCTATCACGCGCGTATCCGGAAGGACGGGGTCCTCCGATCGATGCTGCCGCGCCGGCTGCGGAGCAGCCTCATGGTCGGGGCGCTCGCCCTGCTCGGAGCGGCGCCCGGTGCTGCCCTTGCCCAGACGCCCTTCGACGTCAACAAGTATGCCGCCGACTTCGCGGCGTCGCTGGCCAAGGCCTGTCCGATGGCATCGCCCGACGACGTCGCCGCTCACGACGCCTGCCGCAAGAACATCGGCAAGGGCGCCGAGGCCGGCATGCGCGACTACACCTTTCTCTTCGGCGGCCAGCAGTCGGCCAAGTTCTGGCTGAAGGACAAGAAGACGTCCGTCTTCCGCGGCGACCTGTTCCAGGATCTCTACATGTCGCTCTACATGTTCACCGGCACCTACCGCGTGCAGGATGCGCCGGACGGTCTCAAGACCATCGCAGTCCAGGCGTATTTCCGGAACGGGCTGCCCGCCGGCCGCTATCCCTATCCGTTCTGGCACAACGAGACGAAGTGGGAGGCCTACGAGAAGTCGAACGAGCTCCGCTTCCGCGTGGCGAAGGACGGCAAGGTGGTCTTTGCCTATCGCGCCGATACCGGGTCTGAGGAGAAGCGCGGCGCCTATGCTCCGGTCAAGCACGCGCCCTTCGTCGGTGCCTGGATGTGGCCAGACGACAAGGGAGGAGCGCAGCCGGTGGTGACGCTGTTCTCCGAATACTACAGCTCGGACAATCCCAACCTCGTCGCGCTCGATGCGGCCTATCGCAAGATGGCGCTGAACTTCCGCAATGCGGACTGCACCGTCTGCCATCAGCCGGAAGGGCATTGGAAGATGAACAAGCTGACGCTGCTTCAGACGCCTCTGCACGCCGCGACCAGCATCGACGCGGTGCTGGACGAGGTCAGGACCGGCAAGATGCCGGTCGACGACTACGACGATCCGAAACCCCTGGACCCGGCGCTGAAGCGGGACCTGCTCGCCAATGGCGAGGCCTTCAAGCGGCTCCTCGACACGGCGGACGCCTGGGAGCGGACCAACGGGCGGCCGAAGGCGCGGAAGGCGGCGTCGAACTGAGCGGGTGAGGTCAGGCGGCGTCGTCCTGGCGGCGCGCATGCGTCGCCGCTAGGCTGCGCCCGCCTTCTCTTGTCCGGAGTTCTCATGTCAGCCGCGCTTCCCGTCCTCGACCGCTTCGAGCGTGTCCGCCTGGTGCAAGGCCCGACGCCGCTCGAGCTTCTGCCGCGCCTCTCCGACCGCCTGGGCGGCCCCCGGATCTATGTGAAGCGGGACGACTGCACCGGTTTCGCTGCCGGCGGCAACAAGGGCCGGAAGCTCGAATTCCTGATGGCGGCTGCCACCAAGGCCGGCGCCGACACGGTGATCACCACGGGGGCGCTGCAGACCAACCATGGCCGGCAGACCGCGGCGGCGGCCGCCAAGCTCGGCCTCAAATGCATCCTGGTGTTGACGGACACCGTTCCAAACCGATCTCCGGCCTATCATGCCAGCGGTAACCTGCTGCTCGATCGCCTGACCGGCGCCGAGATTCGGCGGATCCCGGCGGCGACCGATCCGGACGCCGAGATGGCGAGGATCGCCGACGAACTCAGCCGGGCAGGGCGCATCCCCTACATCGTTCCGGGCGGCGGTTCCTCGCCGATCGGGTGCCTGGGATACGCGGTCGCCGGCGAGGAGATCGACCAGCAGGCGAAGGCGCTCGGCATCCGGCCGGCCGAGGTCGTGCACGCGACCGGAAGCAGCGGGACCCAGGTCGGGCTGCTGCTGGGTCTTGCGGCTGCCGGGATCCCGGTCACCGGGGTCACCGTCCGGCGGACCAAGGCGGACCAGGAAGCGCGGGTGAAGGCGCTGCTGGAGCGCACGGTGACGGAGCTCCAGCTTGATGCGAAGTTGGCGACGCGCCATGTCGAAGCCGACGACCGCTTCACCGGCCCCGGCTACGGCCAGCCGAGCCCCGGCATGGTCGAAGCGGTACGACTCGCGGCCGAATGCGAGGGGCTGTTCCTCGATCCGGTCTACACCGGCAAGGGTCTTGCCGGCCTGGTGCAGCGGATCAGGGAGGGGCGCTACCGGAAGGATGAAGCCGTCGTCTTCGTCCACACCGGAGGGTTGCCGGGCCTCTTCGTCTATGACGAAGCTTTTGCCTGACGTCGAGTGACTCTGGAGTCGGCGCCCCGCTTCTGCCATTCTCGTCTGCAATAAGTAGAAAATGTCGTTCAGGGCTGGTGTCGGGAGGAGTGGGGCTAGGGTGAGAGAATTCACGTCCGGCGCGGGCGAGGGGACAGGCGTCCGTCACGCTTCGTTAACCTCGCGCTGGTATCGCTGATCCATGGATATCGCCGAAACCATCCGCGAGTACGGCGACTGGTTCTATGTCGTCACCTTCGTCTGGACTTTCCTCGAGGGTGAGACCTTCGTCCTCTTCGCCGGTCTCGCCGCGCGCCAGGATATCCTCCGGCTCGACCTCCTGATCATCGTCGCCTGGCTCGGCAGCTTCTGCGGCGACCAGGTCTATTTCTGGATCGGCCGGCGCTGGGGTCATTCGCTGCTCCGCCGGTTTCCGCGCTGGGCCCCGGGGGTGCATGCCGCCCTCGACCTGCTTCGTCGCTACAACACCTGGTTCATCCTGTCCTTCCGCTTCATCTACGGCGTCCGCAACTTCTCCTCCTTCGCCATGGGGACGAGCGGGCTTTCCTGGCCCCGGTTCCTGATCCTCAACTTCATCGCCGCCGGCGTCTGGGCGGTGACCTTCGCCGGCGCCGGCTACATCGTCGGCGCCACCTTCGAGCACCTCCTGGGCGATCTGGCGCTCGTCTTCGGCCTGGTAATGCTGACGATCTTCGCGGTGGTGATCCTGTTCATCGCGCGCTCGCAGCGTCGCCGGGTTGCGCCGATCGGGGCAGAGCCGATCCCGGTCCGGGTCGAGACGGATATCCGCCGCGGATAGGCCGTTTCCCGGGGCCTGGGCGACCTGCTCAATTTATATATTGCATTTTATATTATTTTGAGGAACTCTGGCCGGGCCGGCTGTCCAAAATGGGACGGCCAGTGATGGCAAAAAGCCTCGCATCAGCATCAAATCGGCATCAGCAGATGGCCGGGCGTTCCCCTCTAGGCGCCCGGCCATTGCCGTTTTCAGACTAGAGTGAAGCATGCAGCCGCATGGGCGCCCACGATGACCGGCGGCCGCTCGTCTCGCGACCGGGCAGATCATTTCGGCTCGACCGTGCCAGCTTGGCGCGTCGCCAAGCTGCGTGGCGCGCTCAAGGATGCCGAGCTCCGCGGCAGGCTGGGCGAAGCCTTGCCGGATGACAGCCACCGGGCCGTCCAGCGGCGCTGGAGCCTTGGTCGCGGGGACAAGGCGGCGGTCACCGTGCCGGCAGGGCGGCTCGGCAGTGAGATTGCCCGAAACATCGGGCGTCTCCGCCATGCCTTGGAGACGGCCGGCGCGACGGATGCCGAGCGTGCTGCCATCGACCAGGCCTGTGACGCGATCGCCGCCATTGCCGGCGATGTGGCCGCAAGGCCGGCCGGGCGTGGGTGGAAACCCCGCAAGCGCGGAGTTCGCGGCCCCGGGAAGGTCCGGCATCCGGCAGCCGGACGACGCGCCGAACTCCTCGACGAAGCCGTGCGCCTGGCGCTCCCCGATTGGACGGACGGCATGCCGCTGCCCCATGGCAGCATCGCCGAGGTCTGCCGACAGGCCAGCGAATGCTGCAGCCGGGAAGGCTTCGTACGGCCGAGCCAGAGCCGGATTCGCGCCTGGCTCAACCATCGGGCAAGAACGAAAGCCGACGCTCGGCCCTCGATCAGGTGACCGATACGGGGATCGTCAGGAAACCCCGGAAGCGGGCGCGGCCGCCGCGCGTTGGCGGGGCGCTCAGGCGATAGTTCGGGAAGCGCGTCAGGAACCGGCCGATGGCGATGCGGCCCTCCATGCGGGCGATGTTCAGCCCGACACAGAAGTGCACGCCCGAAGCAAACGCCACATGCCGGTTGTTCGGCCGGCCGATGTCGAGCCGGTCCGGTTCGCCGAACTCGGCCGGATCCCGATTGGCCGCTGCGATCCCGACGGTGACGAAGGTGCCGGCCGCCATGGGCACGCCGCCGACGACCGTATCGGCGGTCACCAGGCGGTTGCCGATCTGCACCGGGCTCTCGAAGCGCAGGAACTCCTCGACGGCGGTGTGGATGAGGCGCGGATCGGCAAGCAGGCGCGCCTTCTCGCCGGGCCATTCGAGAAGCGCGTGGAGGCCGTTGCCGATCAGGTTGGTGGTGGTCTCGTGTCCCGCGTTCAGGATGAAGATGACGTTGTGCAGCAGCTCAGTCTCGGTCAGCTGCTCGCCGCCCTGCTCGCCCTGGATCAGCCGGGTCAGGACGTCGCGCGACGGGTCCCCGGGGTTCCTGCGCCGGTCGGCGACCAGGACGCGGAGATAGGCGAGGAACTCGGCAACTGCCATTTCCCCGGCATCGAGCAGCTTCGGGCCGGGTGCCGGTTCGAGCGCGCCCAGGATGGCGAGCGACCAGTCGCGCAGCGGCGCGCGCTCCTCATGCGGGATCGCCAGAAGATTGCCGATCACCTCGATCGGAACGGCAGCTGCCAGGTCCGCGATCAGATCCGCTTCGCCCTTCGCGGCGATCGCATCGAGAAGCTGGTCCGTCAGCGCGACCATCGGCGCTTCCATGTCGGCCACGACCCGTGCGCTCAGGGCTCCGGCCATGATCTTGCGGACGCGCGTGTGCAGCGGCGGGTCGTTGAAGATCAGGCTGGTGGTGTGATGCTCGTACAAAAGCCCGCTGCCGAACTTCGGCAGGAACTCCGCCTTCTTGTCGGAGGAGAACAGCCTGGCGTCCTTGTAGACGGCGAGGCAGTCGGCATAGCCCGACAGGAAGTAGCTGCCGTCGGGCATGCGTGCGACGGGGTTGTGAGCCCTGAGCGCCCCGTAGGTCGGATACGGGTTGGCGATGAACTCCGGGCCGATCTGCTTCAGATTGAATCCGCGCGCGACCTCGATGGCCTGCTCGGTCGACGCGAACTGCGCGGGCGCTGCGGTCGGACTCGGGTGAGACATGTCGACCGTTGACGCCTCCTAGACGTCCAGGTTCGCGACCTTGAGCGCGTTCTGCTGGATGAACTCGCGGCGAGGCTCGACCAGGTCGCCCATCAGCTTGGCGAAGAGGTCGCCGGCCTCGTCGGCGTGGTTGACCTTCACCTGCAGCAGCGAGCGGACGTTCGGATCGAGCGTCGTCTCCCACAGCTGCTCGGGGTTCATCTCGCCGAGGCCCTTGTAGCGCTGGATGGCGACGCCCTTGCGGCCGGTCTCCAGCACTGTGTCGACCAGGGCCACCGGGCCGTGGATCACGTGCTCCTTGTCCTTGACCTTCAGCCGGCTGGGCTTGGCATAGGCTCTCTGGAAATCGGCCGCCCGCTCGTCGAGCCGTCGGGCCTCGGGGCTCTTGACCAGCGCCGCCTCCAGGCGGAAGCGCGAGGTCACGCCGCGAAGCGTGCGCTCGAAGTGAAGGCCGCCGGCGCCGTCGGATTCGCCCTTCCAGCCGCGCTCGTGCTGGACGGAGAGCAGATCCATGCGCCGGGCGATATAGGCCGCCGTCTCGTTGGCCTTCTCGACATTGCCCAGCAGCTCCGGCGACAGTGCGCCGGCGATGGCCATCTGCTCGGCCAGCGGCATCCAGCCGACACGGCGGCCGATCAGCTGCAGCCAGCTCCGGGACTGGCGGGCGAGGTCGACCAGCTCTCTCAGCTCCGTCCCGCCGACCTGGCTGCCGTCGGCGAGGATGAGCACCGCCTCGTCGAGGCCGGCATCGGTCAAGTGGTTGTCGAGCGCGCGGTCGTCCTTGAGGTAGACCTCGGAGTTGCCACGCTTGGCGCGATAGAGCGGCGGCTGGGCGATGTAGAGATAGCCCTTCACCTTCTCCTCGCCGCCCTCCTCGACCTTGTGCTCGATGACTTGGCGCATCTGGCGATAGAAGAAGGTGAGGAGGAGCGTGCGGATGTGGCTGCCGTCCACATCGGCGTCCGTCATGATGATGATCTTGTGGTAGCGCAGCTTGGCGATGTCGAATTCCTCGCCGATGCCGGTGCCGAGCGCCGCGATCAGCGTGCCGATCTCGGCCGAGCCCAGCATCTT
>CAXNIC010000308.1:0-6171 GCA_964201945.1 Alphaproteobacteria bacterium
CTTATCACAAGGACGGGCGCGGTGGCCGCACCACCGTCGATGGCTTCAACCGCCTCATGGCGGCGAAGGGGTACGCCTGCCTGTCGCTCGACATCCGCGGCCTCGGAAGCTCCGAGGGCATCGCCGCCGAGCCGATGGCAGCCCAGGAGGCGAAGGACGGGCACGAGGCGGTCGAGTGGATCGCCAAGCAGAGCTGGTGCACCGGCAAGGTCGGCATGTGGGGCGTCAGCTATCCCGGCATCACCTCGCTGTCGGTTGCAGCGACCCGGCCGAAGTCCCTGGCGGCGATCGTGCCGATCCATGCGACCGCCGACATCCGCCGCGGCTTCCTGCAGATCCGGGGCGTCCGTACCGGCTTCTGGTGCGACGCCGACTGGGGCCCGCGCATGGTCGGCTGGAACCTGATGCCGCCGCTGCACCAGGACGCCGAGGGACGCTGGGCCAAGATCTGGCGCGAGCGGCTCGAGAAGAATCCGCCCTGGATCATGGACTGGTGGGAGCACACAGGCCCCGGCAAATACTGGGACTCGCGCGCCGCCGACATGACGAAGATCAAGGCGCCGACCTTCAACATCTGCGGCTGGCGCGACCTCTACGCCGAGGACACGATTACCGACTACCTGGCGATCAAGGCGCCGAAGCGGCTGATGATGGGGCCGTGGAAGCACGCCTTCCCCGATCTCGCGCTCGACGGCCCGTGCGCTGCGCTGCGCGCGATGGAGCGTTGGTTCGAACGCTGGCTCAAGGACGTGAAGAACGGCGTCGAGGACGAGCCGCCGGTGTTCCTCCACGTCCAGGGCCACGAAGCCGAATGGCGGCATGAGGATGGATGGCCGCTGTCGCGTGCGAAGGCCACCACGTTCAAGGTCTCCGACGATCTCGCGCTCGGCAGCGCGGCCGGCAAGGGCAAGACGGTTTATGAAAGCGATCCGACCGTCGGCGCCGAGTCCATCGCCTGGGATCCCTGGTCGAGCGGGCTTGCCCAGTCGCGTCCGTGGGACCAGAGCCGCGACGATGCGCAATCGCTGGCGCTGACCGGCGAACGGCTCGAGGACGCGCTCGACGTGCTAGGCGCCGCCACGGCGACGCTCGATCTCGACGCAACGGCGCCGGCGACGGTCTCGGTCAAGCTCGCCGACGTCGCGCCGAACGGCCGTTCGACCCTGATCACCCAGGGCTGGAAGGAGATCGGCGCCGGCAAGTCCGTGATCGACGTGGTGCTGCGGCCGACCGCCTATCGCCTGGCGCCGGGGCATCGTCTCCGCCTGTCGGTGGCGCTTGCCGACTTCCCGCGGATCTGGCCGAACGAGAACTCCGCGATCACGCTCAGCCACGCCGGAACGCAGCTGATCGTTCCGACCGCCAAGCCGGCAAAGGCGCGCGTGCCGAACTGGGGGCCGATCCAGGCCGATGTGCTGAAAGGCCCCGGCGATCTCGGTGGCTGGCAGCGCTGGAGCATCGACCGCGATCTCTCCAACGACGTGGTCACCCTGGTCGGCGACCGCGAGGAAACCCAGAAGCTCGACGCCGAGACGACGATGATCAACCATCACGTCTATCGCGTGTCGGTGCAGAAGACCCGGCCGGGGCTCGCCCGGTCGGTCGCCAAGCAGACGGCCACGATCCAGCGGCCGGTTTCCAAGACCGTGACGGAAACCACGGTGATCGCGACGACGCATGAGCTCTCGATCCAGACGGATATCAGGATCGATGGCGAGCTGTTCTTCACCAAGCGCTGGGCGAAGACCCGGAAGGCCAAGAAGAAGTGAGGACGGTCCTGCTGCCCGGGGGCGAGACGGTTCCCGCCCTCGGGCTCGGCACCTGGAAGATGGGCGAGCGCAATGGTCCGAAGAAGGACGAGATCGCCGCGGTCCAGCTCGCCATCGATCTCGGCATGACCCTGATCGACACCGCCGAGATGTATGCCGAGGGTGGGTCGGAGAAGATGATCGGCGAGGCCATCGCCGGCCGCCGCGATCAGGTGTTCCTCGTCTCCAAGATCTATCCGCACAACGCGGGCCGGGCCAACACGCCGGTCGCCTGCGAGCGCAGCCTGCGCCGGCTCGGCACCGACCGCATCGACCTCTATCTGCTGCACTGGCGCGACCGGAAGCCCTTGGCCGAGACCATGGAGGCGTTCCAGAAGCTGAAGGCCGAGGGGAAGATCCGCCACTACGGCGTCAGCAACCTCGACACCGACGACATGGACGAGCTGTGGCGCACGCCTGGCGGCCCGCTCACCCAGGTCAATCAGGTCTACTACAACCCCGCCGCCCGGGGCATCGAGTTCGACCTCCTGCCCTGGCAGAGGAAGCATCGGGTGCCGATCATGGCCTATTCGCCGGTGGACCAGGCGAGGCTGGCCGGCGACAAGACCCTGGCCGCGATCGGCAAGCGGCACAACGCGACGGCTGCCCAGGTCGCTCTCGCCTGGGGGCTCCGGCATCCGGACTCGATCGTGATCCCGAAGGCGGTGAAGCCCGACCACATCCGCCAGAACGTCGCCGCGCTCGACATCAAGCTGACGCCCGAAGACATGGCCGAGATAGACAAGGCGCTTCCGCCGCCGAAGGCGAAGACCCGGCTGGAGATGACCTGATGGCAGACGTCTTCGACCGGCTGGTCGCCCTTCTCGAGGCCGAGAAGGCCGACTTCCGGGTGATCGAGCACGTGCCCGAAGGGCGCAGCGAGCACATCAGCAAGATCCGCGGCAACCTGCCTTCGCAGGCGGCCAAGGCGATGGTGATGGCGGTGAAGACCGCCGAGGGACGGAAGTTCGTGCTGGCCGTGCTTCCCGGCGACCGCCGCGTCGACTTCACCGGCATCGCCAAAGCGGTCGGCGGCAAGAAGTCGTCGCTGGCGGCGCCGGAAGAGGCGAAGCGCCTCACCGAATGCGAGATGGGAGCGGTGCCGCCGTTCACCTTCTCGGATGAGCTGGTCCTGGTGGTCGACCCGAACCTGCTCACCCACGACCAGATCGCTTTCAACGCCGGCCGCCTCGACCGCTCGATGTTCCTGGCGACCGCGTCTTACCTCGCCGTCGCCAAGCCGAAGGTGGCGCCGATCGCGAGGTAAGGTCAGGTACGTCCGACGATGTAGGAGACCCAGCTCGGGTCGGCTTCGCCTTTTTCGGCGCGGCGATAGTTCCCGGTGCCCTCGTTCCGCTTGCGGTCGGTCGTCTCCCAGAGGACGTGAACGTCCTTGAAGCCCGCCTCCTCGAGGATTTCGCGAAGCTCTGGCAGGGTCCACAGGCGCCAGTCATAGGTGAAGGCGTTCCGCAGCTTGCGCCCGTTCGGGAACTCGAAGTGGATGCGGCAATCGGTGTGATAGGTGATCGGGTCGAAGGCGACCTGGTCCCAGATATAGGTGCAGCCGCGCATGCGCTTGCGGTCGCGGCAGACCGTCTGCGTCTCGCTGCCGCCCCAGGCATCCATGAGCATCATCCCGTCCCGGTTCAGCGACCGCCGCGCGTTCCTGGCATAGGCCAGCATCTGCGCGCGGGTCTTGAAGATGCAGTAGGAGAAGTTGAGCGCGGCGATGACATCCGCCTTGGGGCGGCGGACGTCGAGGACATTGGCATTGATCAGGTCGATCCGGGCACGCGCGTCCTCCGAAAGCCGAGAGAGGTTGTGCGTCTCGCCCCAGCGGAGAGTCGGCTTGTCGAGGTCGATGCCGATGGCGTGGCGGTCCGGCCCCAGCTTCACCCACTCGCAGGCCAGCAGCGCCGTCCCGCAGAAGTCCTCGCGGAACATCCGGGCAGGACGACCTGTGACCTTCTTGAAGTAGCGCGCGATGTCACGCACGTCCTCGTCGGGCGATTGGACGGCTGCCTGATAGAGCACGTGTTTGTCGGTCTTCGGCGTGAACTTCGGTTGAGCGGTCATTTGCCTATTTCTTTTGCACGACGAGGACGGACGCGAGAGAGGATGCGGGTGGCAGATACGGGAAAAACGCTGATCGACCAAGTGGGGATTTTGCGATGCGAACGGTCTCGCCCCCATCCCCCGCCTTCCCCCGCCCTTTGGGCGAGGGAAGGGGCTCAAAAGGGCGCTCTTCTCGGAACCCTCCCTCGCGCGTAGCGTGGGGGAGGTTCGCGCGACGCGCAGCGTCGTCGCGTTGGGTGGGGGCGAGGTTCGGAAGATGACCATGGACTCCACGACCAGGATCGAGGCTTCCGAGACGCTTCCCGCCTCCTGGTACAGCGACCGCGAGCTCTGGCAGCGCGAGCGTCGGGCGATCTACGGCGCCTCCTGGAACCTGGTCGCACGCGAGGACCAGCTCGCCGAGCCCGGCAGCTATGTCGCCCAGGACGTCGCCGGCTGGCCCATCTTCGTGCTGCGCGGCCGCGACGGCGGACTTCGGGCCTTTCACAATGTCTGCCGGCACCGGGCATCGCCGATGGTGGACGAGGGTGCCGGGCGGGCCGAGGTGCTGCGCTGCCGCTACCACGGCTGGGTCTACGACCAGGAGGGCCGCCTCAGGAAGGCGCCGGACTTCGGCGACGGGCTCGATCTATCCCGGAACGCCCTGTTCCCGATCCGGGTCGAGACCTGGCGCCGCCTGGTCTTCGTCTGCCTGGACAACCAGGCGCCGGGGCTCGGCTCCTGGCTCGGCAGCATCGACGAGCGTTCGCGCCGGTATCCGGTCGAGCGCATGCGCTTCCATCGCGCCACCGTCGTCGACCTCGGCGTCAACTGGAAGACCTATGGCGACAACTACGCCGAAGGCTACCACGTGCCGACCCTGCATCCGGCCCTCGACCGGGCGATCGACATGGCGACGTACCGGGTCGAGTGCGGGGTGGAGGAGGGCGTCCAGATCCACAGCGCGGCCGCCAGCGGCGGCGGCACCAGCGGGCTCTGGCTCTGGAAGTTCCCGGGCTTGTTCCTCAACATGTACGACTGGGGCATGAACATCGCGCGCCTGGAGCCGCTGGACCATGGCCGCTCGCAGCTCGCCTACTGGTTCTTCTTCAACGAGGACGCGCCCGATGGGGCAGCCAGGCGCGACGAGATGATGCGCTGGTCGCTGACCATCGCCGAGGAGGACAAGACGATCTGCGTCCAGGTCCAGCGCAACCTGGATGCGGGCGTCTACGACACCGGCCGCCTCTCGCCGGTGATGGAAACCGGCGTCATCCAGTTCCAGGACTGGGTCCGCCGGAGGCTCGGCCCGGACCTCGGCTGAACCGGCCTATCCCATGGTCCGGCTTTAATTTTCCGCCCGGATGGGCTTCACTAGCGGCGGAACGGCCGGCGCGCTCGTCTCAACTCCGGCACGGCCCCGGAAAGTCCATAAGGGAGAACGCTCATGCTGACTCGTCGTGACATGATGATGGCGACGCTCGCCGGATCGACCGCGCTCGCGGCCGGCGTGAGCGGCACGGCTCTGGCCCAGGCCATCGACATGCTGCAGATCTTCATTCCGGCCGCGCCCGGCGGCGGCTGGGATCAGACCGGCCGCACCATCGAGGCGGTGCTGAAGGGCAACAAGCAGGTCAACGGCACCCAGGTGACCAATGTCGCCGGCGCCGGCGGCGCCGTCGGCCTGCCGCAGTTCGTCAACCAGTGGAAGGGCCGGTCGAACAGCATCATGGTCGCCGGCATGGTCATGGTCGGCGCGCTCATCGCCAACAAGAGCCCGGTCAACCTGACCCAGACCATTCCGCTCGCTCGCCTCACCGGCGAGTTCGAGGTCATCGTTGTCCCCAACGCCTCGCCGCACAAGGACATGAAGAGCCTTGTCGAGCAGCTGAAGAAGGACGTCGGTTCGGTCTCCTGGGCCGGCGGTTCGGCTGGCGGCACCGACCACATCCTGGTCGGCATGATCGCCAAGGCCAACGGCCTCGACCCGAAGAAGGCGGCCTATGTCGCGTTCTCCGGCGGCGGCCCTGCCCAGGCGGCTCTGCTCGGCAACCAGGTGACCTGCGGCGTCTCCGGCTGGGGCGAGTTCTCCGAGCAGGTGAAGGCCGGCAAGCTGCGCGCGCTGGCGATCTCCTCCGACAAGCGGGTGGCCGGCCTCGACGTGCCGACGCTGAAGGAGCAGGGGATCGACGTCGAGCTGTTCAACTGGCGCGGCCTGTTCGCCCCGCCGGGCATCGCCGACGCCGAGCGCGCCAAGCTCACCAAGATGATCGAGGACATGGTCGCCAGCAAAGCCTGGCAGGACGAG
>CAXNIC010000309.1:0-6169 GCA_964201945.1 Alphaproteobacteria bacterium
GTCCTGACGGACCCCGGCGGTCGACTTGGCTGACCGGCCAGGAAGGTCTCGGCTGATTTAGCTGGGGGGTATTTGGTGCCGGCTGAGGGGATTGAACCCCCGACCTTCGGTTTACAAAACCGCTGCTCTACCGCTGAGCTAAGCCGGCGCCGGTAACGAAATCAACGATTTCGGTGGGCATCGGCGGCGCACGAGCGGCCGGGTGCCCCCGATTGCCCTTACTTCTCTGCCAACGTCCGCCGAAGCGCCCCGTCTATACGAGCGGCGGCATCCTCCTGCAAGCCAGAGATCACGTCCGAATAGACGTCCATCATCATAGCGACGCTGGCGTGGCCTGCGCACTCGCTGGCGATCTTGGGGTGGTCCCGGCGGCCGCAAAGATCTGTTCGACGATGGGCTCGAAAGGATCATCGCGCCCGAGGTCCTCAAGTCGACAACCGGGGAAATCGGCATAGATCCATTGGTCACGCGTCGAGAGTGGCATGCCAGATCGTTAAGTTGATTCTGTTACAGGCACTGTAACAGAGTGCCGGCGGTAAAAAGCCGAGGCTTGGCGGCCGCGGAACTCACAGGAAGCGGTAAGCCAAGACCGGGAAACCTCTGCTATAGCTTTGACATGCTTCCGGTGCTCACAAAACCTGCAGCACTGATCACGGCCGCCGATATCGAGCAGCTAATCGGCTGGCCAGAGACGGCGGCGCTCGAGTTCAAGGTTGCGTTATCCGACCGGAGTGGTCGCGAGGGTGAATGGGCTCGCAATGGCGTCCTGACCGACCTGGCCAAGGAGAGGCTTTTCAAGGAGGTGGTCGCGCTCGCGAACGCTCAGGGCGGACACCTATTCGTTGGCGTGGCTCAGAGCGAAGATAACCCTCCGCGCGCCACCGAAATCCATCCGATTCCAAAGGTAGGGGACTTGGCGGTTAGGCTCGAGCAAGCCGCCTCGAGCGGCATTGAGCCACCAATCCCCAATCTGATCGTTCAGTCGGTAGAGTTCACAGGCGGCGCTGGCGTGCTGATGCTGCGTGTACCTCAGTCGCGGGATGCGCCGCACAGGGCGCCGGATCTGCACTGCTACGTGCGGAGGGGCATCAACTCCGAACCCATGATGATGCGCGAGGTGCAGAACATGATGCTGCGGCTGGCGAGCCGCGGCGATCAGTTGGAGCGCGAGATCTCTGCTCTACAAGCGCGGTTTCGTACCTTCATCGATCGCTGCAATCACGCCTGGACGGGATTCCAGATTTCCTGCGTACCGGTCGGTGGCCCCATTGACATAGATCGCGTCTACAACAAGCCAGGTTTGGGCCGATGGGTTCGCAATATACCCATCAAGAGTGGCATGAAGGATGTGCTGATTGCTCCGCATGAACCAACTGATCAGCGGCCGATCCTGGGTGGAGCGCGTTGGCTGACGAGTAGTGGGCGGGGGATTGCGGAGAAGGTGATCGAGCGCGACGGCAAGGTGACATTCGCGATGGCCACCCCTCCGCGCGAAAGCGGCGAGCGGGAAATCTATCGGGATTGGGTATTGGGCAGCATGGTCAATGCTCTCGTAGCTGTGGACGCGTGCCGGAGATGCGCCGGCGTGCCGGAAACTGAGTATGCGATCGAGCTGGCAATAGGCTCGCATATGACTGCGATTGAGGGGCCAACGATCGTCATTGAGTCGACTTGGAAGGAAGGCTCGCCCCTTCCTCGGCCCACTGTGACTTTCCCGCGTCAGTCGTTTGGCCGCGTCGAGGATCTATCCGATCTGATCTCGGCTACGAACCAGGACATCCTGGATTGCATCGGCGTGGGTAGAGTAGATGCCCAAAGGATCGAACTCGACTTCCCGAGCGCCTAGCGCTTCGCAGCGCGAGTTCAGCCAGCGTGCTCTACCGCTGAGCTAACCCGGCGCCGGCCCCTTTCGGGACCGGCGCCGTTTTAACGTGTTTCGTCGGATGTCTCTAGGCCGCGCGGACGGCGACCAGGAAACTGTCGACCTCGCTCTTCAGGCGCTCCGACTGCTCGGAGACCTCGCCCGCCGCGGCCAGGACCTGGGTCGCGGCCGAACCGGTCTCGCCCGCCGCCTTGGTCACCTCGACGATATTGGTCGAGACTTCGTTGGTGCCGTGCGAGGCCTGCTGGATGTTGCGGGCGATCTCCTGCGTCGCCGCACCCTGCTCCTCGACGGCGGAGGCGATGGCGGTCGCGATCTCGTTGATCTGGCCGATGGTGTCGGAGATCCCCTTGATCGAGTCGACCGCGTGCCGGGTCGCGCCCTGGATGGCGTTCACCTGCTGGGCGATGTCTTCGGTCGCCCGCGCGGTCTGGTTGGCGAGGCTCTTCACCTCGCTGGCGACGACGGCGAAGCCCTTGCCGGCGTCTCCGGCCCGCGCCGCCTCGATGGTGGCGTTGAGGGCCAGCAGGTTGGTCTGGGAGGCGATGTCGTTGATCAGCTGAACCACTTCCCCGATCTTCTGGGCGGCGTCGGCGAGGCCCTGGACCGAGGCGTTGGTCGCGGCCGCGGTCTCAACCGCTTTCCCTGAGATCTTGGTCGACTGGGCGACCTGGCTCGAGATCTCGGAGATCGAGGCGGAGAGCTCCTCGGCTGCCGTCGCCACGGTCTGGGCGTTGGTCGAGGCCTGCTCGGCAGCGGCGGCGACCGCCGTCGACTGGCGCGAGGTCTCTTCGGCGGTCGAGGACAGGGACTCGGCCGAGGCGCGCATCTCCGTCGATGCGGTTGCCACGGTCTCGACCACGCCGCGGACCGAGGCTTCGAAGGAGTCGGCGAGCTTCGCCAGCGTCGCCTTCTTCTCGATCTCGGCGCGGCGCTTGATCTCTTCCTGCTCGGCCTGGAGTTTGCGGTTCTCGATGCCGGCCGCCTTGAAGCGCTCCAGCGCCGAGGCGAGCTTGCCGACTTCGTCCTTGCGGCCGAGAGCGGGCACCTCGATCTCGAAGTCGCCGGCGGCGACCTTGCCCATGGCGTCGGTCATGCGGCCGAGCGGACGGGTGACGCCGCCGAGCACGATGAGCAGCGCCAGGCCGAGGCCGACGCCGATGCCGCCGACCGAGAGCGCGATCATCTCCCAGCGCGAGGTCTCGTAGGTGTCGAGCACGGTCTTCTGCGCCAGCTCGACGAACTTCGTGTTGCGGTCCTCGATCGCGCGGATGTGCTTGCGCACCTCGTCGATGACGGTGGTCGCCTCTTCGGCGACGATGCTTGCTTCCTTGAGCTTGCCTTCGCGGGTGAGCCCCAGGATCTTCTTGAACGCGCCGTCGTAGCGCGCGATCTCGGCGCGGATGTCCTGGACGTTCTTGCGACCCTCAGGCGTGTTGACGAGGTTCTCAAGCTGGTCGACGCGGACGCCCAGGCGCTTCAGCTCGTCAGCAGACGCGGCCTCGTACTTGGCGCGCTCGGCCTTGTCGAGGTCGAGCGGGAGGAACTCGACGTAGCGGGCGAAGGCCAGCAGGTTCGCCGTGGCGCGGCCGCCGGCGATCGAGCGATCGAAGGCGCCGGTGAAGACCTTGGTCTCGCCATAGACGCCGGCGAGCGAGGTGATGGCGAGGGCGGAAAGGCCGATAGCGAGCGCCGAGAACAGCGCCAGCACGGCGAGGATCTTGGGCGCGATACCCAGGTTGTTGAAGAACTTCATGGCGGTCGGCATCCTGCTCTTGAGGGACGAAACCCGACCGCAGCGCTGAGGCGCGCCAACCGTCGGCGGGCAGACAATCCGCGACGCCGGTTAATTTCAAGTGAACAGGGTTAATCGAATGAAGACGGCGGTTACATTCGCCCGCCGAACGATCAGCCGCTGAGGCCAGCCTCGATCAGCATGGTCTTGAGCTCGGCGATCCTCGCGGCCCTCTGCGCCGGATCGGCAGCCTGGCCGAGATAGGTCGGCATGAAGTCCGGCGACTTCAGGCGTGACTCGGCCGCCTTGCGGGCACGATCGAGATAGTCGCCCGGAAGAAGCGAGCCCGACCGGAGAAGATCGATCAGCGCCAGCGCCTTCTCGTTGTTGCCGCCGCCCTGCTGCTCGATGCGGGAGATCGGATCGGCGGTCTTCAGCGTATCGGCATGAAAGGTCTCGACCGTGCGCAGGATGCGGGTCTTGACCGCGCCGATCAGCTCGGCCTTGCGGATGCGCTTGTGGAAGCGCGCCAGGATCTTCAGCTGCTGCGGCGGCGCCACGTTGTCGCCGACCAGGCGCTGCGGCGACTGGCAGGCCTTCACCATCTGGTCGACCATCTGGACGACGAACTCGCGCGCCCTCGGACCGATCGGCTCGTCGAGGAACGGCAGCACCGCCTCCAGCTCCTGCGCGATCGACGAGGTCGGGCCGACGATCTTGTCGATGGACTCCGGATTGAGGAGCCTGGCGCAGCGCCGGTCGAAGCCGCCCTCGACGACGCTGCCGCCGAGGGTCTGGCCGTTCACTATCAGCCGCTTGCGGAGCTTGAGGACCGCTTGGAGCTCGGCCTTCGGCCCCCCCTTGGTCAGCGCCTGGGTTCCGGCGATCTCGCGGAACAGGACCCGGTGAAGGGCCGCCTGCGCGTTCGGCATCGGACGCGCGACGAGCCAGCTCGCCAGCCGCTGCGCCGTGGGCGGCAGGCCCGCGGGCGGCGCGCCGGTGCCGGTCGCCAGGTCGGCAAGCCGATGCAGGCGCTCCTCCAGTGTCGTCAGTCCCTGCAGAAGCTGATCGGACACGCCTGAGGTCCTGAGGAACTCTCCGACCAGCATGTCCAGGATCTCGACGACATCGGGATTCAGTTCGTCGTCGAGCGCCATCACCGCTTCGAACTTCTGCGCGTAGTCCTTCATCGGCATCAGCATGCGGGTGATGGCGACGAAGGCGAGACCCTGGCGCTCGGCCGGGTTGCCGGGAAGGCTCTTCAGCAGCGCCTCGAGCTGGCCGGATGCGGCCACGGCATCCGACTTCGCCTCGAGAGCGCGGATCATGATCTGCCAGTCGTGAGTGAGCTTGTTCAGCTCCTTCAGGCGATCGGACACGGACTGCTTGGTGCCGGCGACCTGCGCGATCGCGACCTTCTGGTTGGCGCCGAGGAAAGCGGAGCCGGCGCTCATCAGCTTTTCCTGATGCCGGCTCGAGTAGAGAACTTCGATCGGGACGGTCTTGCTGCCCTCGAAGAACGACCGGCAGGTGCGCCAGATGATGTCGCGCGCCGGCTCGCCCGCCAGCGCTTCCAGCATTTGGCAGCGGGTGGACTTGACCACCGGATCTTCTGTCAGCGGGATGTCGGACATGGGCTTTTTCTCGGGGGCCGATGTTAGCTACGACGGCGCCGGAGGCAACCCTCGACATCGGAAATTCTGTTGGTGATTGTTTCGAACTTATCGAAGAGGGAGCGACGCTGGTGTGTCGGAGATCACACCGGACCGCACGGGGACTAGTCGCGCAAAAAAATGAACGTGCGGTTAACGGCGGCGCGCGACCTCGTAGAGGGCGACGGCGGCAGCGTTCGAGACGTTCAGGCTGGCGAGCCGGGTCTGGGTCGGCAGGCGCACCAGAAGATCGCAGCGCTCGCGGGTCAGCCGGCGAAGACCGGCCCCTTCGGCACCGAGGACGAGAACGACCCTGCCGGTCAGGTCGGCGGCGGCGACCGTCTGGTCGGCCTCGGAGTCGAAGCCGACACACCAGAAGCCGGCGGCCTTCAGGCGATCGAGCTCGCGGGCGAGATTGACGACATGGACCAGCGGCACCAGGTCGAGGGCGCCGGAGGCGGCCTTGGCGAGGACCCCGGTCGCGCCCGGCGCATGACGCTCAGGCAGCAGCACGGCATCGGCGCCGAAGGCCGCGGCGGATCGAAGCACCGCCCCGACATTATGCGGGTCGGTCACCTGATCGAGGATGACGACCAGGCCCTTCCCGTCCGGGAGCGCGTCCAGGATCTCGCCCAGATCCGGTTCGCTCAAGGGATCGGTCAGGACGGCGATGCCCTGGTGGACGGCGCCCGGCGGCAGCAGGCGGTCGATTTCTTCGCGCGACCGGGTCTCCGCCGGCGGGGCATCGAGGCCGGCCAAGCTCTCCCGGTTGGCCTCGGCCGCGGCCTCGGTCATCACCAGGCGCCGGCAGCGTCGCCGGGGGTTGGCGAGCGCGGCCAGCACGGCATGGGGGCCGTAGAGCCAAGTGTCGCGGGACTTCTGCGGGGACTCGCGGCCGGC
>CAXNIC010000310.1:0-6166 GCA_964201945.1 Alphaproteobacteria bacterium
CGGTCAGCATCTCGGCCAGCGCGCGCACGTCCGCCTGGCCGTAGCCGCCGTCGACGCCGAGCGTGTGCAGCTCCAGGATCTCGCGCGCCAGGTTCTCGTTGAGGCCGCGTCCACGGCGCAGGCCGGCGCGGCTCATCGGGCCGATCGACTCGGCCTGGTCGAGGTAGAGCTGCATCGCCGGATGACGCGCGACGGCGAGCAGCAGATCGAGGAAGCGGCCAGTGACATGCGGGCGGATCGCCTCGTCCTCGAAGGGGATGGCGACCCCGGCGACCACCGGGCGGACGGCGGAGACGGTGAAGTGGTTGCTCCAGAAATGAACCAGGCGCTCGCGGAAGGGAGCGTCGGTGGTCGCGGCGCGGCGGGTGCGGGCGCCGGCATCGGCGAGGAAGCCCTGGCGAAATTCCTGGCGGTAGAGCTGGATCACCCCCTCGTCGCCGCGGGCTGCGCGGGCGTCGAAGAAGAGCTTCAGGCGATCGGAAGAGCGGCCGACACCGGCGGTCGCCTCGGTTTCTGCGGCGAGCTGGGAGAGGAGCCATCCCCGGGGGTCGCCCTTGATCTGCGCGAGGTCGCCCGGCCGGGCACCGAGGCCGAAGCGCGAGGCGGCAATGGAAGCGGCGATCGACATCGTCAGCGGTCTTCCGAGAGCGGTCGGTCCTGATTATACGGCCGTTCAACAATACTCCTGCGGTGGTCCGCTCGCGATGGCGGTCACAGGAAGGTCACGTCGTCTCTTTCAGCCGGGGCAGCGTGAAGATCGCGACCAGCCCCCGCAGCAGGGCGGAGAGCGCGAACATCGGGATCAGCTGGCTGCCCCAGGACCAGGTCTGGCCGAAGAGCGTGATCTCGGTCGGCATGTAGGCGGCGATTCCGGCGGCGAGCAGGCCGCCTAAGAACCAGGAGCTCATCGCCAGCACCGTGTGGACGGCGGTCGCCAGCGCCCGCCTCGCCGGCGGCACCGTGTCGTAGAGGAAGGTTGTGGCGGCCAGCGAATAGCCCGACCAGGCGGCGCCGGTGATCATCTGCGCCAGGAACAGCGCCCAGTAGTTGGTGGTGAACACCCAGACCACCGGCACCAGCGGGATCAGGGCGCCCGAGATGATGATCACCAGGCGATTGCCGCGGGAGTCGCGGACCCGCCCCCAGACCGGCAGCAGCGCCGCCTGGGTCGCAGCGGCGGCCGCCATGTTGCCCATGAACTCGAGATAGGTGAATTGCAGGTCGCGCAGCATGTAGACGGTGAAGAACGGCCCGGCGAAGGAGACCGCCGCCAGCATCAGGCCGATCGACAGCGAATAGCGGAAGAAGTTGGACTGCCAGAGCCGTCGGATTCCGCCGGAGTCCGCCCCCAGCCGCTCGCCGTCGAAGGTGTGGCCGGGATCGGTCACCTGCGAGAGCTGCCAGAGCGAATAGAGCCGGCCGACCCCGCCGATGGCGAAGATCGCGGCGAAGCCCAGCCGGGCCAGGTCCTGCGCCTCGAACCAGTGGAGGATGCCGCCGGCGACGGTCATGGCGAGGAAGCCGATGATGCTGGCGAGTCCCGTGCGCCGGCCGAAGTAGCGCCCGCGGCGGTTCTCCGGCAGATGGTCGCCGATCAGGCTGATCCAGCTCGGCTGCATCAGGTGGTTGCCGGCGTGATAGACGGCGGCGCAGGCCATGAGCGCGAGGTAGGCCTGGGCCGGGAAGTACCAGGGCAGGATCAGCACCGCCGGCAAAGCCGCGATCTGGATGGCGCATCCGGTGACGATCAGCGCCTTCCGGCGAAACCCGCGGCGCGCAAGCCAGGCGCCGGCGACCTGGATGAAGGACCCGATCCAGCCCGGGAAGGCCGAGGCGATCGCCACCTGCGAGGCCGTCAGCCCGAGCAGGACGGCGTAGGCCGCCATGTAGTTGTCGACGACGCCGTTGAGGACGGCCTGGCCCATGCCGTCCTTGACCCCGCGCTCGAGGCTGCGGTGGGATTCAGGTGTCTCGGACCAGCGTGTCGCCACGTCCGATAGCTTAAAGGAAATCGCGCAGCATGGCGACCAGCGGCACGTCCGCCGGCGGCATCGGATAGTCGCCGAGGCGCTGCGGGCGGACCCAGGCCAGCTCCTGTCCTTCCTTCGGCGTCGGCGTCCCCTGCCAGCGGCGGCAGAGATAGAGCGGCATCAGCAGGTGGAAGCGCTCGTAGCGGTGCGAGGCGAAAGTGAAGGGGGCGAGGCAGCTTCCGGCGGTGTCGATGCCGAGCTCTTCCCGGAGCTCGCGCACAAGTGCCGCCTCGGGCGTCTCGCCGGCATTGACCTTGCCGCCGGGAAACTCCCAGAGGCCCGCCATCGACTTGCCGGGTGGGCGGCGGGCGATGAGGACGCGCCCGTCGGCGTCGACCAGCGCCACAGCCGAGACCAGCACGACGGGAAGCGGCGGCAGCGCCGGGTCACGGCCGCATTCCGGCGCGTCGAGGGCGTAGAGATCGAGAATCTTCGTCTCGCCGCGGGCGGGATACTGTCGCGTCTCCTCGCCGATCCTGACGAAGCCAAGCCGCGCGAGCACGCCCCGGGACGCGGCGTTGCCGGGCAGCACCGTCGCTGCGACGCGGGCGACGCCGAGGCGGCTGAACGCATGCGAGGAGAGACGCTGGACTGCTTCCGCGGCATAGCCCTGGCGGCGGTGCGGGACGCCGATCCAGTAGGCGACCTCGCCGGCCCCGTCGGGGCGAAGAGCCAAGCGGATCGCGCCTATGAGGCGGCCATCGTCCTGTCGGCAGACGACCAGATCCAGGCTGCGGCTCTCTTCGAACGGCCGGGCGCTCTCGGCGATCCATCGCTCAGCGTCGCTGACGGAGAACGGATCCGGCAGCAGCGGCATGAAGCCGGGGATGTCGCTGCCGAGAATGAAGGACGCGATCGCCGGCGCGTCGGCGGCTACGGGACGGCGGAGGACCAGCCGCTCGGAGACGAGCGGCGGCTCAGCTCCGGTAGCTGCCATTGATGTCGATGTAGCGATGGGTCAGGTCGCCGGTCCATACGGTCGCCTTGCCGCGGCCGATGCCGACGTCGATGGTGACGCGGATGTCGCGCCCGGCCATGTGGCGGGCGATCGGCGCCTCGTCATAGCCCTCGACCCGGGCACCGGCGCGGGCGACGGCGACGCCGCCGATCGAGATGGCGAGCTTGTCGCGATCGGCCTTCTCTCCCGACTTGCCGACGGCCATGACGATGCGGCCCCAGTTGGCGTCGCCGGCGGCGATCGCGGTCTTGACCAGCGGCGAGTTGCCGACGGCGAGTCCGATCTTGCGGGCCGAGCGCTGGGAGGCGGCGCCCGTGACCTCGATCGTCACCAGCCGCTCGACGCCCTCGCCGTCCTTGACGACGAGGAGAGCGAGATCGCGCATCACCGCTTCGAGGGCGCGGCGGAAGCTTGCGAGCCGCTTGTCGCCGGCGTCGGCGACCGGCGCGTGCGCGGCCTTGCCCGTGGCGAACAGCAGCACCGTGTCGGAGGTGGAGGTGTCGGAATCGACGGTGATCGAGTTGAAGGTCCGCGGCGTGTAGCGGACCAGCAGCGTCTGCAGCACCGGCTGGGCGATGGCGGCGTCGGTGAAGATGAATCCCAGCATCGTCGCCATGTCCGGCTGGATCATGCCGGAGCCCTTGATGATGCCCTGCAACCTGACCTCGACGCCGTCGATCTTCGCCGTCCGCGTCACCGCCTTCGGATAGGTGTCGGTGGTCATGATCGCGCGGGCCGCGGCGGCCCAGTCGTCGTTGAGCTGGCCCTTCAGGCCGGGCAGTGCCGCGGTCAGGCGGTCGTCTGCCATCGGCTCGCCGATGACGCCGGTCGAGGCGACGTAGACCTCGGACGCGGTGCAGCCCAGCAGCTGCGCCGTCGCCTTCACCGTCCGTTCGACGCTGGCTTCGCCCGCCTTGCCGGTGAAGGCGTTGGCGTTGCCGGCATTCACCACCAGCGCGCGGGCCTTGCCGCCGGCGAGCGCCTGTCGGCACCAGTCGACGGGAGCCGAGCGGGTCAGTGACTTGGTGAAGACGCCAGCGGCGGCGGTTCCGGCGGCGAGTTCGACCAGAAGGACGTCGGTCCGGTCCTTGTAGCGGATGCCGGCGGCGCCGGTGGCGAGACGGACGCCGGCGAGCGCCGGCAGGGCCGGCTGCGTCGCCGGCGCGAGCGGGGAGACGGGATGGGACATGGGCTCGGACGCGGTCTGAGGAAAACGGAGAGGATCAGGGCGCCTTCGGCGTGCCGTCCAGGTTGAAGCGCTCGACCTTGACGGCGCCGCGGAGATCGCGGAGCAGGTCCTGGATCACCTCGCGCGAAAGGCCCTCGGAGAGCTCATCCTTGACCTCCTCGAAGGAGGGCGGCCCGGAGGTGCGCTTGTCCTCGACGCGGATGACGTGAAAGCCGAACGACGACTTGACCGGGGCCTGCGTGACTTCGCCCTTCTTCAGGTTGAAGGCGGCCTCGGAGAACTCCGGCACCATCTGCTCGCGGGTGAAGTAGCCGAGATCACCGCCGGTGGCGGCGCCCGGGTCGATCGAGCGCTTCTTGGCGAGGTCGGCGAAGTCAGCGCCCTTCTGCAGCTCGACGATCACCGCCTTGGCCTCGGCCTCGGTCTTCACCAGGATGTGGCGGGCATTCACCTCGTCCTGGCCGGGCATCTGGGCGGCGTAGGCCTTGTACTTCTCGCGTAGCGCCGCCTCGGTCACCTTGCTCTCGACCGCGCGGGTCAGGAACGCTTCCTGCAGCACCCGGTCGGCCGCGTCGGCGACCTTCTTCTTGACCACCGGATCGTCCTCGAGCTTGGCGCCACGGGCGGCGGTGCCGATCAGGCGGAGGTCGATGACGCGCTCCAGCAGCATCGGATAGAGCGTCTCGATCGGCATGCCGCGGGCCTGGGCCGGAAGGCTCTGCATCGTCGCCTGCATCTCCGAGCGGAGGATCGGCTGGCCGTCGATGCGGGCGATCACGGGATCGGCGGGTGCCTGGGCGACGGCGGCGGAGGTGGCGGCGAGCATCGCGAGCGCGAGGCTCAGGAGAAAGCGGTTCATGGCGGATCCTTGGGTCCGGCGCGGGCTGGATCGTCCGGCGCGCTCGGGCGGCATCATGCCTTCCCTGCTGCTGCCCGGGCAAGGGCAACTGCCGCCTGCGACAACATCACTAAATCGCGACGTCGACCGGTCCGTTTCCGCTGATGCCTGCGACCGGCGGCGCCGAAATCGGGGCCGCCACGGTGACGGTGACGCCGGCGGCGCCGCGGTCGGCATAGGCGGGCGTGGCGCCCGGTCCCTCGTAGGTGAAGGCGACCTTGCGCTGGCCGATCTGGGCCTCGGCCTTGCCGACGGTCACACCTTTGTCTTCATGCCGGGCGCCCGGGATTTCGACATCGACGCCGATCTCGGCCTTCCCGACCGTGACTTCGCCCTTTCCGGAACCACGCCTGAAACCGATATGCACATCCTCGAGCTTTAGAGAGAGCCGGCCGGCCTCGAAATGAGCCTGGGTTGCCTGCTGCTCGATGGCCAGCCGCTCGCGCGCCGCCTCAGCCGCCCGCCGGGCCATGTCCTCGGCCTGCGCCTGCGGCACACCGACGCTCTTCAGGAACCCGGCGATCGCCTGCGAGGCATGACCGAGGGCACGGGCCACGGGTTCCCAACGGGCCATGCGCATGGACAGGACCTGGGTCGGCTCGGATGAGCCACCGGCCACGGTCGGGGCGATATCGACGGCGGGCCCGGGGCCTTCCTGCTCGCGCTTGTCGTGGAGCCGGCGCTCGGGCAGGCCGGTCATGCCCGGGGGCACCGCGGCGACGATCAACTCGGCGAGATGGCGTGAGGAAATTCCGGCGGATCCGCCGGGCTCGGTCGGTGCGGTCACCGGTAGCAGCATGGTCCCCTCCTTCTGAGGTCGGATGCGCTTCCGCTCGTCATAGCCGGCCGTGACCCTGCATTTTGCAAGAATGGCCGTTTATCTACGAAGCTTTTATTAACCTAAAATACAGTCGATCGCTGGATCGCGCAACTCCCTTCCCGGGTCCCCCCTCGTTGACAGTCCTGGGTACACCACTTATCTGTCACCCGCCCCGTTCTTCGGATCGTGGGTCCTCCTCCCACGCGTCCCCCGAGGTTTCCTGATGTTCGGCGTCATCGCCCGCCGGTTGTTCGGCACCGTCAACGACCGG
>CAXNIC010000311.1:0-6158 GCA_964201945.1 Alphaproteobacteria bacterium
CGCAACTATGCCAAGGCGGTGGTCGAGAAGGACTGGGACAACATGCGTCTCGGCCGGACGGTCGGCAGCTCGGATCCGGAATTCAATCTCCTCGTCCGCGCCTATCTCGACGTCGAGCCGAGGACCGGGGCGCAGCAGGCGCTGCAGCAGAACACCGTCCAATGGATGATGCAGTTGAGCGAACTGCGGGTAAACCGACTGAGCAGCGTGTCCAGGACGCTGACGGGGCTTCTCTGGCTGCTGGTCCTGTCCTCGACCGGCATCGTCTTCGTGTTCCCGTGGTTCTTCGGCAGCGCCAACCAGATCACCCAGGCCATCATGGGGGCGCTTGCTTCGGTGACGATGACCGGCGTCCTCCTGGTCGCGGTCAAGCTCGCCAATCCCTTCGCCGGCGAAGCCCTGGTCACGCCCGGAACCTTCCTGACGTTGATGAACTGACGCGCCGGCTACTGCCTGGCGACGGCGTTGCGTCGCCGCTGGTAGAGCACCGTCAGGACGGCGAGCGCCCAGAAATTCAGCTTGTGGACCAGCCACAGCGTCGCCTCGGCGACGTAGAAGCCGATCATCGCGATGCCGATGGCGAGGATCAGCGTGCCGAGCGCGGCGCGGGCGGCGCCACCCCGCCAGTAGCGGAAAGCGAGGCCGACGCAGGCGGCGGCGAGCGCGAGCCCGCTGACGAAGGGGTAGATCGTCCGCCACTGGTCGTCGGCGATCTGCCGGCCGAACTCGCGGAGCACCTTGATCGGCACCAGGATCCGCTGGATCAGGAAGTCCGTCAGGGTCAGATCCCAGGGGCCGCCGACGTCGAACAGCCTGGCCTCGGCATAGGAGCGCGCGGTCGGTCCGCCGAGGACGACGCCGATGGCGATCAGCACGCCGGCGATGACCGCGAGGCGCTGCAGCATCGGCACGTCATGGTAGTCGTGCGGCGCGACGCGGCTGACGATGCCCCAGAGAAAGGCGGTGGCGATCACCGGGATGCCGACCGCCGCCGCCGCGCCGAGCATTGCCGCCAGCGCATTCTGGATCACGTCCCACATGCCGGTTGTCTAGCAGGACCCCGGCAGGCGCGCACGGCCCTCCTTTCGGCGGGGGTGCGGCAATCGAACTCCCATGCGACCGTCTCGGTGCCCTGCTAGGGTGGCTGCCATGCGGAGAGGACGAGGGCGGGGAGACGTCGGCGGAACATGAGCGACAGCCTGGACACCTCGCCGGAACGACCGGTGAAGCCGGAAAAGACCTGGCCGAGGCTCGCCGCGACGCCGCGGCGGAGGGCATTCCTGGCCGGCTGCGCCGCCTTCGGCGTCGCCGCCGTCGCGGTGGTGGCGCTCCTGCCGGTCGCCTCGCGCCTGTCGACGGACTGGATGATCGAGCCCGCGGCCGCCGCCTCGCCGCCGGTGCAGGTGGCCCAGGCCACCGACGACACGCGAGATCTGCTGGCGCGGCAGCGCGCAGTCCTCGCCGCCGAGCGCGAGCGCATGCACCGTCTCGCCGACGAGGCGGTGTCGACCGCGACCAGGATCGAGTTCGGCGCCATGCGCCTGAGGGCTCCCGGCTATGCCAGCTGGGCCTATGGCTGGGTGCAGAGCTATGTCACCTCATACCAGATCATCGGCCGCGGCTTTGCGGGTGCCTACCGGCATCTGACCTCCGGCGGGTCCGGCAGCACCCTCGATGCGATGACGGCCGAGGCGACCGGTGTCGTTCGCGAGCATTTCCGCGATCTCGTGGTCCAGCCGGAGCGGACGCAGAAGGCCCTGGATGCGGAGTGGAGCCGCGTCGCCGCACTGCTCGACCAGGAGTTCGCGCGGATCGACCGCCAGCAGACCGAGTTCCTGGTCGCGCTCAAGGGGTCGCCATTGCCGGCCGAGGCGTCGCGAGCCTCGCGCGTCCCGGACATCGCCGGAAACCTGGCGGCCGACGCGCCGGATATCGACACCATCTTGATGAGGTCGGCGCGTCCGATGGCGGCGCGCGCCGGAATGCTGATCCTCCGCCTCACCGAGGTGGGCTCGGTCGCGGCGCTGGTCGGCTCGCTCGGCATCAGCTTCGGGCCCTTGACCGGCCTCGCCGTCGGCGTGGTCGGCCTCGGCCTCGTCTGGGGAATCGACTACGTCATCAACAGCATCGATGCCGCCCTGCATCGCGACGAGCTCGAATCGCACGCCGTCGCCTTCGTCGATGCCCTCGAGGCCGAAACGCAGCATCGGCTGGGGGAGGCGTTCCGGGCCGAGATAGACACGCTTTTCTCTGCAATCGACGCTTCGATGAGCCAGCGTATTCTTGACTTGAGACGGGGTGGCTGATGTGATGTGGGTTCCCGCTGAAATGGCGGGACGGGGTGGTCGTGGCATGTGCGGAAAGTGGTCCCCGGACGCTCCCGCCAGCGAGGCAGAATGGCGACAGGATCAAAGGGCAAGGATCCCCAAGGGGGGAAAGGCCAGGCGGACGACGTGGCGGCAACGCCGCCCCGAAGTCGCCGCAAGGTGCTGCCCTCGTTGAGCACGGCCGACGTTTCCGGCCTCGACGAGAGCGCGCAGGAACGAATAGCTCCATCCCGGGCCAAGCTGGCCGCTTCGGCGGACGCGGAGCGCCCCATAGCTTCGGCACCGGCGGCGCCGGCGTCGTCAACCACCAAGACAATCAAGACCGACAGGAATCCACGAACCATGACGACGCCCGAGACGAAAGCCGACCAGCCCGCGAGCGCCAATGACGACCTGCAGAACAAGGTGGCCGCGGCGAAGTCGCTGGCCGGTTCCGCCATCGGGGTTGCCGCTCTCGCCGCGGCACTTGCGATCGCGGCGGCCATCGTCGGGCCTGTCGGTGACGAGCGCTATCTGCTCCGGCAGGACATCGCGCTGCTGAAGAGCGAGGGACGCGCGCTGACGCTGGCGCTTGCGGTCGAGCAGACCCGGATGGCGATCCAGCGGTCGTCGGCTTCGTTCGAGCCGGCGGTGGCCGGCATCGCCTCGGTCATCGGCAACGATGCCGAGGCCCAGCGCCTGGTCGAGGTCCTGAAGCCGCTGGCGAAGACGGGCGTGCCGACCCCCCGCCAGCTCAGCAACGACTTCGGCAGCCTGGCGGGTCCGGCGCTGGTGGCGAGCGCGCTTCCGGGTGAGCCTTCGTGGGTCTCCCAGACCTTCGCGCGCGTCGCCGGCTGGACCACCAAGATCAGCTCGCAGCTGCCGATCGAGACGTTCTCGCCCCCGACCCGGGCGGCATTGGAGAAGGCCAATACGGCCCTTGGTCGCGACGACCTGAAGGCGGCCCTGGATTCGGTCAAGGACATCGACGCCTCGGCCCGGGCGATGCTGCAGCCCTGGCTGGTTGCCGCCGCGCGGCGTGCCGCCGCCGAGGATGCGCTGGCGAAGCTGTCTGAGCTGGCGAGCAAGCGCCTCTCCGCCAGGCGCGTCTGAGTCGAAGGCGCGCGGGGGAGTGGAGATGCGGCGATGACGACCCGCTTCGACTACACCAGCATCCTCGCGCGCCTGCTCTTCAGCGGCTTCCTCATCTTCGCGACCTATAACCCGAGCGGCTACTCCTACATCCACTGGATCTCGGTGGGGACGCTGGACCAGTGGGAGATCAAGATGCTGGCCGGCATCGTCCTGTTCGGCATCCTGGTCTATCTGTTCCAGACGTCGGTTTCGGCGATGAAGGTGTCGCGCGTCGTCTACGTCGTCATCGCCTGCGGTTCGGCGAGCCTGGTCCTGGCGCAGGCCGAGCTGATCGATCTCACGCTCTGGGCGACGTGGGTCAATATCAGCCTGGCGACGGCGGTGGTCGTGCTGACCGTCGGCATGTCGATCTCGCATGTGAGCCACCGGCTCGCCGGCGTCGTCCACACCGAGGAGGTGGCGCGCTTCTAGCCGCCTGGAACTCGGGTCGGTCCGAGCCTCGCCCTGCAGTCGCGCCCGTTCCTTACATGATGCGGCCTTAGATGACATCGCCTCCGAACTTCGACGGCCCACGCCGAGGACGTGCAGCGGCGAACGCTGATGTCTTCGTGCTGAGCTGCATCGATTATCGCCTGGCCAACGACGTCACCGCGTATCTGACCCAGCGTGGTCTGGACGAACGCTACGCCGAGGCGAGGGTCGCCGGCGGCGGCCTGGCGGCGGTCGACGGGACCCGGCCGAACTGGGTCAGCACGGTCTGGGAAAACCTCGCCCTCTCGCGACAGATCCACGGCGTCCGCCGCCTGCTCGTGATCAATCACCGCGACTGCAGCGCCGTCGCGCACCGTTTCGGGCGCGCCGCGGTGGCCGACCCCGATGCCGAGTTCCGCCTGCATGTCCGCATCTGCCAGGAGGTCGCCGACGAGGCGGTGCGCCGGGATCCCTCGCTCGAAGTCGAATTCGGCTTCATGGAGCTCGACGGCCGGGTCCAGCGCATCGTGACCCAGCCGCCGCGCCCTGGCGCGAGGCAGCAAACGACATCCGCATCCGCTGCACCTGATCGCCGCGCGACCTTCGCCGAGCGCGTCCGCGCCCGGCTGGCCGGGCGTCCGATCGATCGTGCCGCCCAGTTCGACCTGCTTCAGCTCGGCGTCACCGAGCACGGCCTGTCGGCCGAGGAGGCCGACGTCGTCATGCGCTCGGCGGTCGCCGAGTCGGACGGGCGCCTCGATCGCGATACCGATGCCGCCGTCGAGGCCTTCCTCCTCGCCCGTGCCGGCCGGCGCCGCCGCGTCTCGGAGGCGGACTTCGAGGCGGCGACGCGGCTCATGCGGATGGGCAACGAGAGCAGCACCGACGCCGCGTCCGCGCGCCGACGCGTCAAGATGATCATGCAGCGTCAGGGCTCGCGGCCGAGATCCGCGTTGTGGCCGCCCTTCAGCCGCCGCTGGTACAACCGGATCTGACGGCTCAGGGACCGGCGGCGCAGCGCGCCTGACGCCGGGACAGATAGGCCTCGCGGACGTCTTCGTAGGACGTCTCCCGCCAGGCGTCCGGCGGCCCTTCGATCTGACGCGCGATGGCGAGCGTGGCGGCGACGTCCACGACCTCGACGACGAGGAACGCCTGCGCGGTGGGCGGAAAGCCGATGAACGGCGCCAGCATCCCGTAGATGAGCAGGTTGGCGAAGCCGACGTCCGACACCGCGTCGCGAAGCGTGCGGGGGCCGGTAACGGGCAGCACGACATAAGGCCCGGCCGGCACGCCCCAGCCGCAGAGCGCGAGGCCGATGTCGGTCTGGTCCGGCGGCAAGCCCCACTCCCGCGCCCGGTCGACGGCGCCGAGATAGCCGAAGGTGGTGTTGATGGCGAAGCGCTTGGCCGCGTGCCAGGAGCGCGCACCGTCGCCGGCGATGACGAAGGCGCCTACGGTCAAGGGCTCGTTGACGAGGTTGATCAGCATGTTGGCCGCCCCGTCCTTGGCCCAGGCGGGGATCGCCGGGGCAAGGTCGCCGGATGCCAGCGGCTCGGCGAATGCCGAGAGGTTGGCGTTGAAGCCGAACATGGCCTGGTTGAACCGCTCGAGCCATGTCTCGGCCCTGGCCGCCGGCGAGGCGAGCGACAGGATCGCTCCGGCCAGGGCGAGCCGGAGCCAGGCGAAGCAACGGCGTCCGGCGCGCCTCACAGGTCCGGCCGCTGAACCGGGGGGCTCGCCGCCACCGGGACGCGGGGGGCATCGCGCAACGCCCGAAGCTCGTTCATGTGATGAATCAGCAGGCGGAGATCGCGGTTGTCGGTCCAGCGCAGCATCAGCGCGTTTTCGGCGAAGGCGTCGCGGAAGTACCGCCCCGTCGGCTGCGGGCTGCCGGGATAGGAGAAGCGGACATACTCGACCAGGAACAGCGACCGGACGATATGCGCGGCGGCCATGTCCTCCAGGAAGATCGTCGTCTCGATCTCGCGCTCGACGTGCAGCAGCATGTCGAGGATGCTGAGGAGCAGGCCGGAACGATGGATCTCGATCCGGTCGGAGAACAAGCGGATGTCGCCGCCGATGCCATAGGCGATGCGCTCGGGCGGTGCGCGGCGGCGCGGGCCCTCGTCGTCATCGCCGGCGTCGGCCCGGACCCCGAAAAACCGTCCTATGGCAGCGAGCATCGGCAGGCTCCGGCGGCGGGCGGCTTGCTTCGCCGTCCGCCGAAAGACTATAGCTAGATGTGGGTATCCAAGTGTAGCCCGGTAGTCGGGGGGACATGGC
>CAXNIC010000312.1:0-6121 GCA_964201945.1 Alphaproteobacteria bacterium
CCTGGATGAGAAGGACCTGCCGCAGCGCTTCACCGCCTATACGCCGTGCTTCCGCTCCGAGGCCGGCGCCGCCGGCAAGGACACCCGCGGCATGCTGCGCCAGCACCAGTTCAACAAGGTCGAGATGGTGTCGATCGCTCATCCGGATAAATCGGAGGAAGAGCACGAGCGCATGACCAAGGCGGCCGAGACCGTGCTTCAGCGGCTCGGGCTTCCGTACCGGGTGATGCTGCTCTCGACCGGCGACATGGGTTTTGCCGCGAAGAAGACCTACGACCTCGAGGTCTGGCTGCCGGGGCAGGGGCGCTATCGCGAGATCTCGTCCTGCTCCAACTGCGGCGACTTCCAGGCGCGTCGGATGAAGGCGCGCTTCAAGGGCCAGGGCGACAAGCAGACGCGCCTGGTCCACACGCTCAACGGCTCCGGCCTCGCGGTCGGCCGCACGCTGATCGCCGTCCTTGAGAACTATCAGCAGGAGGATGGCAGCGTCGCCGTGCCCGCCGCTCTGCGCCCCTATCTCGGTGGCCTGGAGGTTATCCGCGCGAATGGCTAAGGCAGTGTTTCCGATGGACCTCGCCAAGGCGCGGATCCTGATCTCGAACGACGACGGGATCCACGCACCCGGCCTCGCGATCCTGGAGAAGGCCGCACGGAAGCTCTCCAAGGACGTCTGGGTGATGGCGCCCGAGCACGAGAACTCCGGCGCCGGGCACTCGCTGACGCTGCGCCATCCGATCCGGATGCGCGAGGTCTCCAAGGGTCGCTATGCCTGCGACGGCACGCCGACCGACTGCGTGCTGCTGGCGATCAATCATCTGCTGAAAGACGACCGGCCGACACTGGTGCTGTCGGGCATCAACCGCGGCGCCAATCTCGGCGAGGACGTGCATTATTCCGGAACGATAGCCGCCGCCATGGAGGCGGTACTGCTCGGCGTTCCGGCGATCGCGCTCAGCCTCTCGGTTCCCTGGGGACAGAAGGCGCATTGGGCAACGGCCGAGATGCATGTCGCCGCGATCATCAAGCGCCTGGTCAAGATCGGCTGGCCCGACGACGTGCTGATGAACGTCAACTTCCCGCATGTCGCCGATCCGAAGAAGGTCCTGGGCGTCAAGGCGTCCCGCCAGGGCAAGCGCAAGATCGGCGACACCATGGTGCAGAGCCGGGATCCCCGCGGCGTGCCCTATTTCTGGATCGGCGACACCAAGGCGGGACGGGTGCCCCAGCCCGGTACCGATCTCGCCACGGTCATCTCCGGCCATATCTCGGTGACGCCGATCGGCCTCAACATGACCCACAAGCCGGCGCTCGCGGCATTGAGGAAGGTCCTCGATTGACCCAGGCGGCGCGCAAGATCCGGCTCGTCCTGGAGCTTCGCCGCGCCGGCGTAACCGATACCAAGGTGCTTTCCGCGATCGAGCGCGTGCCGCGCGAGATCTTCGTGCCGGAGCCCTTCCAGGACCAGGCCTACGAGAACACGGCGCTGCCGATCGCCTGCAGCCAGACCATCAGCCAGCCGCTGATTGTGGGATTGATGACCCAGCTGGTCGAGCCCGACAAGCGCATCCGGGTGCTGGAGATCGGCACCGGGTCCGGTTACCAGACCGCCGTCCTCTGCCAGCTGTTCCGCCGCGTCTACACCATCGAGCGTCACCGCGAGCTGCTGCTGGGCGCCGAGGCGCGGCTCGCCGAACTCAAATGCCACAACGTCACCACCCATGCCGGCGACGGCACGCGCGGCTGGCCGGAGCAGGCGCCGTTCCCCCGCATCCTGGTGACGGCGGCGGCGCCCGAGATGCCGGCGAAGCTCGCCGACCAGCTCGACGAGGGCGGCATCATGATCGTCCCGATCGGTACCTCGGTCACGGACCAGTGGATCTACAAGATCACCCGCGAAGGCGCGGGCTTCCGCGAGGAACGGGTGACCCAGGTGCGCTTCGTGCCGCTGGTTGCGGGGGCGATCCCGCAGGCATCGTGACCTTCCGGCCGCCGCGGATCGGGTCGGACGACGATCCCGGACTCGTGCTGTCGGCGCTGGCTGAGACCGACCTGCCGCTGCTCCGCCGATGGTTCGCCGAGGCTCACATCGCCCGCGTGTGGTCGCCGCCGGACGAGGCGGTTGCGGAGATCGCGTCGCACCTCTCGCGGGAGCATGTCGCGCCCTACCTGATCGTCGAGGCCGGGCGGCCGGTCGGCTACCTTCATCTCTATCACGCCAATCCCGACGGGTTCTGGGCGGCGCATGACCTGCCGCGGGAGACCTATGGCCTCGACCTCTTCATCGGCCCGCCCGACCTGATCGGCCGCGGGCTCGGCAGCCGCGCCATCCGTCTTGCCGTCCGCCATCTGTCGTCGCTGCCGGATGCCGCCCGCCTTCACATCGATCCGTCGCCGGACAACACCGCCGCGATCCATGTCAACGGCAAGGCGGGTTTCGTTCCCACCGGCGAGATCGAGACGCCAGACGGGCGCTCGCTCTACATGATCCTCGATCCGAAGCGCGGTATCCTGCCTCCGTCGCCGTAATCCAGGAGTTCCCATGATCGCCGACTTCACCCCGGTTCCCGCGCTGATCGGCGGCGCGCTGATCGGCCTTGCCGCCACGCTGCTCCTGCTGGCGACCGGCCGGGTGGCCGGCGTCAGCGGCATCACCGCCGGCGCGATCGCGGCGCCCGGCCCCGAGCGCGACTGGCGGACCGCCTTCCTGGTCGGCCTGATCTTCGGCCCGATCGTCTTCGCCTTCTTCGGCGGCGAGCTGCCGCGCCCGCTGCTGCCGGCGCTCCCGGTCATCGTCATTGCCGGAGCGCTGGTCGGCTTCGGCACCCAGCTCGGCAATGGCTGCACCAGCGGCCACGGGGTCTGCGGCCTGGCGCGCCTGTCGCCGCGCTCCCTGGCCGCAACCGCGACCTTCGTCGCCGCGGCCATGGCCACGGTCTTCATCATCCGCCGCCTGGAGGGGATCTGACATGCGTATCGCCTCCGCTGCGCTCGCCGGCCTGATCTTCGGCATCGGCCTCGCGCTCTCGGGCATGCTGGATCCGGTTCGCGTCCTGGGGTTCCTCGACATCGCCGGCGGGCAGTGGGATCCGACACTGGTGTTCGTGCTGGGCGGGGCCGTCAGTGTCGCCGCCATCGGCTTCGGCCTGATCCGGCTTCGGGCGAAGCCGCTGTTCGACGAGCGTTTCCATCTGTCCGAGGCAACGGCGATCGACCCCAAGCTCCTCGGCGGGGCGGCGATGTTCGGGGTCGGCTGGGGGCTGGTCGGCTACTGCCCGGGGCCGGCGATCGCCTCGATCGGCTTCGCCGGCACCCCGTCCGCGATCTTCGCCTTGGCGATGGTCGGCGGCATGCTGCTCCACCGGGCGTTGCCGGAATCGCCCTCCCAGGCCTCTTAGAACCCAAATCTGAAAAAGATTCGGTCCTCGATTCGGATTTTGTTGCACGATTCGGCTTATGCACATAGATTGCGCAGCCGCAATGATTCGGCATAACCGATTCGCGGTACCCCTTCTACTTCTCGCCCTGGTCACGGCGTGCGCGCCCCGTGGCGAGCCGGCCGAGGTGATCCAGCACGATGTGACGGTTGCCGCCGTCACCTCGGTGACGCCGCACCCATCGTCCCGCCCGGCCTCGTCCACCGCGCCGATGTCCCGGCTCGGAGCCACCGTGGTGGTCAGCCGGGGCGAAACCCTGAACGCCATCGCCCGTCGTCACGGCACCGATGCGGCGACGATCGCCCGCCTCAACAACCTGAAGCCGCCCTACGGCGTCCAGGCCGGACAGAAGCTGACACTTCCGGAGGCGCCCTCCCAGGCCGTGACCGTTGCCGCCCGGTCGGCCGCGCCTGTACCGGTTCCTGCCAAGACCAAGTCCGCCGAGCCTCTGAAGCCTCTCGCGGTCAGGGCCGCGTCGATCCCGCCGCCGGTGCCCGAGCCGGTCTCCCAGGTCACGGTGCCCTCGGCGCCCCGCTCCAGCGTGCAGGCGGCGCCGCTCGCCGCGCCGGAGCCGGTACGGCCGCCGCCGGTCGTCCGCGATCTCATCAAGGTCGAGAAGGTCGAGCCCGCCAAGCCCGTGTCGCCCCCGGCCCCCAGCGTCATGGGCGTCCTCAAGCTCGATGCGCAGAAGCCGGAGCCGGTCCAGACGGCAATGCCGGTCGTCGCCAGGGTCGAGCCGTCGGCTCCCGTGGTCGTCGCGAAAGCCGAGATGCCGGCCCCCGTGGCCTTGCCCGCGGTGATCTCCTCCGAGCCGCGCCCGACGGTGTCGCGGACCAAGCCGGTGATTGCCTCCGAGCCGGACGCCCGGATCACGCCCGCCGCCTTCAAGGCCCCGTCGCCGAAGACCTCGATCGAGGAGCCGCCGCCCCGGTCCGGGCGGCACTTCCAATGGCCGGTCAAGGGCCGGGTGATCTCAAGCTACGGTCCGAAGCCCGGCGGGCTGCGTAACGACGGCTTCAATATCGCCGCCGATCGTGGCGCCAGCGTCGTCGCTGCCGACAACGGCGTGGTCGCCTATGCCGGAGACGACCTCAAGGGCTTCGGCAACCTGGTGCTGATCAAGCATGCCGGCGGCTTCGTCACCACCTATGCGCATAACGAGAAGCTGATGGTGAAGCGCGGCGACCGCGTGAAGCGCGGCCAGGTCGTTGCCACCGTCGGTGCCAGCGGCTCGGTGACCCAGCCGCAGGTGCATTTCCAGATCCGCCAGGGTGCTCACGCGGTCGACCCGCGGCCGCTGATGGAGCGCTTGTCCTAGCGCGTCGCCGGCCGCTCGTAGAAGACGTCCCACTCCTCCTCATGCGTGCGGACGAAGCCGTGACGCTCGTAGAGCCGAGCCGCCGGGCTCTCTTTCAGCACGTTGAGCCGGACCGGGAGTCTTGCCGCGTCGGTCTCCGCCAGCAAGCGGGTGAGGACCGCGCCGCCGATGCCGCGTCCCTGGTGCTCGGGCGCGAGGTAGAACTGACCGAGCTCGTAGAAGCCGGCCTCCGCCTTCAGGGAGACGCAGCCGGCGAAGGCGCCGTCGATGAGGATCAACCGCATATGGGCGGGGTCGAAGGCCTCGCGGAAGCGGGCTCGGGCCCGCTCCGGGTGGTAGCGGCCGATCCGCTCCAGATGCGGGCGCATGACCAGGACGCGAAGCGCCAGCAGGCGCTCGAAGTCGGCCTCGCTCGCGGTTTCGAAGGCGATCATCCCACCCGCTTGCCGATCCGCCCGGCGAGATCCTGGATGTATTGCCAGGCGACGCGGCCGGAGCGGGCGCCGCGGGTGATCGACCACTCGTTGGCTTCGTGGTGGAGCTGTTCGACTGGCACGCCGAGGCCATAGGCTCCGGCATAGCCCTCGACCATGGCGAAGTAGGTGTCCTGATCGCAGGCGTGGAAGCCGAGCCAGAGCCCGAAGCGATCGGACAGCGACACCTTCTCCTCGACCGCCTCGCCGGGATTGATCGCGGTCGAGCGCTCATTCTCGATCATCTGGCGCGAGATCAGGTGGCGGCGATTGGAGGTGGCATAGAACAACACGTTCTCCGGCCGCCCCTCGACGCCGCCTTCGAGGACCGCCTTCAGCGACTTGTAGCTTCCGTCCTCCGCCTCGAAGGAGAGATCGTCGCAGAACAGGAGGGCGCGCTTGGACTGGGCCCGAAGCAGGCCCAGCAGCTTCGGCAGGCTCGGGATGTCCTCGCGGTGGATCTCGACCAGCACCAGGCGGCCGGGAGTCAGGCGGTTGACCTCGGCATGGACCGATTTCACCAGCGAGCTCTTGCCCATGCCGCGGGCGCCCCAGAGCAGCGCGTTGTTGGCGGGAAGGCCGTCGGCGAAGCGCCTCGTGTTGTCGAGCAGGATGTCGCGCTGGCGGTCGATCCCCTGCAGAAGGCCGATCGCCACCCGGTTGACCCTCCGGACCGGATCGAGGGCCTCGCTCTCGGCATGCCAGACATAGCTCTCCGATACCCCCAGATCGGGTGCCGAAGGGGGGGGCGGCGAACGCCGTTCGAGCGCTTCGGCGATGCGGGTGAGGAGCTCCAAGAGCTTGGGATCGTTCATGAAAAACCTTGGGGAGAGGCGGGGAGGGGGTAGCGTTGCAATCCTCGGCGAGGCCGTTATAGTCCGCCCACCCAAATCCGG
>CAXNIC010000313.1:0-6064 GCA_964201945.1 Alphaproteobacteria bacterium
GCGTAGCATGAAAGACGGACTCGCGGCTTGACGGTCACCCGAGGGCTCCCGCACCTTCGCCCGCCCGGGAACACCTTCTTCAGATGGCAAGCTTACTCCGATTCGTCACCTCCGACCTAACCCCGCGGCCGGCCGATCCGGGCGCGGCCGCGACCGCGTCCCAGCGCTGGCGGGAGCGCGCGGCGGACCTCGACAACGACGCGGAGAAGGCCGCGGCGCTGGCCCTGGTCGACGACGCGGAGACCGGCCCATTGCTGAGAACGGTCTTCGGGTCGAGCCCGTTCCTGACCGAATGCCTACTGGCGGAAATTCCCTTCGCCCTCGGCGTCGCCGAGAAGGGCCCCGAAGCGGGGCTGGCCGAGGCCCTGGCGGCGATCCCGCCGCTCGGCCGCGAGGACGACCAGACGGCCCTGATGGCCGGGCTCCGCCGGGCGCGGCGGAAGGCGGCGCTCGCCATCGCGCTTGCCGACATCGCCGGCATGTGGCCGGTCGAGAAGGTGACGCGGGCGTTAAGCGATCTCGCCGAGGCCGCCCTCCAGGCGACGATCGACCACCTGCTCCGCCGCCTGAGGGCAACCGGCAAGGTTCCGCTGTCCGACCACGAGCCGCCGTCGGAAGGCTCCGGCCTGTTCGTTCTCGCCATGGGCAAGCTGGGCTCGCGCGAGCTCAACTACTCGAGCGACATCGACCTCATGGTCTTCTACGACGAGACCCTGCCGGGCTTCGCCGAGGTCGACGACCTGCAGCAGCGCTTCGTCCGTCTGGTGCGCGACATGGTCCGGATCATTTCCGAGCGGACGGCAGAGGGCTACGTCTTCCGCACCGACCTCCGCCTCCGGCCGGATCCCGGGGCGACGCCGGTCGCGATCTCGGTCGGCGCCGCCGAAGTCTACTACGAGAGCCTGGGCCAGAACTGGGAACGGGCGGCGATGATCAAGGGCCGCCCGGTCGCGGGCGACCTCGCCGCCGGTCGGCGGTTCCTGAAGCACCTGAAACCCTTCGTCTGGCGAAAGCACCTCGACTTCGCCGCCATCCGCGACATCCACTCGATCAAGCGCCAGATCCACGCCGCCAAGGGCGGCGCCGACATCGCGGTGGCCGGGCACAATCTCAAGCTCGGCCGCGGCGGCATCCGCGAGATCGAGTTCTTCGCCCAGACCCAGCAGCTGATCTGGGGCGGGCGCGACCCGACGCTCCGGGTCAGGCCGACGATCGAGGCCATGGAGGCGCTGGTCGCCTCCGGCCGGGTCACGCGCGAGACCGCCGACGACCTCGCCGACGCCTACCGGACCTTGAGGGTCGTCGAGCACCGCCTGCAGATGATCGCCGACGAGCAGACGCAGACTCTGCCGGGCGATCCCGCGGGCCTCGAACGACTTGCAGCCTTCCTTGGATACCCCGGCGCCGAGGCGTTCGGGCAGGCGATCACCGGGGTGTTGAAGCGGGTCGAGCGCCGCTACGCCCGCCTGTTCGAGGAGGCCCCCAGCCTCTCCGGCCCCGGCAATCTGGTCTTCACCGGCACCGAGGACGACCCCGGCACGATCGAGACCCTGACCGGCCTCGGATACCGCGACGCCTCCATGGTCTGCGCCACCGTGCGCGGCTGGCATCACGGCCGCTATCGTGCGACCCGCAGCGAGCGCGCGCGTCAGATCCTGACCGAGCTGATGCCGGCGCTGCTGGAAGCGTTGGCCAAGACCACGGATGCCGATGGCGCCTTCCTCCGCTTCGATGCGTTCCTGAAGGCGCTGCCGGCCGGCGTCCAGGTGTTCTCGCTCCTGCATCAGAACCCGCGCCTGCTCGCCCTCCTGGCGGAGGTGATGGGCTCGGCCCCGCACATGGCCGAGGCGCTCGGCAACCGGCCGAGCCGGCTCGAGGCGGTCCTGACGCTGCAGTCGGCGGGCGAGCCGCCGGGCGCCGAAAGCCTCAAGGCCGATCTCGACCGCACCCTGGACGAGGCCGATGGCTACGAGGCCGTCCTCGACCTCACCCGCCGCTGGGCCGAGGACCGCAAATTCGCGCTCGGGCTCCGCATGCTCTCCGGCGAGAGCGATGCCGACCGGCTAGGCCCGGCGATCTCCGACATCGCCGAGGCGGTGGTCGATCGCCTGGCCGACCGCGCCGGGCGCCAGCTGGCCGAGGCCCATGGCCGCGTGCCCGATGCCGGCATGGCGGTGCTGGCGCTCGGCAAGCTCGGCGGCCGCGAGATGACCATCGGCTCCGATCTCGACATGATCTTCGTCTACGACGCGCCGGTCGACCGCGAGTCCGACGGCGCGAAGCCGCTGCAGGCCGGGCTCTATTTCGGGCGCTGGAGCCAGCGCCTGATCTCCGGCCTCACCGTCAGGACCGCCGAGGGCGATCTTTACGAGGTCGACATGCGACTCAGGCCCTCGGGCAACAAGGGCCCGATCGCCTCCAACCTCGAGGGCTTCGTCCGCTACCAGACCGCCGAGGCCTGGACCTGGGAGCACATGGCGCTGACGCGTGCGCGGCCGATCGCCGGATCGCCGGCATTGATGGCCGAGGCCGCAGACGCCGTCCGCAGCATCCTGGCCAGCCCGCGCGATCCCAGGAAGCTGCTCGCCGACGTCGCCGACATGCGCCAGCGCATGGCGAAAGAGCATCCCGGCAAGTCTCCCTGGAACGTGAAGCACCGGCCGGGCGGAATGGTGGACATCGAGTTCCTCGCCCAGTATCTCCAGCTTCTCCACGCCGCAAGGACACCCGACGTGCTCGCCGCCAACACGACCGACGCGCTCGACCGGCTTGCGGCGGCCGGCGTGCTGGCCCGGCCCGAAGCCGACCACCTGATCGACGCGATGCGGCTGTGGCGGCGGCTGCAGGGCTTCCTCAGGCTCACCACCGGCGGCGCCTTCGATCCGAAGACGGCCTCAGAAGGGGTGAAGCGGGCGCTGGCCGTCGCCGGCGGCGCTGCCGACCTGGTCGATCTCGAAGCCAGGATGGCGGATGCGGCCTCGCGCGTTCGGGACCTCTACCGCCGGTTCGTCGACGAGCCGGCCGACGCCCTGAAGTAAGGAGAGTCCACCATGACCCTTGCCGTCGGCGACAAGGCTCCCTCACTCACACTTCCGGCCTCCGGCGGCGGCGAGCTGTCGCTCGCCAAGCTCAAGGGCAGGCCGGTGGTCGTCTATTTCTATCCGAAGGACAACACCTCGGGCTGCACCAGGGAGGCCCAGGATTTCCAGGCGGCGATGGCGAAGTTCAAGAAGGCCGGCGCCGAGGTCATCGGCATCTCCAAGGACTCGGTAGCGAGCCACGACAAGTTCTCGGCCAAGTTCGACCTGGCCTTTCCGCTCCTCGCCGACACCGAGGGCAAGGCCTGCGAGGCCTTCGGCACCTGGGTCGAGAAGAGCCTGTACGGACGGAAATACATGGGGATCGAGCGCGCCACCTTCGTCATCGATGCCAAGGGCGTGGTCCGCCACGTCTGGCGCAAGGTCAAGGTGCCCGGCCACGTGGACCAGGTTCTCGCCGCCGTCCAGTCGCTCTAGGACACCGACGTTTGCCCTTCCCGGACCAAGGCGCTCAATTCGGCGACGTCCAGCCGACGGGTCGGCTCGCCCAACTGCTTTCATATTGGCAGCGGCTGAAGCCGGGCGGATTGCCCCTTCGCCGCGACATCGATCTCATGGGAATGAACCCCACCTTCCTGCCGCATGTCTTTCTGGTCGACGTGCTGGAGAACGGACGGCGCTTCCGCTGGCGCCTGATCGGCGCGCACATCGTCAGGCATGCCGGCACCGACGACACCGGGCTCGACCTCGACATCAGCGTGACCCCGCATATGCGGCCGACCATCATCGGCCACTACCAGCAGGTGGTTCGCGAGCGCCGGCCGCTCTGCCATCGCGGCGACTTCGTCGGCCGTGACGGGCACGGCTACCGCTACGAGCGGCTTCTGCTGCCGGTGCTCGCCGATGACGGCACCTCCGTCGACACGGTGCTCGGCGGCGCCGTTTTCGCGGTTGAAGCGCACACGATGCCATGATCGCAACCATTGCGGATATTGAGCTTGCGGATACCCGTTAAGTCGGGGTTAAGCTCTGTCCCCTAGGTTCCGCCGCTTCGCCTCGCGGCCGGAGGAGCAGGAGCTGTTGTTGGCGGACGCAAAGGCACGGTCTTTCCAGGTCCAGGATCCGGTTTTCGAGGAGATCGAGCCCGCGGGCAAGCTTGCCCGGCTTCGCGCCTATTGGCAGGCCCTCGTTCCGTCGGGCCTGCCGGGCCGCCAGCACATCGATCCACTCGCGATCGGCCCGGCTCTGCTTGCTCATGTCTTCCTCACCGACGTCATCGAGGGCGGCATGCGCTTTCGCTGGCGTCTCATCGGCACGCACATCGTCACCCATGCCGGTACCGACGACACCGGCCAGGAGCTGGACGCGACCGTCGCTCCGCGTCTTCGCGACACCATCATCGGGCACTATCGCCTCGTGACCCTGGAGCGGCGCCCACTCTGTCACCGCAGCGAGTTCGTCGGCCAGGACAAGCGGGTCTATCGCTACGACCGTCTCCTGCTGCCGATGGCTGCCGACGGCGCGACCGTCGACATGATTTTCGGCGGCGCGGTCTTCGGGCACCTAAGGACGGTCTAGGAACCGCCTGCCGGTTTCGGCATGCGGCGCGACACGACGATCTGGCGGATCAGGATCGGGCTCGCGATCGCAAGGCCGACGAGCGTGCTCTGAATCCCGGGCGCGATGGTCGGCAGCGCGGCGATGCCGAGCACGATCCGTTCCCATGCGGCCAGCGGCGCCAGCGCATAGCCGCCGAAGGCGGCCGACAGGAGCACGATGCCGGCGGCACATCCCAGCGTCGTCGTGGTGAAGTCGAACCAGTTGAACTCCGGCGTCACGATCAGCATCGCCGGCCCGTAGACGAAGACGAACGGCACCAGGACCTTGCCGAGGCCGAGGCGGAAGGCGGTGTTGCCGGTCTTGAACGGATCGGCTCCGGCCATGCTGGCGCCGGCATAGGCGGCAAGCGCGACCGGCGGCGTGATGTCGGCCAGCACGCCGTAATAGAAGACGAAGAAATGCGCCACGATCGGCTGCACGCCGAGCATCACCAGCGCCGGCGCCGCCACCGTCACCATGATGATGTAGTTGGCCGTCGTCGGCACGCCGCAGCCCAGCAGGATGCAGACGACGCCGGTCATGATCAGCGTGAAGAACAGCGTGACGCCGCGCAGCTCGAACAGGCCGGACGGACTGAACGACATGACCCCGTCGGCGATCTGAGAGGCGAAGGAGGTGACGATGAAGGACAGCTTGAAGCCGACGCCGGTCAACGTGACGATGCCGACGATGATGCCGACCGTGGCCGCGGCGGCACCGACCGAGATCGCGTATTTCGCGCCGACGACGAAGGCGTCGACCAGGTCGATGACGCGGGCGCGGCCCTCGTCGGAGGCAAGCCAGGCGCGCAGCGCCAGCGCTGGGACGACCAACAGCATCGGGATCGAGAAATAGAGGCTGGTGGTCACGCCGAAGGCGATCGAGGCAACCAGGGCGGCGAAATAACCCACAGTCACGACGGGCATGCGGCCGAGCCCGACCACGAGGCAGCAGGTGATACCCCAGAAGGCGGCAAGATAGGGCGTGTAGCCGGAGAACAGGATCAGCAGCAGCGCCGCCAGCGGCATGACCGTCTGCCAGCCCTCGCGCACCACGTCGACCGCTTTGGGCAGCTCGTCCTCGCGCAGTCCCCGCATGCCGGTCCGCTTGGCCTCGAAATGCACCTGGCAGAAGACGCCGAAGAAATGCATGAACGCCGGCACGATCGCCGCCAGGATCACGGTGGTGTAGGAGACGTTCAGGAACTCGATCATCAGGAACGCGGCCGCGCCCATGATCGGCGGGGTGATCTGGCCCCCGGTGGAGGCGGTCGATTCAACCGCCGCGGCGAAGTGCCGGGGATAGCCCAAGCGGATCATCGCCGGGATGGTGAGCGAGCCCACCGTCACCGTGTTGGCGATCGACGAGCCCGAGATCATGCCGAACAGCGCCGAGCCGAAGATCGAGACCTTGGCCGGGCCGCCGGC
>CAXNIC010000314.1:0-6054 GCA_964201945.1 Alphaproteobacteria bacterium
GGACGCCTGGTGGGTCTCCACATTCCCCGGCCTCGCCATCCTGGCGCTGGTGCTGGCGATCAACGTGGCAAGCCAGGGCCTGCGCGATGCCTTCGACCCGAGGCTGGCCCGGTGAGCGCGCCGCTGCTCAGCATCCGCGGACTCCGCACCAGCTTCCCGACCCGGCGTGGCCTGGTACGGGCGGTCGACGGCGTCGACCTCGACGTGCGTCCGGGCGAGTGCCTCGGCGTCGTCGGCGAGTCCGGCTCCGGCAAGAGCGTCACCTTCCTCAGCGTGCTGGGTCTGGTCAGGCCGCCCGGCCGGGTCGAGGCGGAAGCGATCGACTTCCTCGGGCGCGATCTCTCGCGTCTACCGCCGGCTGAACTCAGGGCGGTGCGAGGGCGCGAGATCGCCGTCACCATGCAGGACGCGCTGACGGCCCTCAACCCGTCCTTCACCGTCGAGACCCAGATCGTCGAGACCATCGAGGCGCATGATCCGGTGATCGGGCGGACGGCGGCGAGGGGCCGCGCGATCGAGATGCTGCGCCTGGTCGGCATCCCCGATGCCGAGCGGCGGTTGTCCGCCTATCCGCACCAGTTCTCCGGCGGCATGCGCCAGCGGGTGATGGTGGCGATCGCGCTCGCCTGCCGGCCGAAGCTGCTGATCGCCGACGAGCCGACCACGGCGCTCGACGTCACCATCCAGAGCCAGGTGCTGGACCTCATCGACGACATGCGAGCGACGTTGGGCATGAGCGTCGTCCTCATCACCCATGATCTCGGCATCGTCGCCGAGCGCTGCGATCGCGTCGCGGTGATGTATGCGGGGCAGGTGGTCGAGACCGGGCCGACGCGCCAGGTGGTGGACGCGCCGGAGCATCCCTATACGCGCGGCCTGCTGCGCTCGATGCCGCGGCTTTCGCATCTGGATGAGCCGCTGACGCCGATCGACGGCCAGGTGCCGGACCCGACGCGCCTCGCCGAAGGCTGCCGCTTTCGGCCGCGCTGCCCCAGCGCCATCGAGGACTGCATCCAGCCGATCCGACTTCGCCCTGTCGCGGTTGGCCGCGAGGCGCGCTGCATCCTCGCCGGGGCCGCGCCATGACCGCGCTGGTCGAGGTGGCGGGCATCAGCAAGACCTTCGACCTCCGCCGCGGGCTGCAGCGCCTGCGCCCACCGGCACCGGGAAGCCTGGTCCATGCGGTCGACGGCGTCGATCTCGACATAAGGGCCGGCGAGACCCTCGGCCTCATCGGCGAGAGCGGCAGCGGCAAGTCGACCCTCGGCCGCGTCGTGTTGCGTCTCCAGGCGCCGAGCTCGGGCAGCGTGCGCTTCGATGGCGTCGACCTCGCCACCATCGAGCCGGAGAAGATGACGGCGCTCCGCTGGAAGATGCAGATCATCTTCCAGGACCCCTACGCCTCGCTGAACCCCCGGCATGCGGTCGAGGAGATCGTCGGCCTCGGCCTTCGCGTCCATGACCGGCTGGCAGCAGCCGAGATCCGCGACCGCGTCGTCGACATGCTGGAGCGGGTCGGCCTGGGGCCTGAGCATCTCCGCCGCTACCCGCACCAGTTCTCCGGCGGCCAGCGCCAACGCATCGGCATCGCCCGCGCCCTCATCCTCCGGCCCTCATTCGTCGTCTGCGACGAGCCGGTCTCCGCCCTCGACGTCTCGGTCCAGGCGCAGATCATCCGGCTTCTGGGCGAGCTCAAGCGCGAGCTGGGCCTCACCTACCTGTTCATCTCCCACGACCTCGCCGTCGTTGCCCATCTCAGCGACCGCATCGCCGTCATGTATCTGGGGCGCATCGTCGAGACCGGCCCGGCCCGCGAGATCGTCGGGAAGCCGCGTCATCCCTATACGCAGGCACTGCTCGCCGCCGTGCCGCGCACCGACCGGCCGGCGGGCGAGGTGCGCCCGCGCCTGGCCGGCGATCCGCCCTCGGCGCTGACGCCGCCGCCGGGATGCCGGTTCCACACCCGCTGCCCGCACGTCATGCCTGTCTGCCGCGAAGTCGCGCCGGCCCTCAAGCCCGCGGCGGACGGCCATCTGGTCTCCTGTCATCTCACGGAGGACGTCCGATGATCCCGCTGAAGACCCGGCCCGGCGATCCGCTCCGCCTGACCGGCACCGCCTATGAGCGCGGTCGGATGCAGGCGACCCTGTGCCCGGACATGATCGACTTCGTGCGGACGGCCGTTGCCGCGCGCATGGAGGAGACCAAGGCCGCGCTGGCGACGCCGGACGCCAAGGCGCTGATCAAGGGCGACCGCATCTACACCGAGCGCCACTACCCGGCGATCCTGGAAGAGATGCAGGGGATCTGCGACGGCTTCGGCATGTCGCTGGACACGCTGTTCGACTACATGCACTGCGCCGTCGTCTCCGACATCGGCATGATGGCCGAGCGTCAGCCCGAGGGCTGCACCTCCTTCGCCGTCGCGAATCCGGAGCTGGGCGCCGTCGTCGCCAAGAACCGCGACTACCGGCCCGAGCACATCCCGATCCAGCGGGCCTTCCATCACCGCGATCCCGCTTGGGGCGCACGCGAAGTGCTGTGCCTCGGCTCGCTCGGCAGCCCCGGCAACTTCTCCAGCGGTATCAATTCCGACGGGCTCGCCGTCACCGACACCAACAGCCGCACCACTGACCACGGCGTCGGCATGCACCGCTACTTCCTGCTGACCTGGCTCCTGGTCCATTGCGGCTCGACCGACGAGGCGCTGGATCGCATCCTCGGCATGCCGCATGTCGGCGGCGGGCTCCTGATCCTGGGCGATGCGTCGGGCACTGTCGCCGTGGTCGAGCTCGGCCATCGCCGTGTCGGCCATGAACGCAAGGTCCGCGGCCGCGTCGGCCGCGCCAACCACTTCGTCACCAACGACATGGCCGAAGCCAATCTCCGCACGCCCGAGAGCGAGGCGCAGTCCTGCCACTCCGACCGGCGCCACCCTACCTTGCAACAGCGCCTCGCCGCCGCCCCGTCGCCCTTCGACGTCGCTGACGCGGCCAAGCTCGCCTCGTATCACGGCGAGGAAGGCGGCGAAGGGTTCTGCCGGCATGGGGCCAAGGACCTCGGCAACACCATTTCTTGCGCTCTCTACGCCACCCGCCCGCGCACGCTCACCTTCACCGCCGGGAATCCCTGCCAGGCCGACTGGCGGAAGTTCGATTTCGCCGGCGATCCCGTCGCTTCCTCGCGTCTTGCGTCCTAACGGAGTTTTCACATGCCCTCGGTCAAGATCCTCTGTCCGACCGGACATCTCAGCTTCACGCCGCTGGAGAAGGACAGCTTCCTCCTCGGCTGCAAGGAGAACCCGGACTTCATCATCGCCGACGCCGGCAGCTGCGACATGGGCCCGCGTCCGCTTGGCGCCGACCAGCATGTCAGCCTGGCATCCTGGCAGCGCCAGGACCTGGAGATCATGCTGATCCAGTCTAGGAAGCTGGGCGTGCCGATGATCATCGGCTCGGCTTCCGACACCGGCACCGACCGCGGCGTCGACCAGTTCGTCGACCTGATCGCCGACATCGCGCGCGAGCACAAGCTGAAGCCGTTCAAGCTCTCGGCGATCTACTCCGAAATCCCGGTCGCCGAGCTGAAGCGGCGCCAGGCGTCCGGTGCGCGCATCATCGGCCTCGACGGCCGCGAGGATGCGGATGCGGGTGTGCTGGAGCGCACCAGCCGCGCCGTCGCGGTGATGAACGCCGAGCCGATCCGGGCGGCGCTCCGTGCCGGTGCGGACGTCGTCATCGCCGGGCGCAGCAGCGACTGCGCCATCTTCGCCGCGCCGCTGCTGGAGGCCGGGCTGTCACCGGCCGTCTCGTACTATGCCGGCAAGCTGATGGAATGCGCGTCGTTCTGCGCCGAGCCGTTCATGGGCAAGGAGTCGATCCTGGGCCGCATCGAGGGCGAGGACGTCTACGTCACCGCCATGCATCCGGGCCAGCGCTGCACGCCGGCCTCGATCGCCAGCCACTCGATGTACGAGCGCACCAATCCCTACCGGGAATATGTCGCCGGCGGTTATGTCGACATGACCCATTGCGTCTACACGCAGACCGATCCGAAGACGACCCTGGCCAACGGCGCCACCTTCGTCTCCGACCCTGTCTGCAAGGTGAAGATCGAGGGGGCCGGCCTGGTCGGGCAGCGGCGCCTGGCGGTGGTCGGCATCCGCGATCCCAACACCATCCGCCTGATCGACAAGGCGATCGACTGGGCCAAGGGCAAGCTCACCGAGCGTTTCGGTCCGATCGGCGGCGACTACGACGTCTTCTATCACCGCTACGGCCGTGACGCGGTGATGGAGGAGCTGGACCCGGCGCCGGAGCTGCAGCCGCATGAGCTCGGCATCGTCGTCGAGGTCGTCGCCGAGGAGGGCGGGCGCGCGCATGAAATCTGCGCGCTCGCCGCCCGCAACCTGTTCTACGCCCGCCTGCCCGAAGTGAAGGGCACCGCCGGTACGGCCGCGCTGATGTCGGATGAGATCCTGATCGGTGAGCCCGGCTACGAGTGGACCCTCAACCACGTGATCGAAGTCAAATCGCCCATGGAACTGTTCCGCCTCCGCCATCTCGTCGTCGAGGGCGGCGCTCTGAAGGAAGCCGCGTGATGACCACCACCCGCCTCCGCGAACTCGCCTCGACCATCCGATCCAAGAACGCCGGCGTCGACCACATCACCTTCGACGTGATCTTCCGCGAGCGCGCCAACTTCGAGCGCGTCCGCGATTCCGGCGTGCTGGATGAGAGCCGTATCCCGGCGCTGTTCAACCTCGATCCAAAGCGGATCACCCATTACTGCGTGTTCGAGCCGGCCAATGCGATCAAGTTCACTATCCGCCGCCTGAAGCCCAGCGGCAGCCCCGGCGAACGCGACGTCTTCGGCTCCCAGCAATACGCGCCGCTGTTCGACGTTCAGGTGCCCTGACCTCGTACCCCTCTCCCGCGACGCGGGGGAGGGTAACGACTGCTAACCGGCGAGCGTCACCGTCTTGCCGTTCTCGGCCGAGGCGAGCAGGGCCTCGATCAGGACGTGGACCTTGAGGGCTTCCCGGCCGCTCACTTCGGGGTCGCGGCCCTGGTCGACGGCATCGAGGAAGTCGGCGATCAGCGCCTTGTGGGCTTCGTGCGAGAACGCCATGGGGTCGGCGCCGCCGCCGCTGCCGCTGGCCTCTCCATGGCGCTCCTCGCCGCCTTCCTTCCAGTGGATGACCAGCGTGCCGGCGGAGAGCACGGCGGTGCCCTTCTCGAAGGCGAGTTCGATGCGCTCGGAGAATCCCGGATAGGCGACGGTGGTCGCATCCAGGCTGCCGACGGCGCCGTTGGCGAAGCCCAAAGCCGCGGCCACCACGTCCTCGGTGTCGATGCGGCGAAGCGGCGAGGTCGCGGCCATGGCGGCGACGCGGGCGATCGGGCCGGTCAGGCTCTGGAACAGGTCGAGCGTGTGGATCGCCTGGGTCAGCAGCACGCCGCCGCCGTCGCGTTCCTTCATGCCGCGGCCGGGCTGGGCGAAATACTCGGGCGAGCGCCACCAGCGGACCGAGGCGGAACCCGAGAGCAGCGCGCCGAGGCGGCCCGAGCGGATGGTTTCGGCGAGCTTCCGCGAATCCGAGCGGAAGCGGTATTGCAGCATGATGCCGAAGCGCCGGTCGGCCTTGGCCATCGCCTCGACCGATTTCCTCGCTCGCTCGGCGGTCACCTCGACCGGCTTTTCCAGCAGCACGTGCTTGCCCGCCGCGGCGCAACGCTCGACCAGGTCGAGATGCGAGCGCGGCGGGGTCAGCAGCAGGACCACATCGATCGACCGGTCGGCGAGGATCGCCTCAAGGTCGCCGGTGACGTTCAGGTCCGGATTGGCCGTCTTGAAGGCGTCCCGCCGGGCCGGGCTCGGCGCGAAGGCGGCGGCAATGTCGACGCGGTCCTTGAGTTCCCTGAGGCTCTGCAGGTGCTGCTTGTGGGCCATGCCGAGCCCGATGATGGCGGCGCGATGTTTCTTGTTCATGGCGGGCATGATATCCGCGGCTCGGGCTCGCGGTATATTGCCGATCGGGACCTCTTTGCAGGA
>CAXNIC010000315.1:0-6043 GCA_964201945.1 Alphaproteobacteria bacterium
CGGCCTTGACGGCGACCCCCGGAATGCTAGGTTTCAAGCGACATCTTATCGTCACGGGAGCAGGCCATCCTGAGCGCCGGACGCGGATTAGAGGCGCCTCGAAGGGTATCCAGGAAAACCTTGGCCAAGAAGCTATTCGTCCGCACCTACGGCTGCCAGATGAACGTCTATGACTCTGCCCGCATGGCGGACGTCCTGGCGCCGCTCGGCTATGCCCCGGCCGACGCGCCGGAAGCGGCCGACATGGTCATCCTCAACACCTGCCATATCCGCGAGAAGGCGTCGGAGAAGACCTTCTCCGAGCTCGGCCGGCTCAACCTGCTGAAGCAGGAGAGGCAGGCGCAGGGCCAGGAGATGACCATCGCCGTTGCCGGCTGCGTCGCCCAGGCCGAGGGCGGCGAGATCCTTCGCCGCGCTCCTTATGTCGACATCGTCGTCGGCCCGCAGAGCTATCACCAGCTTCCTGAGCTGGTCGCGCGCGTCGCCCGCGCCGGCGGCCAGGCGCTGGCGACCGACTTCCCGGCCGAGCCGAAATTCGACCATCTGCCAGACGACAGCGCCGCCCAGGGGCCGCAGGCCTTCCTCTCGGTCCAGGAGGGCTGCGACAAGTTCTGCACCTTCTGCGTCGTGCCCTACACCCGGGGATCGGAGTATTCGCGCAGCGTCGCTGCCATCGTCACCGAAGCCGAGCGGCTGGCGCGCCAGGGCGCGATCGAGATCACGCTGCTGGGCCAGAACGTCAATGCCTTCCACGGCGAGGGGCCGGACGGCGGCGTCTGGGGCCTCGGCCGGCTGATCCGCCGGATCGGCGAGATCGAGGGCGTCCAGCGCCTTCGCTACACCACCTCTCATCCGGGCGACCTCGACGACGAGCTGATCGAAGCCCATCGCGACGCACCCAAGCTGATGCCGTTCCTGCACCTGCCGGTCCAGTCGGGATCCGACCGCATCCTCCAGGCGATGAACCGCCGGCACACGGCCGAGGCCTATTTTCGCCTGGTCGAGCGGCTGAGGGCGGCGCGGCCGGACCTGGCCCTCTCCTCCGACTTCATCGTCGGATTCCCCGGCGAGACCGAGGCCGATTTCGAGGCGACGCTGGCGCTGGTCGACCAGGTCGGCTTCGCCCAGGCCTATTCCTTCAAATACAGTCCGCGACCCGGCACCCCCGCCGCCCTGATGGCGGACCAGGTTCCGGACGAGGTCAAGGTGGAGCGGCTCGAACGCCTGCACGAGCGGCTGGAGCACCAGCGCCTCACCTTCAACCGGATGACGGTCGGGCGGGTCTTCGACGTGCTGGTCGAGCGGCCGGGCAAGAAGCCGGGCCAGCTGATCGGCCGCACGCCCTATCTGCAGGCGATCCATTTCGACGGTCCGACCCGGCTGATCGGGACGGTCGTTCCGGTCGAGGTCCTGGCTGCCCATGGCATCAGCCTCGCCGGTCGTGCCGCAATTACTGAAGAGGTGGCCGCGTGAGGCGGGAAGAGCAGCCGGTGTTGCACGTCAACTTCGAGGACAATTCGCTCCTGCCTCTCCTCTTCGGCGAGCACGACCGCCATCTGGCGAAGATCGAGCAGAGCTTCGAGGTGCGTGTGGCGAGCCGCGGCAACGTGCTGGCGATCACCGGCTCTCAGGAGCGAACGGAAGAAGCCAAGCGCACCTTCGAGCGTCTCTACGACCGCCTGGCCGCCGACAAGCGCCGCGGAGGCACGGCAACCGGTCTGTCGCCCGCCGACGTCGACGCCGCCATCCGCTTCGCCGGCTCCAGCAACACGGTGCCGCCGCTCGGCATCGTCACCTGGCGCCGACCGGTCGAGGCGCGCTCGCCCCGGCAGGCGGCCTATATCGACGCACTTGCCGCCTACGAACTGGTCTTCGGCCTCGGCCCCGCCGGCACCGGCAAGACCTATCTCGCCGTCGCCGTCGCCGTCGCGGCGCTGAAGGCCGGCAAGGTCGACCGCATCATCCTTTCTCGTCCAGCGGTCGAGGCCGGCGAGCGGCTGGGCTTCCTTCCGGGCGACATGAAGGAGAAGATCGACCCCTATCTCCGCCCGCTCTACGACGCGCTCTACGACATGATGCCGGGAGATCAGGTCGACCGCCGCCTGCAGGCGGGCGAGATCGAGATCGCGCCGCTGGCCTTCATGCGCGGGCGCACGCTGGCCAATTCCTTCATCATCCTGGACGAGGCGCAGAACACCACGCCGACCCAGATGAAGATGTTCCTGACCCGGCTCGGCGAGAACAGCCGCATGGCGGTGACCGGCGATCCGAGCCAGGTCGACCTGCCGCTCGGCGCCAAGTCCGGCCTCGCCGACGCGATGGAGACGCTGCGCAACGTCAACGGCATCACCATGGTCGAGTTCACCGACGCCGACGTCGTGCGCCATCCGCTGGTGACGCGCATCGTCCGCGCCTACAACGCGCGCGACCCGCGCCTCATCGCCGCCCAGCGACCGGACGGCGAGACCAAATGAGTCCCGGCCGACCTCCCGCCACGGCGACGGTTGCCGTCGCCGAGTTGTCGAGGCAATGGAAGCGTTCGCTGCCCGGCGCCGGCAGGCTCGCCCGCCGTGCCGCCAAGGCGGCGCTCGCCGCCGTCCATGAAGGCCCGGCCGAGATCTCGCTGGCACTCGCCGACGACGCCGCCGTCCGCGTCCTCAATCGCGACTACCGCGGCAAGGATAAGCCGACCAACGTGCTCTCCTTCGAATCCGGCGAACGGCCCTTCCTCGGCGACGTCGTCCTGGCGCTGGAGACGGTGCTGGCCGAGGCCGAGGATCAGGGCAAGCCCGCCGCCGACCACTTCACTCATCTCGTCGTCCACGGCGTGCTCCACCTGCTCGGCCACGACCACGAGACCAAGTCCGAAGCCAAGCGCATGGAAAGCCTGGAGGTGGCCGTGCTGGCTGGCCTCGGCATCCCCGATCCCTACGAGCTCCGGCGATGAGCGAAGCTACCGAAACCTCGGCCCGGCCGGCACCGGACGGCTGGCTCTCGCGCCTCAAGACCTGGCTCGGCCGTACCCGCAAGGAACGCGAGGTCGAGGCGTCCTTCCGCGAAGCGATCGAGGAGTTGATCGAGGAGCGCGAGACCGAGGAGCCGATCGCCCCCGACGAGCGCGCCCTGATCGCCAACGTGCTGAAGCTCCGCACGCTCACCGCCCGCGACGTCATGGTGCCGCGCTCGGACATCGACGCGGTCGAGATCGACACCTCTGTCGTCGACCTGGTCAAGCACATGACCGCTTCCGGCCATTCGCGAGTCCCCGTATACCGCGGCACCCTCGACGACGTGCTCGGCATGGTCCACATCAAGGACGTGCTGACCTCGGTGACCGAGGGCAAGCAGGTGACGCTGCGCCGGCTTCTCCGCAAGGTTCTGTTCGTCTCGCCGGCAGCCCGCACCATGGACATGCTGATCGAGATGCGGGCGGCCAAGACCCACATGGCCCTGGTCGTCGACGAGTTCGGCGGCGTCGACGGGCTCGTCACCATCGAGGACCTGATCGAACAGATCGTCGGCGAGATCGACGACGAGCACGACGAGACCGAGACGCCGAAGCTCGAGCGCAAGCCCGACGGCGCAGTCGTCGCCGACGCGCGTGCCTCGATCGAGGAGTTCGAGCGCGAGGTCGGCGCCGTTCTTTCGCCCGAGGAGCGCCAGAACACCGACACCCTGGCGGGGCTGGTGACCTGGCTCGCCGGCCACCTGCCGGTCAGGGGCGAGGTCATACGCCATCCCTCCGGCCTCGAGTTCGAGGTGGTCGAGGCGGATGCCCGTCGGGTGAAGCGGATCCGCGTCCTCAAGGCGCCGACCGCCGGCACCGCCGCCTGACACCGGCCGAACGCCCGACCTTCCCGATGCGACGCGACAGCGAGAGCCCGGGCGGCAAATGGCGCCGCCGACTCCTCGCCCTGGTGTTCGGCGCCGTCGCCACGCTGGCGCTGCCGCCCGTCGGCATCGTGCCGGCGCTGGTCGTCGCCTTCTCCGGTCTGCTCTATCTCGCCCGCGACGTCCGCCGCCTCGTCCCGGCCTTCGCGCTCGGCTGGTGGTTCGGACTCGGTCACTTCACCAGCGGCCTCTACTGGATCGCCAACGCCTTCACCATCGACGGCGACCGCTTCATCTGGTTCATCCCCTTCGCCGCGCTGGGCCTGCCGGCGATCCTTGCCATCTATTCCGGCCTGGCGCTGGCGGCGACGACCGCGCTCCGCCTGGAGGGCGTCGGCCGCGTGCTTGCCTTCGGCGTGCTGTGGACGGCGGCAGAGTGGCTGCGCGGCCATCTCTTCACCGGCTTTCCCTGGAACCTCGCCGCCTATGCCTGGGTCGAGGTGCCCGAGATCCTGCAGACGGCGGCGGTGCTCGGCGCCTGGGGCCTGACGTTGCTCACCATCGTCGTGGCGAGCCTGCCGGCCGCCTGGGGCGCGCGTCATTCGCGCTGGGCAATCGCGCTCGGCCTCGCGGTCCTCGGGCTAGGCTGGGGATACGGACATATGCGACTCGCCGACGCGAGCGAGGCCAGCGTCCCCGGCGTCCGCCTTCGCCTGGTGCAAGCCAGCATCCCGCAGAGCCTGAAGTGGGAGTTGGATCAGCGCGTCGCCACGCTCGTCAAATACCTTACGCTCAGCCGCGAGCCCGCGCCCGTCCCGCCGACCCTGATCATCTGGCCGGAGACCGCGGTGCCGTTCCTGGTCGAGGCCGAGCCCGAAGTGCTGGCGGCCATGGGCCAGACGGCACCCATCGGCGGCGCGATCGTCACCGGGACGCTTCGCATCCGCCAGCAGGACGGAGCCCGCGCCTTCACCAACGGCCTGATCGCCGTCGATCACACGGGCAAGGTGGCGGCCGCCTATGACAAGGCGCATCTGGTACCGTTCGGCGAGTACACACCGCTCCGTTGGCTGCTGAGCTGGGTTCCGCAGCTTCCCGGAGAGAGCATGGTGCCGGGGCCGGGTCTTGCGAGTCTGATCCCGCCCGGTGCGCCCAAGGCCGGGGCGCTGATCTGCTACGAGGTCGCCTTCCCGGGCCAGGTGATCGACCGCGACGATCGGCCGCAATGGCTGCTCAACGTCACCAACGACGCCTGGTACGGCCGCTCGGCCGGGCCTTATCAGCATTTCGCCATCGCCCGCATGCGCGCCGTCGAGGAGGGCTTGCCGCTGGTGCGCTCGGCGCAGAACGGCATCACCGGCGTCGTCGATCCCTATGGTCGCGTCGTCAGGAGCCTCGGCCTCGACGAGGTCGGCGTCGTCGACGCGGACCTGCCGGCGGCGCTGCCGCCGACACCCTATGCGCGCGGGCGCGAAGCGCTGTTCGCGCTGCTCGTGCTGGGGCTGCTGATCCTCGCATTTCGTTTAAGCGATCCGCGCAAGTCTCTCTCGAATTGACCCCTAAAGCGAATTGCGACTATCCCTTTTTCTGAGGCCAGTTTCAGAAAAGGGAAAAGAGAGATGGCGCGCACCGGTCGCCCGCGCGGGCGCCCGCCCCGAGCGGGCAGCGACGGCAAGGGGCACCCGATCGACATCCATGTCGGCCTTCGGGTGAGGCTCCGCCGTACCCTCCTCGGCTGGAGCCAGGAGAAGCTCGCCCAGGCCCTCGGCCTCACCTTCCAGCAGGTGCAGAAGTACGAGCGGGGCGCCAACCGCATCGGCGCCAGCCGTCTTTTCGACCTCGGCCGCGTGCTCGACGTGCCTGTCTCCTTCTTCTTCGACGACATGACCCCCGAAGCGGGCGCCGCCGCGGCGGTTCGCTCGGGCGGCGCCGCGGAAGGGGCCGCCGAGTACGAGACCGACCCGATGGCCCGCCGGGAGACCCGTGGCCTGGTCGATGCCTATTGGAAGATCGACGAGCCCGACCTTCGCCGCCGCGTTTTCGAGCTGACCAAGGCGCTCGCCCGAACCGAGTAGCAAAAGCCGCATTTCCGCTTGACCGGTCCGGGCAAACGAAGCAAACACTCGGCCCCTTACCGGGCGGTGCTGTGCGCCGCCCATTCCTTATGTTCTCCAGTCGAGTAGAGGGGGCGTCCGTGGCGCAGGCCGACTAC
>CAXNIC010000316.1:0-6036 GCA_964201945.1 Alphaproteobacteria bacterium
TCGACCTGAAGCGCATGGTCGACGCTTTCGGCAGCTTCGATGACGAGGCGCGCGCCTTCCTCGGGGTCTTCGCCGGCGAGGCGCGCCGGACGGCCGAGGCCCTGCTGGCGACGCTGGACGCCGGCGACCAGGCCCAGGCCCGCCACCACGCTCATACACTGAAGGGTTCCGCCCGCTCGTCGGGTGCGAGGCGCCTCGGCGACATCGCCGCCGACATCCAGGACTGCCTCGACGGCGACGACATCGAGTCCGCCCGGCTCTTCGCCGGCGGTGTGATGAAGACGGTCAACGAATTCTCGGCGACCGTCGCTTCCCTCCTCGAACCGGTGTGAGCGGACATGGCCCAGATCGCGAGTTATGAAGGCATCACCGTCCTCATCATCGAGGACGAGCCCAGCACGCGCCTCCTGATCAAGCGCCTCTTGCTGCAGATCGGCATCGTCTCGGTGGTCGAGGCCAAGGACGGCAAGTCGGGCCTGGACGAGGCGATGCGCACGCGCCCGACCATCATCCTCTGCGACGTGCACATGGAGCCGGTGGGCGGCCGCGCCTTCCTCAAGATGCTGCGCGGCCTCAAGGCGCGCGCGCTGGCGATGACGCCGGTGATCTTCCTCACCGCCGACAGCCAGCGCGACACCGTGCTCTTCGCCAAGGAACACCACGTCAACGGCTACCTGGCGAAGCCGGTCTCGCTCACCGACCTTAAGACCCGCATCGACGCGGTTTTGAAGGGTACCGCGCCGGGATAAGGGCCTCGCTGCGCTCGGAACTCCCGAGGCTCGCTTAGGTGGCGTAGCGCTTTCGTTCGCGAAGACGCGAACCCCGCGCTCCACCGCTCGCATGCTCACATCATCGACTTCCCGAGCGGCGGGACGCGGGGTTCGCGTCTTCGCGAACGAAAGCGTCACGCCACCAAGCGAGGGTCCTTAGACCTTCACTTTCTCCAGATACCCGATCACGTCGGCCATCGGCATGACGTCTCCCAAATCTACGTCGATGTCATGCAAAAACACCTCGTGCGCCAGCTCGCAGCGTTCGCCGACGGCTTCCCGTGGCACGATCACGCGGAAGGTGTCGGTGGCATCCCGGCATGTGGCGTAGACGCAATGGCTGGTGCTGACGCCGGTGACGATCAGGGTGTCGATGCGCAGCATGGTCAGCATGTCGGCGAAGTTGGTGCCCTTGAAGGCCGAGGCGTAGCGCTTCAGCACGATCTTCTCGTCCGGCCGGCGCTCCAGCCTGGGGTCGATCTCCCAGAGCGGCGCGTCGTCGGCGGGCATCACCAGCGGCTGCTTGCTGTCATGCGGGCCCTTCGGATGCGCCGGGTCATAGGCGTAGTTGGTGAAGAACACCGGCACCTTGGACGCGCGCGCCTGGCGCACGACCTTGGATGCTGCGTCCACCACCACGTCGAGCTCGGAGCCGATGGTCTGCTTGGGATCGAGCCAGTAGCGGGCGAGGTCGATGACCACCACCGCCGGGCGGGTGCCGAAGCCGACGCGGCCGGCCCAGCTCCGCCGCAGATAGGCTTCCTTCAGGTCCTTCAGATGCGCCAGCAGCGGCGCCCGCAGCGCGTCCGGCAGCTTCAGGTCGCTGGAACCGAATTTGGGTTTGGTGTCGCCGTCCATCCGAGTCCTCCCGTGCAGGCATCCCGACGATGCCTCCGGCGCCGCGCCGCCGTCCAGCGGCGTATATCGCAGATGAAATGTACCGCCCGTCCGGCGAAACGCCGCGGTCGGGTTTCCGCACTCCCTCGCCTGCGCGAAAAATGCTATCAGCGCGGCCATGAGCGAAACCGTCGACTTCATCGTCATCGGCGCCGGCATTGCCGGCGCTTCCGCGGCCTATGAGCTGGCCAGCGATTCCCGCGTCATCGTTCTGGAGCGCGAATCCCAGCCGGGCTACCACACCACCGGCCGCTCGGCCGCGCTCTATACGGAGACCTACGGCAACCGTTCGATCCGCGCGACCACCAGCGCCAGCCGCGCGTTCTTCGAGAACCCGCCGCAGGGCTTCACCGAGCATCCGCTGCTGACGCCACGAGGCACGCTGCTGATCGGGCGCCCCGACCAGGAGATGTCGCTGGCGCTCGCGCTCGAGGAGGGCCGGCGCACGGTGGATTCGGTCTCGATGATCGGCGCCGACGAGGTGGCGGCGAAGGTCCCGTTCCTGAAGCCGGGATACGTCAAGGCCGCGGTGTGGGAGCCGGATGCCCGCGACATGGACGTGCATGCGATCCACCAGGGATTCCTCCGGGGCTTCCGCGCCCGCGGCGGCCGCGTGATCACCGATGCCGAGGTGATGGGGCTCGGGCGGAACGGCGACTGGACGGTCGAGACCCGCGCCGGAACCTTCAAGGCGCCGGTCGTCGTCAACGCCGCCGGCGCCTGGGCCGATGTGATCGCCCGCATGGCCGGCGCACACCACATCGGCCTGGTGCCGAAGCGCCGCACCGCCTTCACCTTCGACGTGCCGGCGGGCACGCATCTGGAACCGGTCCCGGCGGTCATCGACGTGGACGAGACCTGGTACATCAAGCCGGAGGCCGGCCGCCTGCTGGGCAGTCCCGCCGACGAGACGCCGTCGGAACCCTGCGACGCCCAGCCGGAAGAGCTGGATCTCGCCATCGCCATCGACCGCATCGAGCAGGCGCTTTCCTTCGGCGTCGGCCGGCTTCATTCGAAATGGGCGGGGCTGCGCTCCTTCGTTGCCGACAAGAGCATGGTTGCGGGCTTCCCCCGGAAGACCCCGGGCTTCTTCTGGCTCGCCGCCCAGGGCGGCTACGGCATCCAGACCTCGCCGGGCATGGCGCGCATCGCGGGCGCGCTCGCCCGCGGCCGGCCGCTTCCCGCCGACATCGTCGATCGCGGCCTGGACGCGCATGATCTCTCGCCCGACCGCTTGAGCCTCGAGGTCTCGCGGTGACGGCGGAGATGGACAACCGCGACATCGACAACCCGGCGCTCGATCCCGAGCTCCGCCGGATCGACGACCTCTTCGTCCGCAGCTATTACGGCAAGGATCTGGGCACGCTGTGGGGCTCGATCTTCGATCCCGGCTTCGTCTTCATGGACGGCGCCGACGGCCGCAAGGTCGAGCGCGCCGAGTTCGATCGCGGCTGCTTGGCTCAGCCGCCCTATCGCAACCTCGTGCATGACCAGGTCGCGACCCGCATCGAAGGCGACACCGCCGTCGTCACCGCCCGCAACCGCTACGAACGCCAGATCGACGGGAAATGGGTTGCGTTCAACACGCGCTACGTCGACGTCTTTCGGCGCGTCGACGGCCAGTGGAGGTGTTTTTTCGCGACGGTCTATAAGGTCTCTTGACGGCCTTCGCTTCGCGAAGAACGCTCGACGCTCGCTTAGTGCGGTCCGCTGCCGCTAACGGCCCGCGCGCAAACGCGCGCTACACCGTTAGCTCTGCGTCCCGCGCTCGCGAACTTCTCATCTCCCGAGCGCGGGTGACGCATCAAGCGAGGGTCCGCAGACTCCTACTCCGTCTCCACCTGCAAACCTCGCTTCAAGCTCTTCAACGCGATCCGGCTCTTGTAGCGCTTCACCAGCGGCTGCTCTTCCATCAACCGATCGATGAAGGCCGAGTAGGCGTCGAGGTCCTTCACCGTCACCACCATCACGTAGTCGATTTCGCCGGTGACGCCCCAGGCGCTCTGGATCTCCGGCTGGGCCGCGACCCATTTGTAGAAGCCCGCGAGGGCCGGGCGGCGTTCGTTGTCGACCTCGATCTCGACCACCACCGTCACCAGGCGTCCGACCGCGCGCGGATCGACGATGGCCACCACCCGCTGGATGACGCCGTCCTTCTTCATGCGCTGGATCCGGCGCTGCACCGCCGACGGCGAGAGCCCGACCGCGTCGGCGATCGCCTCGCTGGTCTGCTCGGCGTCCTGCTGCACTTCCACGAGGATGCGGCGGTCGGCGCGGTCGAGGGCGGTCATGCGGAACTCCCGCGTCTGGAGAACGAGCAGCGCATGATTATCACGGTAACCGGATCAAGGATGCGGCCAAACCGCGTTTGCGGCTGCTAGCCTTCTTCTCGAAAGCAACGCCGATGAGAGGGAGACCGCCCGCATGACCGCCGCGCTCAAGGACGCCCGTCAGCCCGTCGAGATGGTGAACCACGACCTCGACAATCCGGCGCTCGATCCCGAGCTCCGCAAGCTCGACGACTTCTTCATCCGCAGCTACTACGGCAAGGACATCGAGGGCCTGAACAGCTTCTTCGCGCCCGATTTCACCTATGTCGACGGCGCCAGCGGGCGCGAGGTGGCGAGGCCGGATTATGACCGCGCCTGCCTCGGCGCCAATCCGTTCCGGAACCTGGTGCACGACCAGGTCCACATCAAGATCAGCGGCGACCACGCCATGGTCTCGGCCCGCAACCGCTGCGAGCGCCAGATCGACGGCAAATGGGTCGCAGCGCAGTCGCGCTACACCGATGTCTACAAGCGGGTCGACGGCCGCTGGCTCTGCATTTTCGCGACAGTTTACAAAGTCGCGTGACGGCCTTCGCTTCGCGAAGACCTCCCGACGCTCGCTTCGTGCGGTCCGCTGCCGCTAACGGCCCGCGCGCAAACGCGCGCTACACCGTTAGCTCCGCGTCCCGCGCTCGCACGAGCTCTTTGCCTCCCGAGCGCGGGACGCGGAGCTAAGGCGGCAGGTGCGCTCTTGCGCACCGAGAGACTTAGCGGAAGCGGAGCGCATCAAGCGAGGGCCCGCGGTCGTATGCTTACCCGCCGGTGGCGACCGTCGTCGGCCGTGCCGTCGTCTGGTCCTGGCCGAGGGTCGGCAGAACGCGGCGGACGGCGTCCGGGAGCGAGGTGGTCGAGGGCGGCGCCGTGAGCTCGGGCGGGGTCGGCATGTTGTCGGCCTTGGGTGCCAGCCAGAAGCCGACGCCGATCGGGCTTGCCAGGATGAGCGCGAGGACGAGACGAAGGGCCAGGCGGCCGAACCGGCCGCCGACAGCGGATTCAGATCCGTGCGTCATATGCGTCATTCGCGGCCTTACCCTCCCCACTGGGCGTCGGTTCCGGAATGGGTCTTGCTCCCTCGCTCTTTCATACTCAGGGCGCAGTTCCCGTCAAGAGTGCCGTCGACGCCTGTGAACGAACTCAAAAACATTAATATTTCTATGGTCTTGCAATATCAAAGTCATCTAACAAATGAGATTAAGGCAAAAACATGAGTTGAATCAAAAGACTGCGGCGTGTCTCTAAACTCGATCGATCGCCCGTGCACCTTATTGGGGCGGCGATTCGATTCGCTGCAACTGCGAAGGGCTGGCGTGGCGCAGCATGGCCTTGCTAGGGTGCGCGGCTTCAGCGACTGCCCCTTTGAGCCGGACCCCTTCGATGGATCTGAAAACCCATATCCGCGGTATCCCGGACTTCCCCAAGCCCGGGATTCTTTTCTACGACATCTCGACGCTGCTCGCGCATCCGCCGGCCTGGCAGGCGACGGTGGACCGGCTGGCCGAGCTGGTTGCGCCGCACAAGCCCGACCTCCTGGCCGGGATCGAATCGAGGGGCTTCCTGGTGGCGGCACCGCTGGCCCTCAAGCTCGGCTGCGGCTTCATCATGGTCCGCAAGAAGGGCAAGCTTCCGGGCAAGACCAAGGCCTTCACCTACAAGCTCGAATACGGCTCCGACACCATGGAGGTCCAGGCCGACGCGGTGAAGCCGAGCCAGCGCGTGGTCGTGCTGGACGATCTGCTGGCGACCGGCGGCACGCTGGCCGCCGCCATCGGCCTGGTGCGCGACATGGGCGGCATCGTTCCGGCTGCCGCCTGCATCATCGAGCTCACCTTCTTAGGCGGTCGCAAGCGCCTGGACGTGCCGTTCTCCGCGCTGGTTTCCTACGACAGCTGACTTAACCCGCATTCCCCGGATAGCTCCACCAATTGATGCGGGTGAACGCTGATTATGTTATAAGAATCAATGCGTTGTGAGCATCTGGAGGTGGGGCCGATGGCGAACCCGGCGGGTGAATCCGAGAGCGAACCATTGCGGCTTGATTT
>CAXNIC010000317.1:0-6033 GCA_964201945.1 Alphaproteobacteria bacterium
CAGCCACAGGCCGATGCCGAAGATCCAGCTCGCGGCGACGGTCCGGTCGATTTTCCGGGTCTGGGTGAATGTGCAGGACGGTGATGTCATGGATGATCCCCCTAGAGCACCCTGCCAACATATCGGTCTCTCGGCACCAGGGCTGTGACAGGTGTCACAGGGCATGGCGAATCGCTCGCCGGTTTTGCCTGGGGAATCCGGTTCAACGCGGACACCGGCCTTGATCGGATTCAACGCGAGCAGCGAGGCAGGATCGGCACTCGCTCAGCAGCTGTCAGTTCGGCGAATTGGCTTCTTGTCGCCGGCAGATACGCCTGGCCCTAATCACAGAGCGTTCCTCGAGCAACTCACCAAGGAAGGTTTCGAGGACGGGAAGGCGGTAACCATCGAATGGCGATGGGCTCGTCAGCGCTATGACCTATTGTCGGCTGCCGCAACCGAGTTGGTTCGGCTTCAAGTTGACGTGATAGTTGCGCAGACTCAGGCCGCAGCTCTTGCGGCGAAGCAAGCAACAACCACCATACCGATTGTCTTTGTGGGCGTCAGAATGCGCAGCGATTCACGCGGCTGAAAAAGCCCATGTATCAAAAGGCTCTGGCGAAATAAGCCGAACCGGCTTTGCGCCCTTGGGCGCCTTTTTCGGCCCCATTTCCTCTCTCTTTGCCCATTCTCTCCAAATGAGCCGAACCGACCCCCAAGTCGGTACGGTAATTTTATCGCATGTAATCAATGTGTTGAGAGAGCGGTATTTTGCCGGGTTCGAGATTTCCTGCGGGTGGCGGCAAGAACCGGCGTCGAATGTTCTCCGCTGATATTGTTACCGCGGCTTACCGCGTGTCTTGGGCCGGTCTGAGTTGCGGGCCGGTGGATCAACACTGGCGGCAGGTTTCGACGCGGCGGTCTTCCGTCGGGAGATAGATACGGGGGGCTCTGCCGGTGTCTCGGCACCATGTTTCGGCACCGCCGTTTTTCCCGCGATAGCTTGCTTTGGCACCGCCACTTTCGGCACGGCGGCGCGCTTTCGCGTTGCTGCCACCGGCTGTGCGGCTTGTTTGGATGGTGCCGCCTTGCGGGCAGCGGTCTTGGGAACGACGCGACCGTCGCCCCGTGCCGCGGTCGCTCCCTTGGCGCGCGGCGATCCCGCAACCTTGCGCTTCCGGCTGGCGGACGGCGCCGCGATAACGTCATCGGCTGGCCCGTCTTCGCCAACCATATCGAGACCAAACAGCGCCGCCATATCATCGACATTCAGTACCTTGCCGACGGTCGGCCCCTTCTTCGCCATCGGCAGGGCCTGGTCGATATCGGCCACCAGTTCGTGCGGATCGACCGCCCGTAGCAGGAACAATAATTCAGGTTGTTCATCAAGCCGTGCGCCCACACCGTACAGGGCCGCCGCGACGTGCTTGCACATCGAAGCGTAATCGGGGCAGGTGCAGGAAAAGCCGATTTCGGACGGCTTCGGAAATAAACCGCCTTGCTGGCGGCTGATCCGTTCCATGACGCCCTTGGACAATTTGCCCCGCAGAAGCGCCACCAGGGAATCGATGCCCCCGGCGCAATCGGCGCAGATCGACTTCCACTGTGCCGGCGGCACCTCCCCGATTTTCACGGAAACCGCATAGATCGATGACCCGCTGACCTTCGCTTTCACCTCGCGCGACGCGATCCGTAGATCGACGACGGAGCCATTGCGCACATAGGCGCGGCCACGCGGCAGGCGGTTCTCGTAGTCACGGTAGCTTTCCAGATTATCGCACCATGCTTTGCCCCAGAACGTGGAGGCAATGGTGCGACCGGCGATCTTCACCGGCGATACCGTCTCACCCTTCTTGCGCAGCTTCTGCATCTCGCGCTCCGCCTTGCGACGGCGCTCTGCGACCGGAACGTAAGGTGCCCATCCTCCGTAGTAGCGTGAGATCTCCCTCACTCCCTCATCGCTGCGTGCAGATCGAGTGCAACCAGTCGAAGCAGATCGTCATCCTTCATCTCGGTCAGATTGATTTCGCCGGTGCCCGAAAGGAGGTCATCCGACACACCCTTCTTCGAGTCGATCAATGCGTCGATCTTTTCCTCGATCGTGCCGCGGCAGACGAACTTGTGCACAAGGACGTTCTTCTTCTGGCCAATCCGGAAGGCGCGATCGGTGGCCTGGTTCTCCACCGCCGGGTTCCACCAGCGATCGACATGCACAACGTGGGAGGCGGCGGTCAGGGTCAATCCCGATCCGCCGACCTTCAGCGATAAGACGAAGAAAGGCACGGACTCATCCTCCTGGAACCGTTGTACCAACCCCTTGCGGTTACGCACCGCGGTTTCTCCGTGCAGCACCAGTCCCGGCCGTCCGAAAATCCCGCCCAGGAAGGTGGCGAGCGGTGCCGTCAATTCGCGAAACTGGGTGAAAACCAGCATTTTTTCCTGACGCGCGGCGACCACCTCAGCGATCTCGCGCAAGCGCGCCCATTTGCCGCTGTCTTCCTCGGCCCAGACGTTGTCGTTTAGCCATAGCGAGGGATGATTGCAGATCTGCTTGAGCCGCATCAGCATCGCCAGGACAACGCCCTTGCGCGCGATCCCCTCGGCGTTTTCGAGGCTTTTCTCCAGTTCCTGTACCGCCCGCTCGTACAACGCCACCTGTCGTCGACTGAGGCCGCAATGCGCCTTGATCTCGGTCTTGTCCGGCAGATCGGCGATGATCGTCTTGTCGGTTTTCATCCGTCGCAGGATGTAAGGCCGCACCAGTTCACGCAGCGGGCCATAGGGATTATACGTGCGATCCGTCAGACCCTTGGCATAGCGCGCGAACTGCTTCGCTGTCCCCAGCAGCCCCGGATTGGTGAAATCGAAAATCGACCACAGATCGCCGAGATGATTCTCGACCGGCGTGCCAGTCAGCGCGATACGCGCCCTGGCCTTCAGCGCCTTGGCGGCCCGGGTCTGCTTGGCGGCGGGATTCTTTATCGCCTGCGCCTCATCCAGGATCGCGAACCGCCACATGGTTACCGCCAGCGCCGGAAGGCGCAACAATGACCCGTAGCTGGTGATTACCAGATCGACCCCGGCCGCGATGTCCGGTGCGAACTGCTTCACCTGCTCAGCTGTCATCGCCGAGGGATGCACAATCACGAACTTCAGGCCGGGAGCGAACTTCTCGATTTCCGCCGCCCAGTTTGCCAGAAGCGAGGCCGGCGCCACCAGCAAACTTGGTTGCTGTCGGCCACCCTTCGCTTTCTCGACCAGCAACAGCGCCAACACCTGGATCGTCTTGCCGAGGCCCATATCGTCGGCGAGGCAGGCCCCCAGACCGAGGCCGGACAGCAGGTGCATCCACTGCGTTCCCGCCTGTTGATACGGCCGTAACGTTCCGTGAAGGGCAGGACCCGGATCGGCAGCGGAGACGGAAGGCGCGCGCAAGGCCTGCAGCGTCTCCGCCAGCCACGGCCCCGCCGCAACCCTCGACCAGTCGGCGGTTTCGGTGCCCGAGTCGTCCTTGATGACGGCGGCGCCGGCGAGCATCCGCATTGCCTCCGCGAAGGTCAGTCCATCCCGCTCCGCCAGATCTTCCGCCGCGCGGAACTGTTGCATGGCCCGTTCAAGCCGCGCCCGGTCTACCTCGACCCATTGGCCGCGCAGCAGCGCCAGGCCTTCAGTTCCGGCAAGCAGCGCCGCGATTTCTTCTTCGGTCAGTGGCTCGCCGTCCAAGGTAACCGCCATCCGAAAATCGAGCAGTCCATCCAGGCCGACCTCCGACGGTTTCCGTGTCCCGATCGTCGCCGTGACCCGTGGGCGCGATGGGCGATTGGCGCGCCATGTGGCGGGCATGCGCACGACGACACCGGCGCTTTCCAGCTCCGGCACGCTGCCGAGGAAGCGCGCGGCATCTCCCGGTCCCCAACGCAGCGGATGAAAAATCTCTCCCGCATCGATCATCGGCCGGAGCCAGGCACAGTGTTCCGCGGCACGCTGCACCGGTACCAGCAACGACAGCAGCCTGTCCCGGTTCGTATCGCCCGAGAACTCGCGCAGGGCCTGGCCAAGCGGCACGTGCTGCGCCCTGGCCTGGGCCGAAAGCCGGGTTGTGTAAGTCGCCATGAAGGCAAATGGCGCATCCGGATCGCGGCGGTTCTCGGCCAGGTTGAAATGCACGCGCCCGACCAAGTTCCAGGCGGGGTTCTGGGATTTCAGGAATCCCTGCACGTCCGTGCCTGTCGCGGAGAGGGACAAGGCAAGCGCGGCCCCCATCTCGGTCCACAGCGCCAGCAGCACATCGGGGCCTAGATATTCCGATCCAGGCATCATCGGCGCGGTCAGCACCAGCGAGGCTAGGTCCCCTTCGGTCGGCACGGGCACGACCACGGGGGCCGTCGCTTCACCGTCCTGGCCCGAGGACAGCGCACACAGCGAGGCGACATAACGACCCGCGAACAGGCGCCACCAGGCGAACAGCGGCGGCAGACTCTGCCCGACCTCACCCGCGCCAAGCCTTAGCAGGCCGTGTCCGCTACCCTGGACAAAGGCGGTGACAAGGCGCGCCGCCGTTTTCGCGTCCATCTCAGGCGCATCGGTGGCATCTTCCGTCACGAGATGGCCGCGTGGGGTCAGGCGGAGTCCGATGCGGAAGAGGTCAGTCATGGCAAGCCGGGGGCGCTCCGCACTGCGTCGGTTGTCGCACCCGATGCCGGGGATGGGAAGGTGGCAAATTGGCTGAGATCACCCCGTCTCGAACGCAGCCTCAGATGGTTCGGGTATTTGGGGCCCTCAATGCATCAAGACCGCCCCGTCGCGAAATCCCACATCTCACGCTGCTGATCCCAGCCTACCGGCACGTTCTTCAGCATCAGGTTCGCACTCAACCCGCGGGGCTGCCGGCCATCGAGGATAGCGGCTGCGATGTCGGGCGCCAGACAGGTCAACGAAAGGATTCTGCTGACGTAGACGTTGGTGACCTTCTCCTGCGCCGCCAAATCAGTAATCGATTTCGCCTTGCCGCTTTCGATCCGCCGCCGCCAGCGGTGTCCCTTGATCAGCAGCTTGAGCATGGTGTCGTCCACGGCCGGCTTGGGCGCGATTGGGGAGGCCACGCCGTCGGGGGTCAGCACCAACTTACGACCACCCCGCCGCTTGAACTGGACGGGGATGTGAATGGTCATGGTCGCGACCTCGACCGTGGCCTGCTTGGTCATGCGGCGGCTCCCATCTCCGCCTTGACCGGCGTGTCGCCGGCGTGAAGCTCAGTGACTAGAGCGTGATCGGCTCAAGATGGTCCATAGCCGGCATGGCGAATGTAGTTTGCGCACTCTGTTGAGCTGAACTGATCGAGCAGTGAGCCGATGCGGTTCCAGACGGCGTGGATGGATCGTTCGTCGGCTTTGCGCAGCAGCGTCTTGAGTTTGGCGAAGACCTGCTCGATCGGATTGAGGTCCGGACTGTAGGGCGGCAGTAGGAGGCGGTGGGCGCCCGCATCTCGAATAGCGCGACGAACGAGCTGCCCTTTGTGGCTGCCGAGATTGTCGAGCACGACGATATCGCCGGCGCGCAGCGTCGGGACGAGGAACTGAACCACCCAGGCGAGGAAGATGGATCCGTTGATCGGCCCGTCGATGACGCAAGGCGCGATGATGCCATCGAGGCGTAGCCCGGCCAGGAAGGTCATTGTCGTCCAGCGGCCGTGCGGGACACGGCCGATCAGGCGCTGACCGCGCAGTGCCCGACCGTGTGTGCGGGTCATATTGGTCTTGGCCCAGGTCTCATCGACGAAGACCAGGCGTGCCGGATCAACGCGACCTTGGTGACGCCTCCAGCGGGCGCGCTTGCGCGCGACGTCGGGCCGCTCCTGTTCGGCGGCGCACAGAGTTTTTTTGAACGTCAGTCCTTCGGCCGCCAGAAACGCCCATAGCGCGCCGTAGCTCACCTTGACGTCGCGCTCTCCCAGCTCGCTCCGCAGCCCACGCACCGTCAGGTCCGGAGCTGCAGAAAGCCGCGCCAAAAGCCAATCCCGCTCCGGCAGTAAAATCAGACGCCGGCGCCCACCCA
>CAXNIC010000318.1:0-6009 GCA_964201945.1 Alphaproteobacteria bacterium
GTGTTCCTGATGGCGTCGGAGACCGTGCATTTCATCTCCTCGCGCTTCGTCAAGGAGATCGGCGGGCTCGGCGGCGACGTCTCCAAGTTCGTCAGCCCCCGGACCGCGGCCCGTCTCAAACGCCGGTTCGTCGAGGTCGGCAAGAGGCCTGCTTCCGGCGATTGATCGGCGCTCCGGGACCGACTAGGTTCCGCGCGCCTTGGTGAGAGCCCGTAGCTCAGTTGGTAGAGCACGTGACTTTTAATCATGGGGTCGCGGGTTCGAGTCCCGCCGGGCTCACCAGGTCACTGTATCTCTCTGCATAGCGACCGTTGGGGCCAATAGGTCCGGGAGACTGGAGCGTGGGTCCGAACGTCGCACTTGCGCCTCGGGTATGTTAGCGCTAACATCGCATCCTCACGTCAAGGACGCCCGCGATGATCTCCGATGCCGATGTCGCCTTCTATAGGACCCATGGATACCTCGTGGTCCCGGATGTGTTCAGCCCCGGCGAGGTGGCCGAGCTTCGAGCCGTTACCGACGACTTCGTCGAGCGGGCGAGCGCGATCGAGACGCATGACGCGGTCTACGACCTCGAGGACAGCCACCGGCGCGGCAATCCAAGGGTCCGGCGGATCAAGACCCCGCATCTCCACGACCCGGTCTATGCGGCGGCCTCGCGCCATCCGAAGGTGATCGAGGTCCTGAAGCGCCTGATCGGGCCGTCGATCCGCTTTGACACCGGCAAGCTGAACCTTAAGTCGGCGGGCTACGGCGCCCCGGTCGAATGGCACCAGGACTGGGCCTTCTATCCGCACACCAACGACGACCTGGCCGCGGTCGGGATCATGCTGGACGACGTCGACGAGGCCAACGGCCCGCTCCTGGTGGTACCGGGCAGCCATCTCGGACCGACCTACGATCACCATGCCGACGGCCGCTTCTGCGGCGCCATGGACATCGAGGCGGACAAGGTCGATCTGTCGACGGCAGTGCCGCTGGTCGGCCGGGCCGGCTCGATCACCATCCACCACGCCCGCACCATCCATGGCTCGGCCACCAATCGCGCCAACCGCCCGCGCCGCCTCCTGCTCTTCCAGTACACGGCCGCCGATGCCTGGCCGCTGAAGGGGATCGCCGACTACGACCAGTTCAAGGCCGACCTGATCTCGGGCGAGGAATCGGTGATGCCGCGGATCGTGGCGACGCCGGTGCGGATGCCCTATCCTGAGGCCGCGCATGGCGGATCCATCTACGAAAACCAGAAAGGCACGGGCAGCCGCTACTTCGCGACTGCCGAGCGCGCCTGAGGGCCAGCCGCCGGCGGCCCCGAGGAAGCGCGGCGGCAACGGCGCCAAGGCGCGCATGTCCGACGTCGCGAGGCTGGCCGACGTCTCGATGATCACCGTCTCGCGGGCGATCCGGACACCGGATCGGGTCGCCGACGAGACCAGGGCCCGGGTCGAGGCGGCGATGCGCCAGACCGGCTACGTGCCGGACCTGGTCGCCGCCAGCCTCGCCTCCCGGCGGAGCCGGGTCGTCGCCGTCGTCGTGCCGACGATCGGCAGCTCGATCTTCAGCGACAGCATCAAGGGCATGGCCGACCTGCTGCGGAGCCGGGGATACCAGCTCATCATCGGCGAAGGCAGCTATTCCACGGAGGATTCCGAGAGCGTCATCTCGGCCCTGCTCGGCCGCCGGCCGGACGGGCTCATCCTCACCGGCAGCCAGCATCCCACGCGCGCGCTCCGGATGATCAAGGACGCCGGCATCCCGGTCGTCGAGATGTGGGAGTTGCCCTCCCGCCCGATCGACTCCGCCGTCGGCTTCAACAACCGGGCGGCAGTGCGCGCCCTGGTCGAGACTCTGGTTCGCACCGGCTATCGCTCCATCGCCTTCATCGGGCCGGCCCAGGGTGACCGGCGGGCGCATCAGCGGCGGATGGGATATGCCGACGCGATGGCACGGCATAGGCGCCCAACTATCTTTCTGGAGACGCCGCCGCCGCCGTCGTCGATGGAGCATGGCGCCGCGGCGGTCGCCCGGCTCGCCTCCCAGCACCCCGAGGTCGACGCCGTCTGCTTCACCAGTGACGGGCTCGCCGCCGGGGCCTTGTTCGAGTGCCTTCGCCTCGGCTGGGACGTTCCCGGACGGCTGGCGCTCGCCGGTTTCGGCGACTTTGAGATCGCGGCGGCGGCCTCCCCGAGGCTCACCACCGTGGCGGTCCCGCGTTACCGGATCGGGGAGGAGGCCGCCCGCATCCTCCTCGGACGGATCGACGGCGAGCTGGCGCCTGGCCAGATCGTCGACCTCGGCTTCGAGGTGGTCACGCGCGAAAGCACCTGACCCGCCGCTATCTTGCGAACCTCTCGCACGCATGCTACCGCTAACATCAAAGAACACGTGCGTCACAGGCGCCCGCGTAGCTAGGCCGTTATCAAAATGAGCCGATCAGGGGAGAGATGACATGCGAATCCGTACGTTGATTTCCGCCGGTGTTGCGTTTGCCTTCGGCCTCGGCCTAGCGGCCGCGCCGGCCTCGGCACAGCCGCAGACATGGAAGGTTCAGACTTCCATGGTCGCCGGCGATTCCTACTACACGATGCTTCAGGACCATTGGCTGGATCGCCTCTCAGCGATGACCGGCGGCCAGATCAAGATCGAGCTGACGCCGATTGGATCGGTGGTGCCGCATACCGAGACGATGAACGCCATCAGCCAGGGCATCCTGCAGGGCGACTTCACCTCGACCACCTATTTCGCCGGCCGCGACAAGGTCTTCGCGCTGATGGGTGACCTGATCTCCGGCTACGACACGCCGCAGCAGCTCACCATGTTCTGCTACCACGGCGGCGGGCGCGAGATCCTGCAGGAGGCCGTGGACAAGTACACCGGCGGCACCGTTCAGGTGATCGGCTGTGGCGCCATCGCCAAGGAGGCGCTGGTCTCCAAGGCCCGGATCGCCACGCTCGCCGACATGAAGGGCAAGAAGATCCGCTCGCCCGAGGGCCTCGCGGCCGAGGTGTTCCGCCGTGCCGGCGCCTCGCCGGTGGCCATGCCGCCGTCGGAGACGTACACCGCGCTCGACAAGGGCGTCGTCGATGCGGCCGACAATTCCAGCTACACGATGGACAAGTCGAGCGGCATGCATAAGGTCGCCAAGTTCCCGATCTATCCCGGCATCCACTCGATGCCGATCATCCAGTTCACCGTGAACAAGGCGATCTGGAACAAGCTCACCCCGCAGCTGCAGAAGGCGGTCGACGCCTGGTACATCGCTGCCATCTACGACATGACCATGCGGAACGAGTTGCAGGACCGCCTGAACGTCGCCGCCGACATGGCCGACAAGTCGTCGGGCATCACCATCATCGACTGGAGCCAGGCCGATCGCGACGGACTCCGGGCGATCGCCGCCGGCGCGTGGAAGGACTTCGCCGACGGCAGCCCGCTGGCGAAGAAGGCTTACGACGCCAACATCGCCTTCATGCAGAAGATGGGTCTGCTGGCGAAGTGATCCGCGGCTTCCGAGCCGTCATCGAAGGTATCGGGAAGGGGGAGCGCGCGGCTCCCCCTTTCTCTACACCGGCGGGGTGCCCATGGGCCTGATCGACCGCTTCAACCGGTTCACCGGCGAAGCCGTGAGCTATCTCTACCTCGTCGCGGTGGTCGTCACCGCCTATGAGGTGGTGATGCGATACCTCTTCAACGCGCCGACGACCTGGGCGTTCGAGCTGACCATCATGGTCTGCGCCATCGCCTATCTGCTTTCGGGCGGCTACGTCACCCAGGGCCAGGCGCATATCCGCATCACCTCGCTCTCCGACCGCCTGCCGAAGGGGCTTCGCTGGAGCCTCGAGCTGTTCGGCATGCTGGTCGGCGTCTTCGCCCTCGGCGTCCTCGCCTGGGCCGGGTTCAAGCCCGCCCTGTTCGCGGTCCAGATCGTGGAGAGGACCGGCAGCGCCTGGGACTCGCCGATGCCGACCGTCATCAAGGTTTTGATCGTGGTCGGCTCGGCGATGATCGTCCTTCAGCTGCTGGTCCAGATCGTCCGTCACCTCCGCACACGTTGACCTGACCCTCCACATTCGCGCCGGGGCCGCTTCATGGGCATCGAAACCATCTCGATCCTGATCGTCGTCACCATGATCCTGCTCATGCTCACCGGCATGCCGCTGGCCTGGGTGACGATGACGCTGGCCGTCAGCTGCACGCTTCTGTGGCTCGGCCCGACGGGCCTGCCGCTGGTTTCGAGCCGGGTGCTTGGCTTCGTCTCCGAATACGTGTTCGTCGCCGTGCCGCTGTTCGTCCTGATGGCGAGCATCATGGAGCGATCCGGGGTGGCGAAGGATCTCTTCGACGCCATGTACATCTTCTCGGGCGGCCTTCCCGGCGGCGTCGCCGTGCAGACGACGATGGTCGCCACCATAATGGCGGCGATGACCGGGATCATCGGCGGCGAGATCGTCCTTCTCGGCCTCCTGGCGCTGCCGCAGATGCTTCGCCTGGGCTATGACCGCAAGCTGGCGATCGGCACGATCTGCGCCGGCGGTTCGCTCGGCACCATGATCCCGCCGTCGGTCGTCCTGATCCTCTACGGCCTCACCGCCAACGTCCCGATCGGCGACCTGTTCCAGGCCGCCTTCATTCCGGGCCTCCTGCTGTCCGGCCTCTACATGGCCTACATCATGATCCGCTGCAGCATCGACCCGTCGCTCGGACCGCCGGCGCCGATCGAGGAGCGCAACATTCCGCTCGCCCAGCGCCTGAAGCTGCTGAAGGGACTGGTGCTGCCCATGATGGTCATCATCTGGGTGTTGGGCAGCATCTATGCCGGCATCGCCTCGGTGACGGAATCGGCGGGCGTCGGCGTGGTCGGCGCCGTGGTCTCGGCGCTGGTCCGCAAGGAGCTCAACTGGCCGATGATTCGCCAGTCGCTGATCCAGACGATGAACACCACCGGTGTGCTGCTGTGGCTGACCTTCGGCGCCAATGCGCTGATCGGCATCTACAACGTCATGGGCGGCACGACCTACATGCGCGGCCTGTTTTCCGGCCTGCCGTTCGAGCCGATCGTCATCATCATCATCATGATGGTGGCGCTGTGGATCCTCGGCTGCTTCATGGACTGGATCGGCATCCTTCTGCTGACCATGCCGATCTTCGTGCCGGTCATCAAAGACCTCGGCTACGACCCGGTCTGGTTCGGCATCCTGTTCTGCATGAACATGCAGAGTTCATATCTGTCGCCGCCGTTCGGGCCAGCCGCCTTCTACCTGAAGAGTGTCGCTCCACCGGAGATCACGCTGGACATCATCTTCTCCAGCGTCTGGCCGTTCATGATCCTGCAGGCGGTCGGGCTCTTCCTGGTCCTGTTCTTCCCGCAGATCGCGCTCTGGCTGCCGAGCGTCCTCTAGGCCCTTCGCCAAGCGCCGAAACCGCCGGATCGCGCCGGCGGTTTCGGGAACGGCGCGCTGAACTTTCGGCGTGATTCCCGCCGTGTTAGCCTTTCCGATAAGAAAAAGACGTCGTGTTCATTCAACCCAAGGGAGGAAACAACATGAGGCGGATCGCGCGTATGGCGTCCCTGGCGACCGCGGGGGCCCTGGCAATTCTTGCATATGCAGCGCCGGTCGCGGCGCAGCAGGCGGCCAAGGTGACGGTGAAGACCGGCATCGCCTTCGGCAATGAAACCCATCCGATCACCATTTCGGCGACGCGCTGGTCTCAGATCGTGCGCGAGCGCACCAATGGCGAGGTCGACATCCAGGTGTTCCCGGGCGGCCAGCTCGGCGGCGAGGTCGAGATGCTGGAAGGGCTGCGGCTGGGCTCGCTCCAGGCCGCGGTCGTCGAGATCAGCGCGACCTCGGGCTGGGTTCCTCAGGGCGCGGTGTTCTCCTTGCCCTTCCTGTTCAGGAACGACGACCATCTGTTTGCTACATACACAGGTTCGGTCGGCAAGAAGCTCGCCGCCTATTACCCGCCCAAGGGCTTCCGCCTGATGGGCTTCTGGACCTCGGGCGCCCGCCA
>CAXNIC010000319.1:0-5994 GCA_964201945.1 Alphaproteobacteria bacterium
AAGGCGGGCCAGTAGGGAAAGCCCCAGGCCAGCAGCTGCCAGGCGATGTATGTGGAGAACATCGCCATCTCGCCCTGGGCGAAATTGAAGTGGTCGATCGACTGGTAGATCATGACCACGGCGAGCGCGAGGCAGGCATAGATGCCGCCGGTCGCGATTCCCGCCAGGAGTTGGTGCAGAAAGAGGTCCATTCCCTCCCCGTCTCCTCAATAGCCGAGATAAGCGCGACGGATATTCTCGTCGGCGCCGATGGCAGCGGTGGTTCCGGACATGACGATGCGTCCGGTCTCGATCAGGTAGGCGTGGTCGGCGAATTCGAGCGCCAGGGCCGCGTTCTGCTCGACCAGCAGCACGCTGACCCGGTCGGCGCGGTTCACTTCCTTCAGGATCTCGAACACTTCGGCCACCACCAGCGGCGCCAGGCCGAAGGACGGCTCGTCCAGCAGCATCAGCGCGCGGCCGACCGCCAGCATCTGCTGCTCGCCGCCGCTTAAGGTGCCCGCCTGCTGGTGCCGGCGTTCCTTCAACCTCGGGAAATGCGCGTAGACGCGCTCGATGTCGCCGGCGACGGCGGCGCGGTCGCGCCGGATCATCGCGCCCAGCTCCAGGTTCTCCTCGACCGTGAGGCGGACGAAGGTGCCGCGTCCCTCCGGCACATGGGCGACGCCGAGACGGACCACGTCCTCGACGGTGAAGCCGCCGATGCCGCGGCCGTCGAGCTGGATCTCGCCCTCGCTCCGGATCATGCCGCAGATGGCGCGCAGCACCGTGGTCTTGCCGGCACCGTTGGCGCCGAGCAGTGCCGTGATGCCGCCCTCCTCGAGGTCGAGGTCGAGCCCGTGCAGCGCCTGTGTCTGCCCGTAGAACGCTTTCAGCCCACGGATGGCGAGATGCGCGCTCATGTCTTCGCCGTCCCGAGATATGCGCGGATCACCGCCTCGTCCCTCTGCACCGCGGCGGGCGGCCCCTCGGCGATCTTCCGGCCGAAATCGAGGGCGACGACGATGTCGGAGACCGACATGACCAGGCCCATGTGGTGCTCGACCAGGAGCACGGTGATGCCATGGTCGTCGCGGATCTGACGGATCAACCGGCCGAGATCGGCGACCTCCTCGTGGTTGAGGCCGCCGGCCGGTTCGTCCAGCAGCAGCAGCTTCGGGCGCATCACCAGCGCACGGGCGAGTTCGACTCGCTTCTGGGTGCCGAAGGGCAGGCCCATGACCGGGCGGCGGGCGACCTCGCCGAGGCCGAGATAGTCGATCACCTCGCCGGCCCAGCGCGCGAGGTCCTGGTCCTGGCGGCGGACGCCGGGCAGCCCGAGTGCGTCGCTGAAGAAGTCGCTGCGGGTCCGCGTATGGCCGCCGACCAGCACGTTCTCCAGCACCGTCAGGCCGCGGAACAGCGCCAGATTCTGGAAGGTACGGCCGATGCCGATCTCGGCGATCCGATGCGGCGGCCGGCCGAGGATCGAGGCGCCTTCGAACTGAACGTCGCCGGAAGCCGGTGTGTAGAGGCGGCTGAGGCAATTGAACAGCGTGGTCTTGCCAGCCCCGTTCGGCCCGATCAGGCCGAGGATGCGGCCGGCGGGCAGATCGAACGAGACGCCGTCGAGCGCCACGATGCCGCCGAAGCGGACGACGACATCGCGTACAGCCAACAGCGGCCGCGAGTCCATCAACGACGTTGCCGAGGGCCGATCCGCCTCAGCGAGGCGGGTCGCAGCCCCTGCTGCTCCCTGCAAGACGTGTCCTCCCGAAACTTTTCATTTTTTTCAAGTTCACGACGGTTGATGACCCAGCAGCGCCTCCACGCCGCGGACAAGGTTGACCAGACGCGGGCCGATATCGCTCTCCAGCCGCTCGCGCGAAAGCTGGAACGACGGCGCCCCGCAATTGAAGGCAATGATCGGCGAGCCGTCGGCGGGGATCAATGGTACGCCGACCGCGTTCACATCCGCCTTCCACTCGCCGATCGAAAGGGTGAAGCCGCGGGTCGCGTAATCTTCAAGGCCGCGCTCGATGCCGGCGCGGATCTGCGGCCAGCGATCGGGCTCGCGCTTGGCGATGAAGTCCATCAGGTGGACGCGCTCGCTCTCCGGCAGCGCCGCCAGCAGCGCCCGGCCCATCGAGGTGGTGGCGATCGGCACCCGAGATCCGAGGTCGAGGCGAAGCGTCACCGCGGCGTTGCTGCGGCAATACTCGATGTAGATCAGGCTGAGCCGGTCGCGGCTGCCGAGCGCGACCGAGGCGCCGGAATGATCGGCGAGCTCTTGCATCGCCGGCCGCGCCAGCTGGCGGATGCCCATGTTCGAGAGCACGGCGTAGCCGAGCGACAGCGCGGGCGCGCCCAGCTGGTATTTGCCGAGACGGTCGGAATAGGTGAGGTAGCCGAGCTTGGTCAGCGTGTAGGTAAGCCGCGAGACGGTCGGCTTCGGCAGCCCGGTCGCGCGCGCGATCTCCTGGTTGCCGAGCAACGCGTGGTTGGGCGCGAAGGCGCGAAGCACTTCCAGCCCGCGAGCCAGCGCTTCGACGAACTGGCGGTCGCGCCGCGGTTCCCCGGACGGGCCGCCCTCCTCACGCGCTCGCGCAAGCCATTCGGTGCTGGTGCTCGTCGTCATTCCCTGCCCTGGAGACCCCTCTTGCGGGGATTTACAGGCAGTACACTCCACCCTACGATCCGCGTCAAATCTGCGAAACGCGATTTCGCAATGCGAAACAAAAAATGTGGGGAGGGGTTGGGTGTCTAAGTCCTTCGTGACGACCGAGCGCAAGGGTTCGGTCGCGGTCATCCGCCTCGACAATCCTCCGGTGAATGCGCTGGGACACGGCCTTCGCCTCGGCATCGCCTCGGCGCTGAAGGCGGTCGAGGAGGATGCCGGTGTCACGGCCGTGGTGCTGGTGGGAGCCGGTCGCTGCTTCTCCGCCGGGGCCGACATCACCGAGTTCGGCAAGCCGCTGCAGTTGCCGAATCTGGCCGACCTGATCACCGCGATCGAGGCGAGCCCGAAGCCGGTGGTCGCCGCGATCCACGGGACCACGCTGGGCGGCGGGCTCGAGCTGGCGCTCGCCTGCCATGGGCGGGTCGCCGCCAAGGACGCGAAGTTCGGCCTGCCCGAGATCAAGCTCGGCATCCTTCCCGGCGCCGGCGGAACCCAGCGCGCTCCGCGCCTGATGGGGGCCGAGCGGGCGCTGAAGCTGATCATCTCGGGCGAGATGATCGGTGCCGAGGAAGCCAGGACATCGGGCCTGGTCGACGAGGTGACCACCAGCGATCTGGTCGGTGCCGCCGCCGTGCGCGCCGAGCACCTGGCTGCGTCCGGCGACCTTCCCCGCGTCCGCGACCGCGCCGTCCCCGGCGACCGCGCCGGCTTCGACAAGGCCGCCGCCGCGGCCACCGGCAAGGGCCGCGTGCCGCCCGCCGTCGCGGCCTGCGTCGAGGCCGTCCGCGTCGCCATCGAGCTTCCCTTCGACCAGGGTCTCGCCCGCGAGACCGAGCTGTTCAGGCAGCTGGTCGCCAGCGACGAATCCAAGGCCCAGCGCCATGTCTTCTTCGCCGAGCGCAACGCCGCCAAGGTCGCCGACATGCCGGCGGACACGGCGGCCAAGCCGATCGCGCGCGGTGCGGTCATCGGCGCCGGCACCATGGGCGGCGGTATCGCCATGTGCTTCGCCAATGCCGGCATCCCGGTGACACTGATCGAGACCACCCAGGAAGCGCTGAAGCGCGGCCTCGACACCATCCTCGCCAACTACAAGCGCAGCGGCCGCAACTCTCCTGAGGAGGTCGACCGCCGCATGGGCCTGATCACCGGCACCGTCGACATCGAGCAGGCCGCCGGCGCCGACGCGGTGATCGAGGCGGTGTTCGAGGAGATGGCGATCAAGAAGGAGCTCTTCGGCAAGCTCAACCGCATCGCCAAGCCGGGCGCGCTGCTCGCCACCAACACCTCGTATCTCGACGTCAACGAGATCGCGGCGATGACGAGCCGGCCGGCCGACGTGCTGGGCATGCATTTCTTCAGCCCGGCGAACGTCATGCGCCTGCTCGAGATCGTGCGCGCCAAGGCCACCTCGCATGCAACGCTGGCGACCGCGATCGCTCTTGGGCGGAAGCTCGGCAAGGTGCCGGCGATCGTCGGCGTCTGCGACGGCTTCGTCGGCAACCGCATGCTGGGCCAGCGCCTGAAGGCGACCGAGCAGCTGCTGCTGGAAGGGGCGCTGCCCCAGGAGATCGATGCCGCGGCTCTGGCCTTCGGTTTCGCCATGGGGCCGCTTGCCGTCTCCGACCTCGCCGGCCTCGACATCGGCATGCGCGCGCGGCGGGCCCGCGGACAGCGTGCGGCGGTCGCCGACGCGATCACCGACGCCGGCCGCTACGGGCAGAAGAACGGCCGGGGCTATTACCGCTACGAGCCCGGCCAGCGCACGCCGATCCCCGATCCCGATGTCGAGAAGATCATCATCGATGCCTCGGCCAAGCTCGGCATCACGCGCCGCAGCATCGGCCAGGAAGAGATCATCCAGCGCCTGAACTACCCGATGATCAACGAGGGCGCGAAGATCCTCGAGGAAGGCATCGCCCAGCGTCCGGGCGACATCGACGTCATCTGGGTCTACGGCTATGGCTGGCCAGCCTGGCGTGGCGGGCCGATGTTCCATGCCGATCAGGTCGGCCTCAAGGCCATCCGCGACTGGCTGGCCGAGCAGGCGCGACGCAGCGGCGATGCCTCGCTGACGCCGGCACCGGTCCTCGACCGCCTGGCGCGCGAGGGCCGCGGCTTCGCCTCGCCCGCATGACCCGGCCCCATCCCTGGGAGGCGTCGTACCCGCCGGGGGTGCGCTGGGACACGCCGATTCAGACCTCGACCGTCCCGGCCCTGCTGGCCCGCAGCGTCGGCCGCCACGGCAATCGCCCGGCGATCGAGTATCGCGACCGCACGATGACCTATGGCGAGCTGGACCAGTCGGTCCAGCGCGCGGCCGCCGCCTTCCTCAAGCTCGGCATCGGCAAGGGCACCGGCGTCGCACTCTACCTCCCGAACACGCCCGATCACCCCTTCGCGTTCTTCGGCGCGCTCCGCACTGGCGCGCATGTCGTCCATCTGAGCCCGCTGGATGCCGAGCGCGAGCTCGCCCACAAGCTTAGCGACAGCGGTGCCCGCATCCTCGTCGCACCGAACTATCCGGGCCTCCTCGCCAACGCGAAGAAGCTGATTGCCTCTGGGCAGGTCGACTGTCTGATCGTCGCCGACCAGTCGCAATGGGGACCGCATCCGGAGCCCCTGCCCGCCGCGCCCGAAGGCGCGCTGGTGCTGCATGAGCTGATGGCGGCAGCGGAAATCCCGTCGAGCTGGCCCGAGGTCGTGCCGGCCGACCTGGCGCTGCTGCAATACACAGGCGGCACCACCGGCAGCCCGAAGGGCGCCATGCTGACTCACGCCAACCTGACCGCGGCGGTGGCGATCTACAATGTCTGGGCCGAGGGCCAGGACTCGCTGCGCGAAGGCGAGGACAAGGTCGTCTGCGTGCTGCCGCTGTTCCACATCTACGCGCTGACCACGATCCTGCTCCGCCATCTCTCCCTCGGCAGCGAGATCCTGCTGCGTCTCCGCTTCGATGCGGAAACGACGCTCCGCGACATCGCCGAGAAGAAGGCGACGCTGATGCTGGGCGTGCCGACCATGTACATCGCCCTCCTGCAGCATCCCGACATCGCCAAGCGCGACCTTTCCTCTCTCCGCCTCGTCACCTGCGGCGGCGCCTCGCTTCCGGTCGAGGTCGAGCAGAGATTCCAGAAGATCACCGGCTTCCGCGTCGGCGGCGGCTGGGGCATGACCGAGACCTCGCCCGCCGGCACCAACCTGCCGCTCGCCGGCGACTGGAAGCCCGGATCAATCGGCATGCCGCTGCCCGGCATCGACATGCATGCGGTCGCCCTCGACGATCCCCGCCGCGTGCTCGGCCCCAACGAGACCGGAGAGTTCCGCATCAAGGG
>CAXNIC010000320.1:0-5989 GCA_964201945.1 Alphaproteobacteria bacterium
GGCATCAGCCCTAAGCCAAGCGAGATCAGGCAAGGAGACGTGACATGACTGGAATTTATGGAGCTCTGTTTTCCGGCGTGACGGCGCTCAATGCGCAGTCGCAGAGCATGGCCGCTCTCTCGGACAACATCTCCAACGTGAACACGGTCGGCTACAAGCGCACGGTCGCGCGCTTCTCGACCCTGGTCACCGACACCACGTCGCGTGCCCGCTACTCGCCGGGCGGCGTGCAGGCTGCGCCCTTCCAGCAGGTCGACAAGCAGGGCCTGATCCAGGCCTCGTCCTCGACCACGGACCTCGCCATCTCGGGCAAGGGCTTCTTCGTGGTCAGCAACCAGTCGAACCAGGCTGCCTCGGGCGCGGTGAACGTGTTCACCCGCGCCGGCGGCTTCACCACCGACAAGAACGGTTTCCTGGTCAACGGCGCCGGCTACTTCCTGCAGGGCTACAAGCTCGACACCGCCGGCAACTTCGTGACCCCGGCCGGTGCCACCACCAATGCGACCGATCTGTTCTCGAACCTGCAGACGGTCAACCTCGCCGACCAGAGTTCGGTCGCCGTCCCGACCCGCAACGTCGGCGTGATCGCCAACCTGCCGCCGACCACCGGCGTGACGCCGACCCAGCAGACCAACGTCACGGTCTATGACTCCCTCGGCCAGACCCAGCAGATGCTGCTGACCTGGACGCCGGTCACGCTCAACAACTGGACGGTCACGCTCTCCTTCAATCCGACGTCGATCACCGCGCCGGCCACCGCCTTCACGGTCGTCTTCAACAATGCCGGCCAGCTGATCCAGGTCGGCACCAACACGACGCCGTCGGCCTCGGGCATCCTCGCGGTCTCCGGCATCAACTTCTCGGCCGTCGTCGGCACCACCGCGGGCGTCACCCAGCCGACCACCATCAACCTCAACCTCGGCACCATCGGCTCAGGCAACGGCCTCTCGCAGGTGGCAGGCGGCTACACGGTGAATTCGCTCACCCAGGACGGCGTCGCTCCTGCCGGCGTCTCCGGCGTGTCGGTCGACACCAGCGGCAACGTCACGGTGGTCTACGCCAACGGCCTGTCGAGCCAGATCTACCGCCTCGCGGTCGCCACCTTCCAAAACCCGAACGCTCTCCAGCGCAAGGAAGGCAACACCTACGCGACGACTGACATCTCCGGCGACCCGCAGCTCCGGCCGGCCAACACCGGCACCTCGGGCGCGATCTCGCCCTCCTCGCTCGAGAACTCGACGGTCGACCTCGCCGAGGAGTTCACCAACATGATCATCACGCAGCGCGCATACACCGCGGCGACCAAGGTGATCACCACCGCCGACGAGATGCTGGACGAGGTCGTCCGCCTGAAGCGGTAATCCGAAGTACGCAAGGGGAGTCGACGCGGCGGGGGATCAGTCCCCCGCCGCTTGCGTTTGGGCCTTGCACCAGCGGCGCCACAGCGCCCGATACACCCGCTCGAGGTTGCGCACCGCGCGGCCAGCGTCGCAGAGGCGGGACGTCTCCACCTCCTGGCGCAGCGTCCGACGGAGATGCGCAAGCCCGTCGACGTCGCCCGACCATTCGGCGGCGCGCGCGACGTAGCCCTGTTCGTCCAGCGCGACCCAGTTGGGCCGTCCGACCCGGACCAGCATCGAGGCGGCCCAGCGCGACATCATCGTGTCGCCGAGCAGCGTCACCACCGGTACGCCCATCCACAGCGCCTCGAAGGTGGTGGTCGAGCCGTTGAAGGGAGCGGTGTCGAGGGCGATGTCGATGTGGTTGTAAAGCGCGAGATGGGCGGCAACGGGATCGGCCTGCCCGGTCGACGATACCATCACGATCCGCTCGGCCTCGACGCCTTCGGCGCGGAACATGGCATACAGGCGGTCGCGCAGCCGGCCCGAAGCCAGCGCGTTCCGATATTTCAGCATCAGCCTCGAGTTCGGCACGGCCTTCAGCGCGCCGGCCCAGAGCCGCGCCGTCGCGCGGGTGATCTTCGAGGGATTGTTGAAGGAGCCGAAGGTGATCCGCCCTGTGGCGACGACCGGCGGCGACTCGATCACCGGCGCGTTGTCGATCGGGCGCTGGATCGAGAAGACCGGGAGCCGCACGATCCGCTCGCTGAACTGCTCCTCGGGCCGACGCGGAGCGACGGTCAGGTCAGCGATGAGGTAGCCCATGCCGGGCACGGCACTGGTGGTGCCGTCATGGGCGCTCACCACCACGGGCGCTGGCTGATGGGCAGCGACCAGACCGCGGTTGCGGTCGAAATGGCTCGCCAGGATCACCAGCACGTCGACGCCTTCACGCCGGATCAGCCGCGCCGCCTCAGCATCGGTGAGGCCGGCGACCGAGTGCCAGCCGTCGACCAGGGTCTTCATCTGCTCGGTGACGTGATCGGGCTTCTGCACGTTGGCGAAGGCGAGGACGCGGAAACGGCCGGGGTCGCGGTCGGACAGCCAGGGCCAGACGTTGCGCGCGATCGGGTGATGGCGGAAGTCGGAGGAGAGATAGCCGATCGTCAGCCGCCGCTCCGGATCGGGCGATGCGGCGAATGCGATCCGAGCCGAGGAGACCTGCGCGAACTTGGCAGCGAAGCGCCGATGCTCGGCGAACAGCGCCGACGGCGAGAGGCCCGCGACATAGAGCATCGAGGTCAGCAGGTTGCGATGCACCTCGAGCACGTCGGGGACGAGCGCCAGCGTCCGGCGATAGCTGACCACGGCCGCTTCGGAATCGCCGAGCGCCAGGTCGACGCTGGCGGCGTTGTTGTGAGCCTCGGCCATCGCCGGCGCCAGCGCGACCGCGGCATGGGCATGGACCACCGCCCCGTCGAGCTCGCCCGAGGCACGCAGCGTGGCGGCCAGGTTGGCGTGGAATTCTCCCTGCCCCGGCTTGACCGCCAGCGCCGCCTTCAGAACGGTCACCGCCTCGGCATAGCGCTCGCGCTCGTGCAGCCAGCGGCCGAGCCCGTTGCCGGCCTCGGCCAGGGCCGGGTTGGCCGCCAGCGCGCGGCGGAAGACGGGGCCGGCTCCGTCCTGGTCGGGGCCGCCCATGAGCGCGTTGCCGAGGTTGTTGTGGACCTCGGCCAGCTGGGGCGACAGGGAGGCGGCGCGCCGGAACGCCGACGCCGCGGCGTCCGGACGCCTCGTGGCGAGCAGCAGGTTGCCGCGGTTGTTGTGGAATTCCGTCGAGAGCGGGTCGCGCCGCAGCCCCTCCTCGTAGAGATCGAGCGCCAGGTCGACCCGGCCGGCTTCCTGGTGGAGGCCGGCGAGCTTGAGGCGGGCGTCGCGCGAGTCCGGGGCAAGGCGGAGCGCCCGGCCGAATGCCTTCGCCGCACCGGGGAGGTCTTGAGAAGCGGCCAGGAGGGTTCCAAGCGCGGTGTGCGCCGCGGGATTCAGCGCCTCGATCGTCGCTGCCCGGCGCACCCGGTTGACCGAGGCGGCATAAGCGCCCGTCTGCTGGCCGACCATGCCCAGCGTCGACCAGGCATCGGCGATCGCGGGGTCGAGCAGAAGCGCGCGCCGGAGGGCGCCGCCGGCTTCGCCCGAGCGGCCGATCGCCATCGCCGCCAGCGCATGATCGGCGTGGAACTGGGCAACCAGCGGCGCGGCGGCAGCGGCCTTCGCCAGATCCGGAAGGGCAACGCCCGGCCGGCCGGACTGAAAGACAGCGAGGCCGGCCAGATGCAGCGCATCGGCATGGCCGGCCACCTGTTCCAGCGCTTGCCGGTAATGCGCCTCGGCCTCGGCGATGCGGCCGGCGCGGTGATGCGCGAGCCCGTCTTCGATCAGTGCGGCGGCTGCCCGCTCAGCCTCGGTTTCCGGAACTCGCATGAGGGTGCAGGATAGGGGTAGCGGTCGAACCTGTCACCGTCGCAAGCCATAGACGGCCTTGCGCGCGTTGACAGTTTGTTAACACCCTCCGGTCCATGCTCCGGCTGACCTTCCATCAGCCAAAGCACCGACCCGATGACTGCCGATACCGCTCCGTCCCGTCCCGTATTCGGATCGACGTCGATCAAGCTTCGCGATCTGCCGCCGCCGGACACCAGGCGCTGGGTGGTCAGGCGGAAAGCCCAGGTGGTGGGCGCGGTTCGCGGCGGCCTTCTGAGCCTTGAAGAGGCCTGCCGGCGCTACGACCTGTCGGTCGAAGAGTTCCAGGCCTGGGAGCAGGCTCTTTCCCGGCACGGGCTCCGCGGGCTGAGGACGACCCGCATCGCTCATTATCGCCCCCGGCAGGCGCCCGGACGTCCGATTCGCGGCGTGACCCGCCGGCCCCTGCCATGGGGCGGCTTCACGGTTGAGGGGGCCATGAACGCTCTCGTACAGATGGCCAAGAACCTGGGTGCGGTCCGGCTGGCCGCGCTCGGCGGTGTCGGCCTGGTCATGCTCGGGTTCTTCATCTTCCTGATGACCCGGCTGTCGCAACCGGATCTGACCCTCCTTTACGCCGATCTCGATCCCGCCGAAGCGGGCCAGATCGCGGCTCGCCTTGAGCAGCAGAACATCCCCTACCGGATCGCCGGCGGCGGTACCCAGATCCTCGCGCAGTCCGACAAGACCGCGCAGCTCCGCATCCAGCTCGCCGAGGCAGGCCTCCCGACCGGCGGCTCGATCGGCTACGAGATCTTCGACAAGACCCAGAGCCTTGGCACCTCCAACTTCGTCCAGTCGATCAATCAGGTCCGGGCGCTCGAGGGCGAGCTCTCGCGCACCATCACCGCGATCCAGGGCGTGCGCGCCGCGCGCATCCACCTCGTGCTACCCAAGCGCGAAGTCTTCAGCCGCGAGCGCCAGGAGCCCAGCGCCTCTGTCGTGCTGCGCATGAAGGGCTCCGGCCGGCTCGACAAGCCGCAGGTCCAGGCGATCCAGCACCTGGTCGCCGCGGCCGTTCCCGACCTCAAGCCGTCGCGCATCTCGATCATCGACGATCGCGGCAACCTGCTCGCCCGCGGCGGCGACACCAATTCCTCGCAGCTGGCCTCCGCCAACGCCGAAGAGATGCGCATCGCCTATGAACAGCGCGTCGCCCGTGCGGTCGAGACCCTGCTGGAACGCTCCGTCGGCATCGGCAAGGTCCGCGCCGAAGTCTCGGCCGATCTCAACTTCGAGCGCGTGGTCGAGAACTCCGAGATCTTCGACCCGGCCAGCCAGGTCGTGCGTTCGACCCAGACCGTCGAGGAAAACTCGGCGACGAACGAGAACCAGGCGACGGCCGGCGTCACCATCCAGACCAATCTGCCGGAGACCCAGGGCGGCCTCAACGCCGGCGGCTCGACCGCGTCGGGCGCCAAGAACGCGCGGAACGAGGAGACCGTCAACTACGAGATCTCCAAGACCGTCCGCAACACCATCCGCGAAGCCGGCGCGCTCAAGCGCATGACCATCGCCGTCCTGGTCGACGGCAACTACACGGGCAGCGACCGCGCCTACCAAGCCCGCCCGCAGGAAGAGCTGACGAAGCTCGAGTCGCTGGTGAAGTCGACCGTCGGCTTCAACGCCGAGCGCGGCGACACCATCGAGCTGGTCAACCTGCCCTTCGCCCAGGTCGAGGACATCCAGGACTCGGCGGCGACGCTGTTCGGCTTCTCCAAGCGCGAGTTCCTGCAGCTCGCCGAGATCATCGTGCTGGCCGTCGTCGGCCTCCTGGTGATCCTGCTCGTGGTCCGCCCCGTGCTGACGCGCCTGTTCGAGGCGCTGCCGGCCGCCGGCGCCGCACTCGGCCAGGTGACACCGAGCGGCGCGCCCGCCGGCGTCGCCGCGCTCGCCGGCCCGCTCGATCCCTCGGCCGCCGCCTTGGCGCCGCCGGACGAGGAGCCCGAGGACCTTCTGGACGCGATGATCGACATCAACCGCGTCGAGGGCCGCGTCCGCGCCTCCTCGCTGAAGAAGATCGGCGAGATCGTCGACAAGCACCCGGAAGAGGCCGTCGCCATCGTCCGGAACTGGATGTACCAGGAAGCCGGCTGAGCGTTTTAGGTGCCGCCAGCCGCTAGCGCGCC